>JACPMQ010000025.1 GCA_016185955.1 Candidatus Woesearchaeota archaeon | reverse complement strand
TTCACAAAAACCCTTTAGGGAGTGTTAGCAGCTACGTTTTGTATACCACCTTTATGCTATCATGGTCATTTAAGGGTATATCTCCAAATCTGCCATCTTTTATTCCATTGACAAAGACTTCCAATGTATGATTTTTATCTGTGCAATAATCAAATATGCATGTTGAGTTAAAGTTTTTTTCCCAAATTGTGAAAACATCCTTTAAATAAAATTGGTGAGAGAAAGGCGATTCTATGTGCAAATTTCCACTTGAATCATGCGCATGTATTACGCTCATTCCTTTATCTGATCTTCCCATATAGCTGGGAATCAGCTGTTTTTCTCCCAATATTTCTATCTCAAGAGTTGGGTGAATATGCATCACAAGATTTTTATGCTCTCTTAAATCTATGTCTAAAACATCCGCATCCTTATTCTTTGAGCAACCGGCTATTAAAAAAATCATGGCAAAAAACAAAAGCAAAAGATATTTTATTTTTGTTTTAAAAATTATTTTTGTTATCATTCTAGTTAATACAGAATTTATTTGGAAGTATGCAAAGCCAATCTACGTGTTATTAGGACTTTACTGGACAAAATAATAAAAACAATAAAAAAAATCAACAACCGCCTACCATCTGAGGCAAATTTTGGATGCTTGCTGCTGAGCTTTTGTCAGAGCTTTTTACAGAATTTGCTTTGCCAAGGCTTAAATCGCTCTGCGCTAATGCATTCTTTACTGAATTTAGCTGCACTGCCTGCACTGCGGATATAAGCACCAATACTACAAGCACTATTGTTATTAACAGATTTTTGTTCATTTTAGCAACCTCCTACCATTCCAGGCAAATCTTTTAAAACTGATGAATCTCCACCGGCTATTTGTGTTGCAAGCTCAACCATATTTTTTGGGAAAAATAATGACTTCCATTTGTAAACTTCCTTTAAAATTTCCGCATCTGTGTAATCTGTATTGAGCATAAGCCATAATGTTATGGTTTGCACAGCCGGATTGTGCTGGCAGCCGCATCTTAAGTCTCCCTTTGAATCAATTCCCTGAGCTCCAACTCCGCAGCAGAATTCGCATGCAATTCCTCTTGGAGCAGCAGCAAGATTCAAGTAGCGCTGCCATACTTCAGGCTTTTCCTGTGCCTGCTTTTTTAATGCAGGATAAGCATTAGCCATTGCTTCCATTGATTTTATAGGCTCATCAAATGAAACTCCCATTGAATTTCCATACTCCGGAGTTCCTGTAGGTATCATAATTGCTATTGCATCTTCTGTTGTTTTTATTTTAGCAATTGGAAAGAGCGCGGCAATTCCCTGCGCAGTTGATTTTATTGACGGAATATCAACATTCTTTAAATCTACTTTACCTGTGATTTTTTTGCTCGCAAAGCTGACAGAACCTGCACCATTTAAGGATGCAGATACCAATTGAATTTGTATTTGGTTAAATATAAGCAATACCGATATTAAACCTATTAAAAGCAATGTTGTGTGGTTAAAATATTCCTTATCCGATTCATGATGTTTTTTTTCTTCCATTTTTTCACTCTTATTCCACTCTTATTCTAAAATTTTATTGGTTATTATTAGCTATTAATCATCCTTGAGTTGGGGGAGTAACGCTTACAGTTTTACCTTCCTTTAAATCCTTATAAACTGCACTGCCCATTGCCTGGAAGTTTGTAAAAATGTAGCTTCCATCCTCTTTGACAGTGAAAAACTGCTGCAAGCCCTTTGCAAACTGATAAGAAGAAATTTCGCTTGATAAAATCACTGTTGGCACGCCAGTAATATTATACTTTTTAACCAGCTTACTGCCCTCTTCTTCTGAAATGTCCAATGTTTTTTCACTGTTGGCATTTATATTAAATCCCTTCGGGCTTGTTAAAATCTGCTTATGCTTGTCTATATCATAGCATTCTTTGCAGCTTTTATCCGTTAAGTAAGTAATATCAACTAAACCAACTACTTTGCTTTTATTTATGTCGAGGTACGGCGGGCTTATTTCCCTCAACACATAGCTTCCATCTTCTTCCACTGTGCCTAATTGGAACCAGCTTTCAGCAACATCAGTATACGCAGACAAATCTTTCGAGAGTATTATTGATGGTATTTTTTCTATTTTATATTTTGATATTAGGGAAGATGCCTCATTCCTCTCAATCGTTTTTTCATTTTTTATTAAAACACCTATGCCTTTTAACTGCCCTATAAAAGACGCCAAATCACTGCATTTTTTGCATGACGCATCTGTTATCATAATTAAGGAAACTTCTCCGATAATTTTGCTTGAGGCTGCATTAGTGTAAGGCGCTGCTGCAGCTTCAAATACCAATGCATCTTTTTCTTTTTTTAGCACTGTGTTAAGCTTTTGTATATCTCCAAAAACCAAAAATGCAGGAATCTTTTCTATTTTGTATTTGGCAATTAGCTCTTTTGCCTTATTTGAGTTAAGGTTTAAATTCTCTTCCTTGGTTATATTGACATTTTTGCTTTTAATGCCGCTTATTTCTTCGGTAATGTCAAAACATGTGCTGCATTTTGAGTCTTTTATAGTCACAAGCTGTATAATTGCAGGCTTTGCCTCTTCCTTAAGCTGCTGTATTTTTGCTTTTGCATTGCTGCTAATGCTAAAAGTTAAAAATAGGTTTATTAGCAATGTTAAGCTTAATAATATTACCAGCAAATTAATTATTTTTTTGCTTTCAAGATTTGGAAGCTTTATTTTTATTTTTTTGGAAATTTCCTTTTTGTCTGCATGATGATGTTCATGTGCCTCGTGATGACTTTTCTCCTTGTTTTCGTCATGCTTTTTTTCCATTTTAACCTCTTTTTTGAGTTCAAATTTTACAGCCTGAAAGCTGCGCAAGCTTTTCAATTGGCTGCGCGTTTTCGACAGCCATTCCGTTTATTATCCATGTCGGAGTTTTTTTAATCTTGCCAAACTTTTCAGGAAATTCAGTAAATTCCTTGTAGTTTATGTACTTAAATGAATTGCCAAACATTGCCTTTTGCCCTTGGGTGTATTTGCACCACTGCATAGCGCCATACATGACTGCGCCTTTGCTTGTAAGGCATTTTGCAAGCCCATCGTAAGGGCTTGGCTTGTTTGCATTAACCACTGCAAAACTTATTATCACGCTTAAAACCAATATTATTGATAATACGCTTACTATGAGCCATTTTCTTGACTTTTTTATTGGCTGGTTCAGCTGAGGTTTATTAGAGCTTATGCTATGCTGCTTAAGCTCTTTTTGCTCGTCTTTGCTTAAAGCCATTTTTTGAAAGTTTTAATTTCATATTATAGGCTGTTAGCCTGAGCTTGTGTTGAAGCTGGCTCATAATTACTTGCAGGCGCGACTCCGCAGCCGCCGCCAACATAAGGCTGTTGCTGCCCTTGCTGCGGATTATAGGTTGCATAGCCTGTGGAGCTTTGCTTGCATCCAGCTAATACTACAATTCCAACCAACAAAACCAATAATAAAATTGTTTTGTACTTCATTTTATTTTCAGTTGTTTATATTGGTTTATAATGTTTTCTGTCCTGTAAAAATTCCAGCACGCTGGAATTTTTACCAGTTACGTTGGTAAGCGTTGCACTACAAAATTTCCACTAATATTTTATTGGTGGAATCTTTGATTATAAATAAATTTCCTTATAAACTTTTGGTGAAAAACGCTTTTTTTTGCCAGAAAAACCTTAAAATGCTTTATTACCGTTCACAAAGGTTTTTACGCCTTTTTATCAAAATCCTGTTTAAGAGGGCCTTCTCCCAGCTTTTCAGTGTATCTGCATTTTGGATAAAGCGAACATCCATAAAATTTCCCATAAATTGAGCTTCTCAAAACAAGCTTTCCTTCTTTGCATTTTGGACATTCTTTTTCTATAATGCCTTTTGCAATATCTTTTGCTTGCCTGCCAGCATCACCCTCCACGTGCTTGCTCGGGCATTTTGGGTTTATACAGAATTCCATCGGCTTCTTGCCTTTTTTGATAGCTAATACCATAGGATAGCTGCATTTTTCGCATATTTTTTGCGCAGGCTTTATTAAAGCATTTGAAGGCAGGGAAAATGTTGTTTTGCATTCCGGATATTTATTGCATGCGATAAAGCTTCCATATTTGCCCTTTCTCATGTGAAGCTCTCCTTCATCGCACTTAGGGCATTTGCCCAAATTGCTCAGCTCATCTCTTGTCTCAATGTTTGCTTCCAGCAATTCCTTGCCAATATATTCCTCATGCTTTTTGAAATCAGAAAGTATTTCCTCTATTTTTCTTCTGGCATCATCAAGTATGTCTTGGCTTTTTCTTTTGTCTTCCATTATCAATTCCATTTCCTTCTCAAAATGCCTTGTAAGCTCTTCATCAACTATCTTGGGGCAATATTTTTCCAGCGTCTCAACTGTTTTTATCCCTAAGTCGGTTGCTTCAATTGCCTTTCCTGTTGTGTAGCCTCTCTTAAACAAGGTATCTATAATCTCGGATCTTGTTGATTTTGTCCCCAAATTCCTTCTTTCAAGCTCTTTGATTATAGAAGCCGGAGTGTATCTCTTTGGTGGCTCTGTTTCTTTGCTATGCAAAATTATTTTTTTCACCGTTACTTCATCATTTTTGTTTACTTTAGGCAACTCTTCTTCTTCGAGCTTGACATAAGGCTCATAGAAGATATGCCATCCTTTTTCTATTGTTCTTGTGCCTTTTGCAATAAAAGCTTCATTCTTGCAGTCTATTTCAATTGTCATTGTTTCCCTCACTGCAGGCTCTGCAAAAGTAGCCATGAACCTTTTGGCAATTAAATCATAAATTTTTTCTTCTCGCTCATTTATATCTGCAGGAAAAATTCCAGTGGGAAAAATAGCCGGATGCGCAGGATCTGTTTTTTTGCCATTATTAGGCTGCAATAATTTCCTTGAAAGCAGGTTTTTAGCCAAATTGGAATAAAAGTTGTAAGATCAAATGGCGCAGGAGCTAACTGCTGGAACTGTTTTTTTTCTGCGTTAATAACAAAAGCTTTTTTTTCATTCTTTACTTTTTCCATTACCTTATCTGCTTTTTCTTTTTCCCAGAACTTGTCTTCCTTGTGCCATGCAATAATATTAGAATTGGTTACAATTCCCTGCAATTCTATCTGCCAGAAAGGCACTGGCTTGAATGCCTTTATCTCTTTTTCCCTGTCAACAATTATCTTTAAAGTAGGGCCTTGAACCCTGCCTGTGGACATTAATTTAAAGCTGCCTGCTGTTTTTATTGACGAGGTTAATGCCCTTGAATAATTAATGCCGTTATAAAAGTCAAGGTAATGCCTTGTATTACCAGCAATTGCCTGCGGCCAATCTAGATGTTTGCTTTTGTTTTCATAAGCTTCCACAAGGTCTGGCTTAGTGAGGGTAGAAAATTTCATCCTGTTTGCATCTTTTCTTTTGCATGCAAATAAGATTATGTTTTTGCCGATAACAGAGCCTTCTTGATCGTAATCGCATGCAACGGTAAATTCATTTGCTTCTTTAGCAAGCTTCTTTATTGCATTGAGATAATTTTTAGAAAACGCCGATTTTTTGCTGACTTCGGCAGCCGGCTTCCATTCAATGTCAAAAATAGGATACGTCCATTTTTTCTTTTCTTTTTCAGCCAGCCCATAAAGATGCCCTACAGCGCATGCTACAACTATGTCTTTCTTGCCTCTCGTAATCCTATAATAAGGAATGCCGTTAATATTCTCCTTGATTGCTTTTCCGTCTGCAAGAGCTTCTGCTATTTTTTTAGCGGCATTTGGCTTCTCTGTTATGATTAGTTCATACATTATTTAGAAAAAATATATCTGATTTAAAAATATTGTGCAATAATGCCAGAAAGAAATTTTGTCAATCACATAGCTTCCATAGACAAATTAAAAAAATTGACAGAATGTGTTAAAAAGCCTAAAGACAAAACATCAATGCCGGTCATAGAATATTCTTTTAGGTTATCCGGAGTTATATTCCCAGAAGCCTCAAAAAGCAGATTTTCTGTTTTTGGAATATTCTTTATTTTTATTAATGAGCTTTTAATTTGCTCTGGATTCATATTGTCAAACATAATTGCAAAAAGCTTTTTTCAAAATCATTGTTTAAAAATTTCAGATGATTGTCCTTAATAAGTATCCCGTCATTCAGATTAATTCTATGAGTTAGCCCCTTTCCACAAGATATTGCTGCCTTGTCCATCATGCCAAAAGCAGTTTTTCTTGTCCCGATAATAAAGCATCTATTTTCTATAATTTTGTTTAAGTTAGATGTTAATGTAGCAATCCCGCTCATCCTCTGCATGACATTAAGGGCAGTTCTTTCACAACTTAAAATTTTTCTTGCGTTTCCTGCCACTTCAAAAATAATTTCCTTATTCTTAACAATATCCCCATTAGTTTTGTTTTTGGCAATTCTGCAATTTTCGAATAAAAGCGAAGATTCATCAATTCCTGCAACTATGCCGTTTTGCTTTGCAATTACAACGGCTTTTGCTTGCGCATTCTTGCTTATTAGCGAATTTGTTGTTATGTCTCCTTTCCCAATATCCTCTCTAAGTTTTTCATTAATCACCCTTTTAACAAATAAAAGGTATTCTTTATTTTCTAAATTCAGAACATTGCTTCTGTCCCAGAATTCTAAAACAAGCTTTTTTCTTTTTTCGTCCATTTGATTTAATTTATTTTTTATGGATTTGGGCTAATTCACTTCCATCATTCTGTCGATGGCTTTTTTTGCTTTTGCTATTATTTCTTTTGGCAAATTTATTTCATGCTGATTATGCACTAAAGACTTTACAACCAAAGGCAAAGTAGTTGATTTCATGTATGGGCAAATATTGCAGAATGAATAAAAATTTTTATTTGGAACATCTTCCCTTAATTTTTCAGTCATGCCGCACTCTGTAACTACAATGAAGTCTTTTGCTCCGCTTGAATTTGCAAATTTTGCCATTCCTCCTGTGCCGCAAATATGATCAGAAATATGCAGTATGTCTTCCTTGCATTCAGGATGCGCTATTATCTTTGCCTCGGGATTTTTTTTCTTCAAGTCCATAAGCATTTTTGCATTTAGCTTATCATGCACAAAGCAATAACCGTCCCACAAGATTATTTGCATATGTCTGACATTGCCTTTATCTCAGCGCTTGTATTAACATAGCTTACAACAGCAGCATTTGGATGCATTTTTTTTATATTCTCAAGCTGTGATGGAAGCGCCATATCGGCAAGCGAGCATCCTGCTTCCAAAGTAGGCAGCAAAACAATTTTTTTTGGATTTAATATTTTTGCGGTTTCTGCCATAAACTTAACGCCGCAAAACAAGATAACATCAGCGTCAGTTTTTTCAGCTTGCTGTGACAGACCTAAAGAATCGCCTATAAAATCCGCTATCCTGTACATTTCCGGATTCTGGTAATTATGCACTAAGATTACAGCATTCCTTTGCCTTTTTAATTCAAGCACAAGCTGTATAAGCTTTTGATTGTTTTCCAGTATTGGTTGATGAAGCTGCATTTTTTATGATGAATTTTTAATGATAAAAAAGGCTTTTAAAATAATTATCTAATGAGGCAATAAATCCACAAAAAACAAAAATATAGGCAAAATTTGCCTATACACAGCAAGTTATTTAAATATAAAAGCATTAGTTATAGGCATGTATTACCTAACTTGCAAAAGCAACTACGAATCAATAGAGCTTGCAAAAAAAGTAATTTCTTACTTAAAAAAAAAGAATCTTGAATTTGAGGCAGATGAAAACATTGTTGGGGGCAAAAAAATATCAGAAAGTAACACTGATTGTATATTAGCAGTAGGCGATGATAATTTTATACTTGAAACATTCCGCAGTCTTGGAAAAAAACAGATTCCTTTATTGGGAATTGCTTCAATGCAGAGCTTTTTAGCTCAGTCAGATGCTGCATCATTTCAGCAGCATATAGACTTAATTGAAAGGAAAAAATACAATATCCAGAAAAAATCGAGGATTGTAGCCAAGTTCAATGAAAGCCAGAAATATCCTGCATTGAATGACATAGGCATTTTTCCTGCAAAGAGCGCTTCATTGATGAGGTATTCATTGAATGTAAATGGAAACCATATATGGAAAGACAGCGCAGACGGAATCATAATTTCCACTCCAACAGGAAGCACTGGCTACACTTTTTCTGCACATGGGCCTATAATACTAGACGAGCCTGAAATATTGTCTGTAACGCCAATAGCTTCATTGGAAAAAAAGACAACAGTGATTGTTTCTGATAAATCATCAATAATAATAGCAGATGTTCAGGCTTCTTCTCCTGTGGTTATTATGGACGGAGATGTCCGGGTTCCATTAAAGAGCAAAGCAATAGAGATTGAAAAGTCTAAATATGACGCTTTGTTTATTCAATTTTCAAAAGAGTATTCAATAGAGAAAAAGCTGAAGAAAAGGACATCTGCTGTATTGCCATCAAACATAAAAGGTATTCCGCCAAGCGCGAAATTAATCTATAAAATATTAACATACGAAGGCAATTTGACGCAGAAAGAGATAATCTCTGCTACAAACCTTCCAGAAAGGACAGTAAGGTATGCATTAGAGCTGCTTTTGCAAAAAAACATGATAAGCCAGCATCCTTACCTTAATGATGCAAGGCAGACTGTTTATGGGATTTGAGTGTTCTAGAAAGAAGGAAAAAAATTCAACAACTATGGCAAATATTTTTTCATGTTAGCCAAAAATTTAATATTAAAAACACTAAATATAGCCCAATTAGCACAAAACCCTCTGTTTTTCCTAATTTTCCTCTGGATATGAATATTGCTGCAAACATCAATGAGACAATTAGGAATGGAAAATATAAAGCCAGTATGATTCTTTCCACAATAACTGGCTTTATTATAGCAATTATGCCAATATTAAGAAGGAATAAATTGATAACAGTTCCAAAGACATTGCCTACTGCCAATTCCGGATGCTTCATTTTTGCCGGCACTAATGTTCTTCCAAACTCTTCAAAGCTTACTGCAAAAGCTACAAATACCATCCCAAATAGTGTATTTGACATGCTAAAATAACTGATTATGTTTTTTGCAGATTTGCCAAGAATCTCTGCTCCAATTGTCATTCCAATTAATGATGCTACCAGCAAAAAAATGTAAAGCCACTTTGAATGCTTTTTGTAAAAATTCCGCCGTTCATAGAACGGTGGAATTTTTACAAATGCACCGTTTACCGATTTCACAGTTTTGCATTTCTTCGGCTTGACTTTTATTTTACCACAACGAATTTTCCACCGCTCTATGAACGGTGGAAAATTCGTTTCCAACAGTTCTTTAACTTCATGGCTTGTTGCAAAAATTTCTTTTTTTGAAGATAAGTATATGTAAATCATGGTTGGCATAAATAATGCCAGCAATATTATGCCATCTGCTCTTGATATTATGCCATCAAGCATAGAAAATAACAAAGGGAACACGGAAACAAAAGTTAACCAGATATATTTTTTGTTTATACTTATTTTGAAATTGTATAGGAAAGCAGTCGCGCCCAATACAATAGTTATAAGAAATATTGCAGAGCCAATTACTGTGCCCATTGCAACTCCAGACAATCCTTTTAATGCTCCTGCAATTCCTGCAGAGAGGTTTTCAGGCTCAAATCCAGAAAAAATGACTCCAATAGCGAATGTTGAAATCCCAGCAAGAATCGAAAATGCCACAGCGCTTTGAACAAATTTTTCAGCAGAGTACCAAATAATAACAGCCCCAATTAAAAAAAGCAAGATTGATAATAAGATTTCCATCGAATTGGCACCATTGATGCAAGGCTTGATAGCAACATTTAAATATTTGCTTTTGGATAAAAAGAAAAAGTGACTAACACAAAATGACTAACACAAAAAAAAGCCAAATCAGCATTTTCCTCATTCTTGGGGTAGTTATAGCTTTGCTGTCTGCCATCTTAATCTTTTCCAGCGAATCTGTAAAAAGGGAAAAAACATTTAGCATAGGCAATTCTCAGATTTCGGAAGCAAAATTATATTTCAACAGCTGTCTTGAGAACTCATTCCTAAGGGCAAAAAATAAATTTGGAATTGATAAAGGCAACTCAAAGCAATTCTCTAATTTTATAGACGGACAGATGCTGCAGTGCATAAAAGAAAATCCTTTGGATAATGTTGAACTTAAAAGGAATCCAAAATCAACAGTGACTTATTCAAATGACGCTGTCATTGTCACCACAGAAATGCCTGTTGCTTTAACTTCGCTTAATAAAGAAATCAGCTTTGACAAGCTGACCTATTCCTACAAAATAAGAGAGCGGGCATTATTGCCATTGGGGCAAGAAAATACCCTAATGTCAGAAGTCCTGTTGGAGCATTCCGCGGGAATTAAGTTAGCTATACCCAAAGACACAAAAATCGAGTTTAATTCTGATAAAAAAAATTTGATAGAAGTTAAATTAAAAAGTCCAGAGAGTATTAACGTTCCGCTTGCTAATATGGTAGGAAATACAGTTTTTGAGCTTTCTCCTGATATAACTTTTGATAGAGAAGCAGTAATATATATTGACTATTCCTCTTGGAATGTGCCTAAAGATGCAGACCAATCAAATCTAGGAATATACTCTTTTGATGAACTTTCCAATAATTGGATACGGCTGGAGAATTCCGAGGTAGACACAAAAAACAAGGTTGTTATCGGAAAAACAACGCATTTTTCTGTTTATGCACTTGGCGAAGGCATGCCTCAATCTTATTCCTGCAATGTTCAGGAGAGAATTGATTATTTGTGCGGCAAATGCAATAAAGGCAAAGAAGACAATAAGAAAGGACCTTATAATCCATTATATCCGCAATGCGGCAGCGTATGGAACATTAATGAAGCAGAGCTTAATGCCTTAATCAAAGCAAGGAATAATGACATAAAAAAGATTTCTGATGCAAAAAAAATGCATGATGAAATAAAAATGGAGCAATGTAGGTGCGAGGATTTTAATAGCTATATGCTTCCAGAATTTTATACAGAAATCATTAAAGACAATAAGGACGGCAAAATTGAAGAAAAGCTTGAAGAAGAGCCAAAAGAAGATAAAACAGAAGTTAAAGTCAATGGGGAAGGGCAAAACCAAGATTGTGGAATACAGGAAAGGATTGATTATTTGTGCGGCAAATGCAACATGGATAAGGAAGATAATCAGAAAGGTCCTCATAATCCCTTATATCCAAAGTGCGGCAGCGTATGGGGCATCAATGAAAAAGAGCTTTCTGCATTAATTAACGCAAGGGCTAATAGAATAGCCACAACAGGAAATGCCAAAAACTACTATAGTGAAATAAGGCTTGGAGCTTGCAAATGCGAGGAGAATTTTGAAGAAAGTAGAGAAGTAAGCAAGGATAATGAAAAAGCTGTCGGTGTAGAATTGGAAGATGAAATAGATGCTATTATCAGTGAGCATAAGGCTTTAAACCCAGATGGAGTACTTAGCCTAGTTATAACAGACTTAGACTCTGGCGCAACTATAGAATATAACCAGAAACAAAAAGTTGTTGCCGCAAGCACCATCAAGCTGATAGTGCTGTTATCCATTTTAAAAGAAGTTGAAAATGAAAATATTCCTCTTAAAGATGTTGACTGGGATCTAACAGAAATGATTCGGGTTAGTGACAATTATGCGACAGCACGGCTAATAGACAAGGTTGGCTTTGAAAAGCTTCAGATGAATATGATAGAGTGGGGCGCTAAAGACAGCGAGTTTAATTCATGGATGTATGGAACTAAATCAACTCGGCGTAAAGACAGCCCTAACTTCATAAATGCGGAAGATGCCAATACTATTTTATTAGCTCTTGTAAATGGGTATATCTTAAGCGAACGTTACGCAAAAATCGCTATTGATAAGCTTTCCAATATAGATAGCTCCCAGAATTATATTATTCCCAGGTTCCTGCCTAAAAATATGGTAGTTGTGTCGCATAAAGTAGGGTTTATACCCAAAGATTCTTTTAAAGATGTTGCTGGTGACGTTCAAAATGATTTAGGAATAGTCTTTGTGAATAATAAACCGAGATTTACAGTAGTTTTTCTTTCACAAAACAACGAGTTCCATAATGGCGCTGCCATTACGGGAGCAAAGGTAAGCAGAGCTGCGTATGATGCTTTTGTCGGAATTGTGTAAACAGTTTATACTAAATTACTAAGATGCATCAAACATATAACCAAATCATAAATCTAATAAGAAAGAATATTTTTGATTCTAATGACTCTTATGTCCATTTTCCGGATAAAGATTACAAGCCATGCCAATTTAACAAAAATAATTTTCATGAGATAAATATTGCAAATAGCGGTAAAATAGCATTTATTGATGCAGGCAGCGCTGAAATAATAAAATCATCAAACTTCTCATTGGGCTTTTTTAGGATTTACTGCGCAATTTATTCTGGCAACAAAAGAATTGTGCCAAAGAAACAGGAATTTTACGCATTTGCATCATCAAAAAACATTGGTAATGAGCTGTATTATAATACAGAATTCATAGGCTTTGATAAGTTTGATAAAAATGATTTTTTATTTAGCTCAATGGACGAGACAATTAAGCAAGGCATAGCAAGAGCAAACATCTCTAGCATGATGAATGTTGTAAGAAGATTTTCTGAATTGAAGATGGCTTTGGATATATTAAAAGATTTGGAAAAAAATGACTTGATTGTTTTAGACGGCTCATTGCAATGCACTTTTACGAATGAAAAAAAATATTTTGAGGAATTGTATAAAAAAGCGGCTGAAAAAAACATAATAATATGCGGATTGAGCAAAACAACCACATTGATGACGGACAAAGGCAATTCCATAGCAAACGCATTAAATAAGTATGGCGTTGAGGGAAAATGGCTTTATTATCCTGTCGCTGACATAAAAAGCAATAGCCATAAGGCAGAAATGGCTTTTGTAAAGCTGCATGAAAAATCCAAATACATTTTTAGATTTGAAATTTACAAAGAGCAAAAGGAAAAAATAATGCAAGCAGTAAATATGATTGCAGATAATTGCAAGGATCCTGTTTTTGTTGGCTATCCTTATGGATTGATAGAAGCGGACAAGAATGCAAGAATATCAAACAATGAAAAGGGTATGATAAAAACTTTGTTTAGCGTGAAGTTCG
The DNA here is from genome assembly GCA_016185955.1 of Candidatus Woesearchaeota archaeon. Classification (GTDB taxonomy): domain Archaea; phylum Nanobdellota; class Nanobdellia; order Woesearchaeales; family GW2011-AR4; genus JACPJP01. The sequence goes on along the minus strand of JACPMQ010000025.1, from coordinate 2,426 downwards.
GCAAAGAGTGGGAAAAAATAAAAGAGTCTTTAACAAGCGTAGATGCGCATGACGTTCTTGATAATATTAGCTGATATTGGTTCTGTAGCAAACCACATTTAGTGCGGAAAAATGCCAACCGCGTTCTTATCGTCCACGTCCAATGAATGCGAGCCTAATGGGCGAGCGCATAATTTTAAGAGATTTTTTTAAGAATCTAACAACGGAATTTTTACAAATGTGCGGTTTATTGGTTTTGCAGCGGTGGAAATTTCTTTTTATAGAATACGACCATTATTATCTAAATAAGTTAGTATACGGCTGGCTCCAAAATTAAACGATTCTTTTATACTATCAGGATTAGTCATTCTAACTACGACTAAATTTGCATAAAGAGCGGATGCGTCTCTAAACAAATCCAAACAAAAACTTATTAAACACCAAATAAAAAGAATTTGCCATGCATGATGTAATAACCATAGGCTCTGCAACAGTTGATGTTTTTGCAAGGACAGAATTCTGCGAGATGATAAACAAGCGCAAAGAAGAATTCATTGCATATCCTGTAGGCTCAAAAATACTTATAGATGAGCTAAATGTTACAGTAGGCGGCGGAGGCACAAATACTGCTGTTGCCTTGTCAAGATTAGGGCATAAAGTCGCTTTTTTGGGAAAAATAGGCTCTGGAGTAAATTCCAAAAGAGTGTTGCAAGAACTAAGAAAAGAAAATGTTGACGCATCTTTAGTTGTCAGCTCAAAGAATGGAAGAACAGGCTATTCAATAATTCTTGACAGCATAAAGCATGACAGGACAATTCTTACGTTCAAAGGCTCCAACAATGAGCTTAAATTCAATGAAATAAAAATAAAAAAGATGAAAGCTAAATGGTTCTATTTCTCGTCAATGATGGAAACTTCATTTAAAACATTGGAAAAGCTGGCGAATTATGCAGTTAAGCGCAAGATAAAAGTTGCCTTTAACATAAGCTCCTACTTAGCTGAAAAAGGAGCTGCTTATTTAAAGAATATCCTAAGAAAAACCGCAATTTTAATATTAAATAAAGAGGAAGCTTCAATTTTAGCTGGCAACTACAACATCAAAAGTTTATTTAATAAGCTCCATAATTTAGGCCCTGATTTAGTGGCAATTACAGACGGCAAAAATGGGGTTTATGTTTCTGACAGGAAATTTATTTATTTTGGCAAAGCGCATAAAGTCAAGGTTGTCGAGACAACAGGCGCAGGGGATGCTTTCGCATCTTCCTTTCTTTCAGGAATAATAAGGAAAAATGACATTGAATTTGCGCTAAAGCTTGGAATGACAAATGCGGAATCTGTTATACAATATCATGGCGCTAAAGAAAAGCTGTTGACTTATAATGAGGCTTTGAGGGCAATGAAAAAAAATCCTGTCAAAGTTAATAAGAGAATACTATTGTAGAGAATCACTTAATTAAGAGTTTTTTCTTGGAATACTGCATAACGCGTGCTTCTTCCTCTACTAGGTGGTTAACTAATGTGGGTAATCCATGTTTTGCAGCGTAATCTTGCATTTCCATTAGAGCTTTTAAACGCTGCTCCTGTAAGTTATAAATTAAACTGCTAAAATTCTTCATGAAAATCGCATTTGTTGCATGATAGAGTAATTGCCTTGCTCTTTCTGCACTTATCCCAAATTTTTTTCCTATTTCGGACAGAGAGGGCAGCTCATCAGAAAGATAACACATTTCAACTATTTTGCGCTCGCGCTCTTTCAGTGAACCAGTAGATGTGTACTCACTAATTGAAGCCTTTGCCCATTCAGTAATATCTGCATCAGAAATGTATTTATGCTCTATGCTAACAATTGGTGTAAGAGTTTTTAGCATAGTATCAATATAAGTTTCTACTTCTTTTCTTTTGGATGCTGTAAATGAATTATCTGCCGAATAGCAATCTGCATATGCGCAAAGATTATTATTAACTTCCAAAAATGGATGGTCACTTAATAATGTTTTTTGGATAATGACAATGTAACGAGGTACCTTTGTTTCTAAAAAAGATGCCAATTCGTCTATTGTAGCTTGCCCTAGTATTGCAGAACGCACATTTTGGTCAGTATGCCTGTTCAATTCGTTCTGGCTCCAGAGGTATAACTGCAAATCCTCTCTTTTTCTTCCTTTGAAAGTTAAACACATCTGCCTTAAAACCCATGAAGGTTCACTGTCTAATTCTTGTGCAATTACTTCCAAAGACATTCTTCTAGAGGACATACTATGGGATATGGAATACATTTGTTTGCCTTCAAAAGTTGACAAGTCCAAATCGTTTCTCATCCCTCAAAGGTTGCACAGAATCATATTTAAATTTTTCACAAAAAAGGCTCAGTAGAAATCCTAAAAGCCAAAAACTAAAGTGGCTGCTCCAGAGCCGCGCTACAGGCAAAATGGCGCATCTTGATTCTTTTT
>JACPMQ010000003.1 GCA_016185955.1 Candidatus Woesearchaeota archaeon | reverse complement strand
AATCAAGATGCGCCATTTTGCCTGTAGCGCGGCTCTGGAGCAGCCACTTTAGTTTTTGACTTTTAGGATTTCTACTGAGCCAAAAAATCAGAAATTTTTTAAAGAAGCTCATATTTCCGTTTGATATGGCAATATCACAATTAAGATCATTAAGAAAACCAAGTGGTGGAAGGTACAAGCAGACATTCAGAAAGAAGCGCGCTTATGAGCTTGGAAGAGAGCCTGCATTCACCGGTTTGGGAAAGAAAAGAATAAAGTATGCGAGGGCAAGAAGCAACCACAGAAAGATACGGGTGCTTAGCACAGATACAGCAAATCTCTTTGACCCTAAAACAAAAAAATATGAGCAGATTAAAATAAAAACAATTGCGGAAAATCCCGCTAACAGGCATTTTGTCAGGAGAAACATAATGACCAAAGGAACAATAATTGAAACTGAAAGAGGCAGGGCAAAAATTACATCAAGGCCTGGGCAGCATGGAGTTGTAAATGCTGTGCTGTTAAATTAAAGTTATTAAATGATTTGAAATATTTTTAAGTTCTTAATTGTATTTTTTGCACTTCCGCTTTTTTGAGGATATTGCAAAATTTTTATTAATCTCCGATTGACAAAAATATTTTTTTATAACAAGTTTTATAAATAAAAATAAAATTGCTGGTGTTATGCCGCGGTCGCATAGCCTGGCCATTGCGGAGGATTGCTAGAAACTTTTTGTTTCTCAGAAATCTATAAAAGCATACAAACATCCTCTGTCCGAAAGGGCACGGGAGTTCAAAACCAAAATTTTCATAAATGAAAATTTTGCCATTGGCAAAAATTTATTTTGCTCAAGCAAAATAAATTTTTGGATGAAAGTCTCCCCCGCGGCGTTCTTCTTCTCAAATCAGCAATATTTTTAAAGAAGCGTAAATTCTTGATTTTTATAGATTACAGAAATTCCGCAGCGGGGTAGGGCAGAGTTTTAGACATTGTTCTGAAACGCTCAATCAGGAGTGCCCGGAGGGCTCATAACCCTCAGGTCGGTGGTTCAAATCCACTCCCCGCTATATATCTTTAGTATGTCTTTTTGTGCTGATTGTCTGTATGCAGGCTATGCTGTATTATTTTCATTACATCTGTAAAGGATTTATGCAAGGCATTTTCCAGCTTCCAGTCAAATGCTTTTGTAGATGCAAAGGTCCTTGTTGGGGTTATTACCTTTACATGCATGGAATACTTTTTTTGCTTGCCTTCTTTTTTATGGCTTTTTATATGGAGCTTTATAGAAATATCATTTTTTAATTCCCTCTGGATTTTTTGGTAATGCCTATTAGCTATCCTGTTTATGGATTCAATTTCCATCTCATCCAGATCCCTTACTCCGATAATTTGTATTTGTTGCATCTGTTTTAATGAGATTAAGTAGTATTTATAGTTTATGCTAAGTAAAAATTCCGAAAAATCCTTTCTTGCCGCTTTCTTTATCAAATTCCATAAGAAGCTCTTTTTGCTTTTTTGTTAGCTTTTCCGGAACTTCAATAACAACCTCTACATTCTGATTTCCAATACCATTTCCATGTAAATAAGGAATGCCTTTGCCTTTCATCCTAAATACAGTATTGCTTTTTGTAGCAGATGATATCTTTAACTTTGCTTTTCCGGTTAAAGTTGGCACTTCTATTTCTCCGCCAAGTGCTGCTACAGTGAATGGTATATTTATTTTAATATAAATATCATCACCATGCCTTTCAAACAGTTCATGCTCTTTTACATGGATTACTATATATAAGTCCCCATTAGAAATTCCTTTTTCTCCTGCAGCTCCCTCACCGGCAAGCCTTAAATTAGTGCCTTCTTCTGCCCCTGCAGGCACCTTAATTTCAAGCCTTCTGGTTTTTCTTACAAGCCCTGTGCCGTCACAAACTTCGCATTCTTTTTTTATATATTTGCCTTGTCCACGGCATTTGCCGCATCTTGCTGTTGTAGAAAAAATTCCAAAAGGGGTTCTTTGCGCTCTTCTAAAAATTCCTGTTCCCTTGCAATCAGGGCAATTTATAATGTCAGCATCAGATTCTGCACCAGAGCCATTGCATTTATTGCATTGCTCCAATCTTGGGATAGACACACTTTTTGTTGCTCCTGTAGCAGCCTCTTCAAGAGTAATTTCAAGGTCATATCTTAAATCATCCCCTCTTCTTTGTCTTCTTCCTGATCTTCCTCTGCCAAAAAAGCTTTCAAAGATGTTGTCAAAGTCAAATCCAAAAGTTCCTATATCAGACATAAAATCGCTGAAGTCAAAGCCCTCAAAGCCCTTTGCAAATTCTTCAGCAGTCCCATATTTGTCATATTGCGTTCTTTTTTCATCATCTGCAAGAACTGCAGCAGCTTCGTTAATTTCCTTAAATTTTTCAGCTGCATCCGGGCTTTTATTTAAGTCAGGATGGTATTTCTTAGCTAAATCCTTATATGCCCTTTTAATCTCTTCCTTTGTTGCGTTTCTCTGAACACCAAGCATTTTATAGTAGTCCTTTGCCATTTTAAAATGTCAGATTATTTTTCTTTTGTTGTTTTTATTCTAAGTAACTGCTAACATTGCTTTATCCGATAAGTGGGGCATTTGGCATCATTTTGTCTTGGCCACGGCTTGTCACTATCAAATTTCGCACAAGCACTTAATTCGCAAAAACCCTTTATGTTGTGTTAGCAGTTACTTCCCTAACAGCTCGCTTTCAATCTTTTTTGCAAATTCAAATTCCTTGCTTAAATCTGTATCATATCTTTTTTTTAAATCATCAAACCTTTCCTGCAAGCTAACAACCTTATTGCCCTTAGCTCTTTTATCGGCATAAAAAACAATTTTTTCTTCGACTGTTTTAGGCTGTATTTCCTTATCCTCTATTTTATAAAGGCTGTGCTTCTTTACAACTTCAGAAACCTCAAAAAAACCCATTTCTTTTAATAAGTTTGCCCCTTCAGCCACATGATTTTCTTTTTGCCTTTCAATATCATGCAAAAGAGACGATGCAATTACAATCTCCTTGTTCACCTTTATTCCTTTTTTGCTCAGCTTTTCAGCAATTTCCTCAGCAATCTTGCATACAGCCTTTGAATGCTCAATTACATTTAAAGGAGTATTATTTTTTTTTAAAATTTCAATGCACTCGTCTCTTGAGGGAATCATATTTTGCTAATAATCACTTCTTCTTTTTGTTCTCTTCTTTTTCTTCTTTGTATTCTGCATCAACTACATTTTCATCATCTTCATCATCTTTTGGCTTTGCAGTATCTTTTTGCTGTTTTTTTGCCTGTTCCTCTGCAACTTTTTGGTACATCTCTGTTGACATTTTCTGGATAAGCTCATTTACCTCATCCATTTTTCTTTTTACTGCTGCAACATCTTTTTTTTCAGCTTTCAAAAGCTCTTTAAGCTCCATAATTTTTCCTTTAACAGTTTCAAGCTCCTTGCTGTCAACCTTGCCTTCAAAGTCCTTAAAGAGTTTTTCAGTGCTATAAACAAGATTGTCTGCATTATTTATGGTTTCTATTTCCTCTTTTCTTACTTTGTCTTCTTCTGAATGAAGCTCTGCTTCCTTTTTCATTTTCTCGACTTCTTCCTCGCTCAGCTTATTTGGTGCAGTTATCCTGATGCTTTGCTGCTTTCCAGTTCCTAAATCTTTTGCAGTTACATGCAAAATGCCATTCGCGTCAATATCAAAAGTCACTTCTATTTGAGGAATGCCTCTGGGAGCAGGTGGTATTCCAATCAAGTCAAACTGCCCCAGCAATTTGTTGTCTGAAAACATAGGCCTTTCTCCTTGTCCAATCCTAATAGTTACTGCTGTCTGGCTATCTGCAGCAGTTGAAAAAATCTGGCTTTTTTTAGTTGGTATGGTTGTGTTTCTGTCAATTAATTTTGTAAAAACACTGCCTAATGTTTCTATTCCTAAAGTCAATGGAGTAACATCCAGCAATAATATGTCTTTAACTTCTCCTGCAAGAACTCCTGCCTGTATTGCAGCGCCCATTGCAACGCATTCCATAGGATCAACGCCGCGCTCTGCCTTTTTTCCAACAAAATCTTCCACAAATTTTCTTATAACAGGCATTCTTGTCGGCCCTCCTACAAGAATTATTTTGTCAACATTCTTTGATGAGGCTTTTGCATCTTTTAATGCCTGCTCTACAGGATGCCTGCACCTTTGCACAATGGGCTCAATTAACTGCTCAAGCTTGGCTCTTGTAAGCTTCATGCTTAAATGTTTTGGCCCTTCTTCAGATGAAGTTATAAAAGGAAGGTTTATCTCTGTCTCTAATGTGGTTGAAAGCTCTATCTTTGCCTTTTCAGCAGCCTCTCTTAAGCGTTGCATTGCAGTGTCATCCTCGCTTAAGTCAACGCCTTCCTTATTCTTGAAGTCATTAATAATAAATTTCATAAGGGTTTCATCCATATCTGTGCCGCCAAGTTGTGTATCTCCACTGGTAGCCTTTACTTCAAAAACGCCTTCGCTGAATTCCATTATTGTGACATCTAAAGTTCCTCCGCCTAAATCAAAGACAAGAATTTTTGCTTCCTTATCCATTTTATCAAGCCCATATGCCATGGAAGCTGCTGTAGGCTCATTGACAAGCCTTACAACCTCTAAGCCTGCAATTGTTCCGGCATCTTTTGTGGCTTGCCTTTGATTGTCGTCAAAATAAGCAGGAACTGTTATAACAGCCTTGCTTATAGGCTCTCCAACAAATTCTTCAGCGTCTTTCTTTATTTTTTGGAGTATAAAGGCAGAAATTTGCTGCGGAGTATATTTTTTGCCATTGATGCTATACTCAAAATTTTGCCCCATTTTTCTTTTAGCAGCGGTTATTGTGCCGCTTGGATTTGAAACCGCTTGCCTTCTGGCGGGCTCTCCGATGAGAACTTGGCTATCTTTTGTAAATGCAACTACGCTGGGAAATGCCTTTCCATAAGCAGTTGTGCCTTCTGCGCTCGGTATTATTGTAGGTTTTCCTCCAATCAGCACAGAAGCAGCAGAATTGCTTGTGCCTAAATCTATTCCAATTATTTTTTCCTTTCTTGTTTTTGTTTTTTCAGCCATTGTTAATCACCTTTGGTATTATTCCTTCAAAGTTTTTCCACCAACTTTTAAGTAAGTTGCATACTCTCTCATGCTTTCTGCATCATTAGCATTTACAAAATAATTCAGCATGAACCATAAGCTTAGCTGCTCTCCATAAGGCTTGCATCCCATTGAAATTTTGCATTCCAATGGCTTTACTTCATGTATTTTGCATCCGATGCTTTCATCAAAAAATATGCATTTGCCGTATTGCTTTCCATTCCTTAATATTTTGGGCCTGAATCTTTTTGTGTTGAATTTGCGAACTTCCTCCAAAAAATTTTCTTTCAATGCCTTTTCTGTAACTCCTAAAAAATTTGCGATTTTTGCTATATCTTCTTCAACCAAAAAGCCGCTGCCGTATTTGCATCCTGTGCTGCATGAATTGCATTTGCATGCATGTGTAATGTTTAAAATATCGCTCAACGGGGTATTTTTTGTGAGTGTTACATTATCTTCTGTTGCATTTGGTTTTTCCAATAAAACATGCCTCCGAAAAACTAAAAATCTGCAAAGCAGATTTTTAGTTTTTCGCAATGACGAAACCACGTAAAATGCGCTGATAAAAATTCCGCTGTTTGCAACAGCGGAATTTTTATGAGCCACCGCTTTGATTTACTTTTTGTAGATGCCTATTATCAACTGCCATCCTTGCTTTTACTCTCTTCTTTTGCGTGCTCGCTAATCTTTACTTTGCTGTGCCTTAGGATTTTATCATTCAGCATATACCCCTTTTGCAGTTCTTCCAAAACAATATCACTTTCCTTGTCAGATTTCTGCTTTAGCATAACTTCGTGCAAATAAGGATTAAATTTTTTCCCTAAAGCATCTATTGGCTTCAGCCCTTCTGTTTGCAAAACTGAATAAAGCTGTGCATAAACCATTTCCATGCCTTTTACAAATTTTTCCCTGTCATTTGTGTTCTTTAAGGCAATTTCAAAAGTGTCTAATATGGGCAATATTTTTTGGATAAGCTCTGCTTTTGCATATTTTAAAAATTGCTCACTTTCTTTCTCAATTCTTTTTTTGTAGTTTTCAAATTCTGCCTGCAGTCTTTGCAATGATTCTGTAAGTTCTGCAATGGACTCTTTTTTAGATATTTTTAATGTTTTTTCCTTTAATTTTTCAAAGCTTTCGTTCTTTTTTGCTTCTGTTTCCATTTTAATTTTGTTGATTTAAAGTCAACAGAAATGTGGTAATATCAACTAATATTTAAATTTTTGTATTTTAGAGCATATAAATAATCCAAAATGGAATAAAAAAGTTAATAAAGTAGAAGCACTATTGTATTTAGAATATGGCGCATTTGCAAAAAATTACAATAATCAACATAAGAAAGCCTGCGCAAAGCAATATAAACCAAGAATTGCAATGGTTAGGCAGCTCTTTAGGGCTTTTTAACTTAAGAGACAAGGACAAGAGCTGTTTTCGTGTTTTTATTGAGATGATAAAAAATGCAAAAAGAAATCAGCCTTTATCAAGCGATGAATTGGCTTACAGGCTTTCATTAAGCAGAGGCACAGTAATCCATCATATTAATAAGCTGTTGGAATCTGGAATAGTGCTGCACCATAATAAAGGCTACATTTTAAGAGTTTCAACATTAAGGGAATTGATAGGCGAGGTTGAAAGGGATTTAAGGAGAACTTGCGAAGATTTAAGAAAAATGGCAGAAGAAATTGACAGGAATTTGGGGTTGTAATGGAAAACACTAAAAAATCTGCTTTGCAGATTTTTTAGTGTTTTGCAATGACAAACTATTAGTTTCGGACAGCGGAATTTTTACACTGATGGATGTTGCCTTACCTTCCAAACCTTCTTTCGCGCTTTTTGAAGTCTTCAACGCATGCTATTAAATCCTCTTTTGTGAATTCCGGCCATAGCTTATCGATAAAAAAAAGCTCAGTATAGGAAATCTGCCACAAAAGAAAATCGCTTATCCTTTTTTCTCCGCCTGGCCTTATTAATATGTCAACATCATCAGATAAGTAAAGGTTTTGCTTAATAACTTCTTCATCAATTTCCTTAATGCCTTTGCTCATAATTTTTTTAAAAGAATCAACAATCTCGCATCTTGCGCCATAAGCCATTGCCAAATTTAGCTTGTATCCTTCATAGTTTTTTGTCATTTCCATAAGCTCTTTCATTGCCTTTTGCATGTCCTCTGGAAGCATTGAAAGCCTTCCAATAAAACTTATTTTTACTTTATTGCCATGTATTATTTTATCTTTTTTGAACCCCTTAATTTTTTTCCTGAACAGATCAAATAGGTAATCAATCTCTTCCTTGTCCCTTTTAAAATTGTCTATGGAGAAGCAGTACAGCGTGATTTCATTAATGCCAAGTTCTATGCACCACTCTAACAGTTCCCTTATCTTATTAAATCCTTTTTCATGCCCCTTAAGCTTCGGAATGCCTGCCTTTTTGGCATAGCGGCGATTGCCATCTAACACCAAAGCAATGTGATATGCCCTTTTAAAATTTTGTTTGCCACTTTCTTTCATATTTTCCCCTTTTTGGATTGCAGAGAATAAAGCGGGCCAGGGAGGATTTGAACCCCCGACCTTTTAAGCGAAGCAATTTGGTTAAAAACTTCTCAGCTTACATCCCAGCATGGTAGAAGGCTGTCGCTCTATCCAAGCTGAGCTACTGGCCCAATTAAAGAAAAAATTTGCTTGAAGTTTATAAATTTATTTAGTATTATAAGAAATGTATTTTCCAGACTGCATTTAATTCGAAAGATTTAAATATCAGTAATATACGCATTTGTATACTAGTTTATAAAAATAGTTTACGTCAAAAGAGGCTTAAACGATATTACTAGCGAGGACAAACACACTTAATGTAATGACCTCTTAACTATAATATCATAGCCTCTTTTGTGCTTTAATTTTGCGCTTTAAAATGGAACAGGAATTTAGGGTATTTAAGGACAATGTGGATGCTTGGATTAAGCAAATAAGAAAGGAGTTTACAGCTTTTTCTGATTTGCCAAGCGTTGTAAACGAAAATACTGAAAATACCCAGCACAACTATGAGCTAATTTATGAGCTTAAAGATGAAATAGAAGAGCTAAAGCAGGAAATTAACGCATTGAAATTAATACAGGTAGTGAGCCTTCAGAAAATGAAAAGAGAGCGCAAAGAAAATATTAGCTGAGTTTCAAATCCAACAATCCACTTATCAATTCTTTTGAGAGCTCAAGGTTATGGAGCATTACATATTCAATATTCAATCCTAAAGAAAGTTTTTTATTAAAGCTTCCATTAAAGATTTTTTGCGCAACTTCTTTAATATGATTAATTGAAGCGCTTCCTATATATTCAATGTCCCTATTCTTAAGTTTTTTTTCCGTTTTTTCACTTATCTCTGCGCCAAGCCACTTAATAAAATGAATATCCTCAACAGAAGACAAAGGCGCAAAACTCAAATAAACTCTTGAGGGGTTTATATTCCGCTCATCGCATTTTTGAATATACTCCTTTAAAACATCAATTGCAGAATCCGCTTCAAATAAAACTTGGCTTGTAAAAAAATTGCATCCATGCAGCGTTTTATTTATCAAGCGCTCTGCTTCATTTTCCCTGTTCGGTATAAATATATTGCCGAAGTTTATTCCTTTTTTTCTTGCTATAGAATTAGCCTCAGCAATGCTTGGTCCTGGATAATTAATTGTGTTTATTTTTGCGCCCACGAACACATAATTTTTTATGCCGTAATCATTAATGCTTTCTTCCAGCCATTCCTCAAATCTGTTTTTTGGCTCATGATGCACCACCACAGTATTTACAATCATATCTTTCTTGCACTTATCCCTTAAAATTGCACCAAATTTTCTTGTATCTACATTTCTATAATAGGGTTTTCCAACATGATTCTCGTCCACAATTTCTGGGATATTAATAATATTTATCTGTTTTATTTTATTTACAGCATCAACTATTCTGCCTATAAGCTTGCTAATATAGCTTTCAGACGCAGTTTTTATTGGGGGTATTACCTCAAAAATAAGTTTTTGGTTTACCATGGATATTAATTTTTGGTGTTTATTTAAGTTTGTCAATTAATTTTGTTTTGTTTGACACAAAAGCCAAAGCGGTGGCTCGGCTCACGTCGGATTTTTACCACACTTCGCATGGTAAAAATCCGCCCTTCGCCATGCCGCCAGCTGGCATTTGCTGTTTAACGTGCAGTAACGGTCAAGCCCCGTAGGGACATCCCCCTGACCTCTGTGATTTTGTAGCGTGATAATGCCAGCATAAAGGCGGCATACGCCACCGCTTTGGCTTTAATTAATTAATTGACGAACACTATTCATTTACAAACCTCTCTTGCCAGTTCAGCGCCCTCTGCCATGCTTTTAAGCTTGGAAAATGCAATGTCGAGCTTTCTTGTCCTAAGCCCGCAGTCAGGATTAACATATATCTTTTCATTTCCTAAAACTTTTGATGCATATAATATTCTGTCTCTGACTAATTCTGCTGGCTCTATACTGTCTGTATGCACGTTTAAGACACCAAGACCTATGATTCCAGGAACATCATATTCCTTAAAAAGCTCCAGCACTTTATAGCCAGTCCTTGTTTTGCTGTCTATTCCTAGTTTATTTGTGTCGGCATTTGCAAATTCCCACGCATACTGATAGCAGTTTTTCATTTCAAGTATTGCAGGGAAAAAAACTTTATAATCGCTGAAGCACATATGAATGCTCGCTTTGACATTAAGCCCTTTTACTGACTCATTAAATGTTTCAACAACTAAACCGACTTCATCAGGATAAGTGGTTGCAGCAGGCTCGTCTATCTGCACCCATTTTGCGCCTTTGTCAACCAATGCCTTTATATTGGGCCTTATAACATTTTTTGCAAGCGCTAAAGCCATTTCTCCCCTGTCAAGCTTTTCAGAGCCAAACAATGAAAAAATATCCAGATTTTTTAAATCCCTTTTGCCATAAAACTCATTGTAAGACCATTCAGCCAAAGTATAAGCTCCTGTGATAGGAACCTTTAGCTCATGTTTTGTTTTATCTTTCAAAAAAAGAAATTCATCTAAGTGGTAAGGCACTTTAAATAAAGGCTCTGCAATGCACGCTGCTTTTCTGTATTTCATGACATCAAATGACCTTACAAGCCCCTTAAACCCAAAGCCGTTGATGTCTGTTATCGGATCTTCGTACATTTCCACTCTTGTTTGCTCGCCATCATAAATTATGTCTAATCCAGCCTGTTCAAGAAATTTTAATGCAAATATCTGCGATTCTTCCCTTAATTTTTTCTTTAATTCAAAAAGCTCAGCCTTGTTTTTTTCATTCTTTATTTGATTAATGACATCAACAGTATCAGAAATTCTGTCATGCAATTTTAATTTTGCATACCATTCTTTAAGCTCTTTAATGTCTTGCTCATTTGCTTTTCCTGAAAGCCCTTTTACGCGCCATGAAGGCTTTTGCAAGCTTCCAATTTCCTGTGTCGGGAATAACGGCAGATTCATTTTATTGTTTACTATACTTTTTTTATTTTTTTAATTTAATAATTCAGCCCCTTTTGCAAGGCTTTTGATTTTTTCAATTGCTATGTGCTGAGGCACAAGCTCTAATGGCCTGTTAGGAACTAAAGCAAGCCCTTCTGGATTTATTTTTTTTAAAACTTGCTTTCCATATTCAGCAATTGCCTCAGGCTCCTCAATCAAAGAGTTTTTTGAATTGACAATTCCAAGCTCTAAAAATTTTTTAAAGCTATTATTAGCAAATTTGCTCAAATCAGTGCTGTATGCATCAATGCCTATTCTCTTAACTGGAAATTTTAAAATTTGCGGAAAAAATTTTGAAGCATCGCCATTATAGAGATGCAAGCTTGTTATTGCCTTTAAGCCATTAACAGCTGCCTCTAAGGCATTGTTTATATCATCAAAAAAATTTTCAGCTTCATTGGCATAGCACATGCATGGCTCATTAAATTGGATGAAAGAAACATCACTGTCCTTTTCCAATCTTTTGGCTTCTTCATTTAAGGCTAATGCAGCGTCCACTAAAAGCTCTGCAAAAACATCTTCGTTTAAAGTTCCATTCTCATTGCGGTGCATTCCATCAGAAAGGTAAACCAATGAAAATGGGCTTGGCAATATTGCCTTTCTTTTGTTTTTTGGAATAATATCAAAAAAATCTTTGCTAATTAAAGGCTTTTTTGGATTTTTTATCTTTTGCAGGATTAAAGGCTTTCTGTAAAAAGTATTTGTATAAATCTGCCTTGTTACCGGATTTTCATCAGCATTGCTGTTTTCAGAATGCAAAGATAAAGCCTGAGCTATGGGCCTTAAAAAATCATGCCAAAATAATTGCCCGTCAGTTATATAATTAAGCCCGGAAGTTTCCTGTATGCTGATAAGATTTTGTGTTTCCTTTTCCAGAATCCTTTCAAAATTTTCTTTTGTTTCACGGCCTTTCAGCAATGCGCTTCCTGTTTCCAAGGCAAAATCGGATCTTGGCAGTATTCCATTGATGTAAGCTTGAACTTGCATATTAAACCTCTTTAACCATTATTAACAGCCATTTAACAATTATTTTTAAAATTTTATTATTAAAACTAAAATTTAACAAAAGCAGGTTTATAAAAACTGCTGTCAAAATTATTCATATAAGAATATTTGCCTTATCAGGATTTTTGAATTGCGGCAATTCAATTAGATTTGGCCAATTTATTCAGCACTTTCTTTCGTATTCAGCCACTCTAAATCAAAATTGCCAGATTCCTCATTATAATAAACAAAAATTGGCTAGATATCAAAAATCCTCAGTCAGAAAAACCTCATAGGTTTTGCCTTTTGCTTTTCTCGCCACTATATTTTTCTTTTCAAAATCGCCTAATATCTGGCTTATTTTCGCTTTTGAGAGGTTTGCCCTGTATTTTAGCGTTGATTGGGTAATGCCCTGCTGCTCTTTTATGGAAGTCAAAACCTTTTTTTCATTTTCATCAAGAGCCCTTAAAAGCAAATTAAATTTGTCTTCGGCTTTTTTCTGGATTTTTTGCTCGTGCAATTCTTTTAGAATGTCGTCATGAAGCGCATTAGATGTTTTTGCATCCTTGTTGAAAAACAATAAGTAGAATCCCAATGCAAATATAAATGCCAGAAATCCGACTGCAATATGAGACAATCCAAACAATGACTTAACTTGCTGGCATTCTTTTGTTGGATTGCAGTTATTCTGCTTTTCTTGTAAAGTAAGCCTGTTCATGTAGCTAAACATGATAAATCCCAGCACAATGCTCATGCCAATTATAAGAAAGCCCAGTTTTTTTGTTTTTTTAAATTTTTTTTATTGTTTTTAGGTATATTGGAGTTTAATTTCTAATATCAAATTTAAATGTTTTGGTTTCGCGTAACTGCTCAGGCTGTCCCACAATTCAAAAAAATGTATACTGGTTGGTACTTTGCGACTGGAGAGAAGCCATAATTAACCTTCTTTTCGACGACAAAATTAATTGTGAGACTGTTTCTGCTATTTACCCATTTACTAATCCCACTTCGACATATTCCTCAATATTCTTTTGTGGCTCATTCAATCGTTTCTTTATGATTTCATGGTATTTTTTGTCCTTTTCAATGCCAATAGAATTCCTTCCTAACATTTTAGCAGAAATAGAAGTAGTACCTGAGCCTAAAAATGGGTCTAAAACAGTATCACCCTCATTAGTGCAAGATAAAATTACCCTTCTTAATAATTCAAGAGGTTTTTGAGTTGGGTGTTCTCCTGCCCATTTCTCTTTTCTGGGAGTTAACGGTATGCTCCATACATTTCTTGTTTGTTTTCCTTTTGGATTAAGAGGGTCTTCAATCAAATTTTTGGTATCCTCATAATTAAATTTCCATTTTTTCTCATTGCCATTTTTAGATGCCCATATCAAATGTTCTGTGCTTTCTGTAAAAAATCTGCAAGTTATATTGGGTTGTGCATTAGGCTTAAACCAAACAATGCTATTGTTGATTTTAACATCTTCTAAATGCTGTAAAATAAATCCAATTTGATAAATATTATGAAAAGAACCACAAACCCATAAACTTCCACCATGTTTCAAAATTCTCAAACATTCTTTAATCCATTTTTGATTAAATTGATAATATTCGTCTTTAGAAAATATATCCCATCCTTCTTGCATTGTAATATGCTTGCTGTATTTCCATCCTAATCCCTTTTTCTTAGACATGTTGTAAGGCGGATCAGCGAATACTAGATCTACAGATTCAGAAGGAATTTTAGTTAATGCTTCAAGAGCATCTCCGATTATTATCTTATGTTGTGTTTTCATTTTTTATTGTTTTCAATCCAGTCTTTCATTAAAGTATTAATTTTTGTTGATATTTTCATATCATTATTTTCGCACATCTCTTTAAACTTTTCAAGTATACCTTTATCAACAGTTATATTTATTGGTATTTTTGGCATTTTTACCCCCCATGATCATTTCTATTTACAAATAAAGATAAATGTGCATAACTGATTTATAAAGATTTGGTTTTTGAATTTCTTAATGCTAAAAGATGATAAAATTTATGAGGAGTATAAAATTGACTTTGAGTTGAGATTCAAGTCACGAGATGAATTAAGAAAACAGACTGTAAATAAATTTCTATCTGAAAAGGGAGGGTATTGGAAAGAAGGTAAAAAACATGTAACAAGGTATAGATACTATGTTGAAACACTAAAGGGTGGTAGAAAAATTTATCTTTTGAGACCGACATTTCTGTAATAAGTAACTGTGTTAGCGGAGTATCTATAATTAGGGAGTTCCGAGAAGAAGCGTTACATTTATATAAAATCAGGTTTTAATCTGTTGTATGAAGATAAGTTGCATTATTCCTGCCTTTGATGAAGAGTCAACAATCATCAATGTAATCAAAAATGTAAAGAAAGTTAAAGTAATAAATGAGATTATAGTTGTTGATGATGGCTCTACTGACAATACTTATAAAAATGCAAAATCAGAGGGAGTTAAAGTAATTAAACACACTCAAAATAAAGGAAAAGGCGCGGCTATCAAAACCGGAGTGTTGCACTCCTCTGGAGAGATTATCTTGTTTCTTGATGCGGATTTATATTCAATTTCGCCAAAAAAGATTGCATCAATCCTCCAACCACTTGAAAATGATGATGCTGATTTTGTTAAAACTTCTTTTACAAGAGCAAGAGGCAGAGTTACAGAGCTTGTAGTAAAACCGTTGTTTAGTGTAATTTTTCCATTCATAAAATTTAACCAGCCACTGAGTGGACAATTTGCAATTAAAAGAGATTTGCTTGGGGAGTTAAGAATTGATGACAAATGGGGTGTTGATATACAGATACTGCTTCAATTAGTGAAAAAAGGAGTGCGGATATCAGAAGTGGATATAGGAAAACTGAAACATAAAAAGCAACCTATAGAAAATTTAACTATTATGTCAGAACAAGTTATTAAAACTATATTATCTGAACTGGGCATTATAGCTAATAAACATAAACTGGTGTTATTTGACTTTGATAAAACTCTCATAAGAGAAAGCAGTATTGATGTAGTTGCTAAAGAATTTGGATTTCAAAAAGAACTTCAAAAGTTGAGAGTAGATTATGAAAATGGAAAAATCAAAGATTATAATACCACATTAGAACTTGCAAGTCTCATTAAAGGTAGAACTGAAACAGATTTTGGCAAGATATTTAAGAAGATAAATCTAAGAAGAACAGCAAAAGGAGTGATTGACAGACTTAAAAAGAAACAATATGGCGTAGGCATTATTTCTGTTGCTTTCTCCCCAATAATCCACTATTTTGCTGATAAACTAGGAATAGACAGAAGCAATATTATTTGCCCTATTCTCGTAACCGATAAACATGGAAAATATACTGGAGAAGTTATTGCAAAAACACGATATAATTCGAAATGCTGCGATAAGATTATCTGCAAAGCAGATTCAGCTAAAGAGCTTATGAAAAAGTTAAACGTTAAACCTGAAGAAAGTATAGCTGTTGGTGATGGAAAATCGGATGAATGTTTATTTCGTGCCTGTGGACTTTCTTTAGCTTATAAACCTCTTACTTCTATTGGAGATATTACGATTTTAAATTTGGCAGAAGTGCTAATATATGCTGAATAAAATAAGGAGCTCCCTATTAATTAAATGTTGGCAAAAATTTTGGAGAGCATCAGCGAACCGTTAAACTTTTGTTATAGGATAGTGCAAAGCATTTCCTAATTTCTCGTTTTGTTTATAAAATTTAACGAAGGCGACAACTAAAGAGATTTACGGTTTACTACCAAAGATAGGCGGGTTTTCGAATTGCATTTGACTACAATTAATGCACACAACCAAAGAAGGAATTAAAGTCTTTGAAAGGTTTAGGAACAAGCATGACAATATTTTTGCAGTTGTAAGTGCTGCTACTTTTACTCGCTAAGTAAAAATTCTATTGTTCTATGAACGGCGGAATTTTTACCGTTGTCCTTGATTCTTGGGAGCTTTTATTTTATTTGTAGATTACCAACTGCGAAATTTTCACCGCTTTAGCGGTGAAAATTTCGTGCTGTAAAATCTCATGAGCAAAGTATTCCCGACAACAGACACTGAAGAAAATGCCATCGCAATTCCAGCTATTATTGGATTCAATAAAAACCCGTTTAAAGGGTAAAGAAGCCCTGCTGCAATTGGAATTCCAAGCGTGTTGTAAATAAACGCCCAAAACAGGTTTTGCCTTATCTTTTTTATTATTAAAATAATATCTCCGGTTTCTATTGCAATGTCCGTGCCTGATCCTATTGCAATCCCCAAATCTGCTTGCGCAAGCGCAGGTGCATCATTAATTCCATCTCCTACCATCGCAACTTTCTTGCTTTTGCCTTGCAGCTTTTTTATTTCATTCGCTTTATCTTGAGGAAGAACTTCTGCAAGCACATCATCAATCCCAAGCTGCTTTGCTATCGCTTTTGCAGTTCTTTCATTGTCTCCTGTTATCATAGCCACTTCCTTGCCTAATTTGTGCAGGTGCTGTATTGCCTCTTTTGAATGCTCTTTTAGAGTGTCAGCAACACCAATTATGCCAACAAGATTTTTATCAACAGCAACAATCATTACTGTTTTTCCCTCTTCCTCAAGCTCCATTATTTTGCTTTCAATGCTTTTTATATTAACTTTGTTGTCTGCCATAAGCCTTCTGTTGCCCAAAAATATTTTATTGTTTTTGTAGAATGCTTCAACGCCTTTTCCTGTAATAGAGCTGAATTTTTTTGGCTCATCCACATCAATTTTTTCATCTTTTGCCTTGTTTAGTATTGCTTCTGCCAATGGATGCTCTGACCTTTTTTCAGCGATTGCTGCAATCTTTAATACATCCTTTTCCATATTCTTCTCAACAGAAATTATATCGGTAACTTCCGGCTTTCCCTTTGTCAATGTCCCAGTCTTGTCAAATATTATTGTCTGGATTTTTTGAGCTGTTTGAAGGCTTTCTGCATTCTTGAATAAAATGCCGTGCTTTGCGCCTAATCCTGTGCCTACCATTATTGCAGTTGGGGTTGCAAGCCCTAAAGCGCATGGGCATGCTATTATCAAAACTGCAATAAAAATTGTGAGGGAAAAAATAAATCCAAATCCAAGCAAATACCAGATAAAAAAAGACAAAATTCCGATAACAGCTACCATAGGAACAAAATAAGCTGAAATTAAATCAGCAAGCTTTTGTATAGGCGCTTTGCTTCCCTGAGCTTCTTCAACCATGCGTATTATATGAGACAATACTGTATCTTTTCCGATTTTTGTGGTTTTAAACTTAAAAGAGCCTGTCTTATTTATTGTAGCTCCAATGACTTTATCATTTTTTGATTTTTCAACAGGAATGCTCTCTCCTGTTATCATGCTTTCATCAACCGAGCTATGGCCATCAACAATAATGCCGTCAACAGGGATTTTTTCGCCGGGCTTTACTATAACTATATCATTGAGAATGACGTCATCAACAGAAATCTCTGCCTCTTTTCCGTTTCTAATTACTGTCGCGGTTTTTGCCTGCAGCCCCAAAAGCTTTCTTATGGCTTCGGAAGTTTTGCCTTTTGCAATAGCTTCAAGCAATTTTCCCATTAAAATGAACATAAGCAATAATCCGGCTATTTCATAATAGAGGTCATGCGCGCCATAATCCTTATTTCCAAACAATATCAGTATGGAAACAACCAAGCTGTAAAGATAAGCAGCTCCTGTGCCAACAGCAATTAAAGTGTCCATATTTGCAGTTTTGCTTTTGATTACTACCCTAAAGCCCTTAAAGTAAAAATCATAGCTGACAATAAGTATTGGCGTGGTAAGAAGAAACTGTATCAGAACCATGTTATGGTGAATAAATTCCGGAACAGCAAGCCCTACTGTCGGAGCCATCGCAAAATAAATCAGCGGAAGGCTTAAAATCAATGAAATGAAAAATTTTGTTTTTAATGCGCTTATCTCTTTTTTTCTTGCTTCCTTCTCCCTGTCAAGGTTTTCCACAAACTTTTCTGGAACATATCCTGCGTCTATAATGGCCTTTTTTATTTGCTCCAAAGAAATTTTTGAAGGCTCAAAACCTATTATAGCCCTTTCAACTGCAAAGCTTACATCAACATGGTTTATTCCTTTCAGTTTTTTCAATGCATTTTCAACAATGCCAGCGCAATGCTGGGATGACATGCCCCTTATCTTTAAAGTTACTTTGCCATTTTCCGCATTTTTTATTTCTTCACCTTTGATAACTTCATAGCCTGCATCCTCTATTGCTTTCTCTAATTTTTGTCTTGTTACTTTATCGGCATAATATTCCACAGCAGCCTTTTCAGAAGCAAAATTTACATTTGCACTTTTGACGCCGGAAACTTTTTTAAGGCATTTTTCAATTGTTGCAGCGCAGGAAGCGCAATGCATTCCTCTTATTGGAAGAAATGCTTTTTGTGTTATTTGATTTCTTTTTTCGCCTTTTTCATTTAATTTTTTATTTGATAAAAATTCATTGAAGCAATTTTTACTGCAAAAGTAATGTTTTTCCCCTTCTTTAACTAGCATGAATTCTGACTTTTTTTCATCCACTTCCATTCCGCATATAGGGTCTTTTGTCATTTTACCGCATGCTTAGTTATTTCCATATTGCAGCTATGCTTTTCTTTGCACCATTTCTCGCATTTTTCAGCCATTTTTTTGTCATTGTAATAAAACAAACATTCTTCACATTGGAAAAATTTTACTCTTTGTTTTGTAATAGTAGCTACCATAATATTTACCATTCAAAGTAACTGCTAACACCACTTTGTCCAAAAAGAGGGTTTTTGCGAAAGTTTAATTTAGTGCTTGTGCGGAGCCTTATATGTCTCTCAACTTCGCAACATTTCATGTTGCTCAGGTCGCTTATCACAATCCTGTGGAACTTTTCTGAATTGGCAAATTTCGCACAAGCACTTAATTCGCAAAAACCCTTTATGTAGTGTTAGCAGTTACCATTCAAACTGCCTTTCTTCAATGCCAGGAATTCCTTTAATTATTATTTTAAATTTCTTTATTTCCTTTTGGGCATTAAAAATTAATGTGCCAGAGTTATGATGTCCTGAAAGCTTTGGCGCAGATTCTGGAAATAAAGAGGTCTTATCATATTCCAGCTTTACAATTTTTGTCAAATCAAACTGCTCTAAATCAACGGTATGTGTGTTAACGCTGATGTCAATATATAGTTTCCCATTTTCAAATTTTTTTGGGGTTAAGTCAATTGTCACATCACTTTCGCTTGATTTGGTTTCATAGCCCATGCCTTCATTGTTTGAATTTTTATTCAAGTTTTCATTGCCTGAATTTGAATTAACTGCAGATTTGCTTTCGCTTACTGCATCCGTTTTTTTAAAAAACCCTATACTCGCAAAGGCAAGCCCTGCAACAGCAATAATCAAAATAGCAATTAAAAAATAATTTTCTTTTTCCATTTTTTTCCCACCTGCAATAGTTCCTATCAAATTTTTACATCAAATAAAAAAGTGTGCCAAAAAATACTGTTATGCTCAATATTCCTGTGAAATATAATGATTTTTTCATATCTAATTGAAGCAGCTTTGACAGTATTTTATTATTTTTAGAGTATAAATGCCCCTTTTGGATAATGCCTAACATTAGATTCATGCCAATTAATCCCGATAAAATTCCAATCACAAAAAACAAAATCTGGTATTTATTTAAAAACAATGCTGCTGCTGATATTCCTGCAAAAGGAAGCACATCTGTAAGATGGTGCATGCAGCATGCAATCATGGAGCCGGTAGAAACAGTTCCGGAAGCTGCTATAGCTGATTTCGTAGCCATATTTGCTGTGGAATAATTTTTTATGTAAGCAAAAAGCCCTATTTGAATTCCAAAGCCTGCAACAAGCAATAAAATCCAGTGCCACATAATTGTAAATTGCTGAAGTGCGTGCTCAAATGAATTCGCAAAGCCCAATATCAAAAAATAAGCCAAAAAAAGAATTAAGCTTGCTGTTATTCCAAAGATTACAGGTTTTTGCGATGATTTTTTTAATTCTTTATTTAACTTCGGCATTTTTATCTAAAAATTATTTTAAAATAGAAAATAAAAAAACAAATTCAATTCGTCAAATTTCTCTTAACAACATCCTTTTCCTTTTCCCTTTGGCATTTTGTTTACCTCCAATTAGTTTTTATATTATTACACATTATTACTTAACGGGCAGTCCATCCGCCATCAACCACTAAGTTATGCCCCGTTATAAAGCTTGATGCGTCCAAAGCAAGAAAGACAGCAGCGTTTCCTATATCTTCCGGCTGCCCGAATCTTCCAATAGGAGTGTTTTCAAGCAGGGCTTTGCTTGATTCTTTATCGTTAAGCATCGCTTTAGTCATATCAGTAACAATTACGCCTGGATTAATTGCATTTACCGTTATGCCGTCTTTTGCATGATCCAGAGCAACTTCTCTTGTAAATTCTGTTACCCCACCTTTTGATGCGCAATATGCGCTGATTCCTGGAAAGCCGACAATCCCTGCTTTTCCCTGCCTTTTCATCTGCGCAACAGCATATTTAGTCCCTAAAAAAACCCCTTTAAGGTTAACTGACATCTGTTTTTCCCAATCTTTTTCTGTCAGCTCCAAAACTGTTCCGGAAACCAAAATTCCTGCATTATTAACCATTATATCAATCTTCCCGAATTTCTGGACAGCTTTCTTAACTAAATTTTCCATATCTTTTGCTTTTGAAACATCTGCCTTTACAAAAATTGTGCTGCTTCCAAGCTTTTTTATTTCATTTACAGCGTCTTTGCTTGGTTTATCTCCTTTATGGTCGCTAATAACAACATTGCACCCCTCTTTTGCAAATGCAATTGCTATGCCTTTACCTATGCCTCTGTCGGAGCCTGTCACAATTGCAACTTTCCCTTCCAAGCGCTTCATGAAGTTCACCTCTTAATTGATTTAACCAGCATTCATTCAATCGGCTTTGCCCTCATTTTTTGATGTTCTTTCCTTGGATATCTTTCCACAATTTTATAATCCATAAATAAACTAATATTACAAGTCCAATTGCCAGCAGCACTGACAATATATTAACAAAGCCCCAATATCCGCTGCTATATCCAAAATTTCCCATCATGCCGTAGCCATAATTTCCCATCATTCCACTTCCCATTGCCATATTCATCATTCCTCCCATCATTCCCATCATGCCATAATTTGTCATTCCGGATGTATCCTTGCAATACAGTCTTTTTGCCATTAAAATATGTGTCTGCCTTAAGCTTTCAGAGGCTTCACCGCCCATCATTTGGTCCATGAGCTCATGGGCTTCTCCAGGATGCATTTGCTCCATATAATAATCTCCGATATGCCTAAGCTGCTCATCTGTAAGTTTATCACATTGAATTTTTGAATCAATAAGCCTTTTTGTTTCTGCAAAATTTTCCTCATCGTGCGCAAAAGCAATTGCTGCAGCCAATAAAAAAAGCATCAAAAATGCAAAAATATTTTTTAGTAACATGTTTTTTATGTTTTTCAAGCCGTATCACCTTCTAAGTTTTAATTAATAACTTTGCAAAGAAAGTTTAGTATATAAATTTTTCTGTTTATATCCTATTGTGATATATCCAAAAAAAGAAACCTTTTTATATAATTGGCTCTTTTTAATGAGGCATGGCGGAAATTAAAATAAATAACATGGTTAAATTCTATACTTTATGCCTGCTCGCAACAGGGCCGAAATACGGCTATGAGCTGATGAAAGAGCTTGAATCAAAGTTAAAAAGGCAGATAAGCGCGAGCAATGTTTACCCGTTTCTTGAAATTCTAATAAAAAATAATCTGATAAAAGTCAAGAAAACAGACAAAAGAGAAAAAAAGATTTATGATTTGACAAAAGAAGGAAAAGCATTCACGAAAGTCATGTTTTCCAGATTCGGGGATTTGATTGACATAGCAATAGAGCCGAAATTAACTACATGCTCTCATTGCAGCTGCAAGGTTTATGGAAGCGGCTATACTGAAAAAATAAAAAATAAAGTGTTAAAGTTCTGCTGCATGCACTGCGCGCACTCTTATGCAAATGTGGATAGTGCTGTAAAATGAAAAAATACCTTTCTAAGTTTAATAACAATAAATGGCTTGGCTTGGTAATTAGTGTTATTTCCGTAGCTATATTAATTATTCTGGCATCGTTCTCAATTAAAATTGCAAAGATAGATGCTGCAAGATGCGTTCATCCTACTGGAGCAGAATGCCCAATCACAGCTCATATACCCTCAGCTTCCTATGCTGCTGCTATACTCCTTATAATCATATTTATTCTCGGCATTAAAGTTGCGCTAAAGTCAGGAGCTGCTGAAAAAATAAGTAAAGATGCTGCTGATAAATCAAAAACAATTGCAAAGGCATTAAGGGGGGATGAGAAAAAAATATATGAGGTGATTATAGCTTCTCACGGAGCTGTTTTTCAGAGCGAGCTTGTGGAAAAAATGGGATATTCAAAAGTCAAGGTCAGCAGGATTCTGGACAAGCTGGAGGGGCAGAATTTGATTGAAAGGAATATTCCATCCAGTCTCTGACTGGTGGTTTGAAAGCACGGTTTGTACCCAGAATATTCGCATTCTTAGAAATCCGACCGAGCGACCGAAGGGAGCGAGCAATCCGCCAGTCTGTGACTGGCGGTGTCGGATTTCTCTTGAACAAGCAAAAATCGCATAAAATGCAATTTGGGTAAAAAATGAAATAAGGAGGTATTACAAATGCTTACAAGCAAAAAAAATATAGTTATAACGGCTATAATATTAGCACTATTTATTGGGGGATTTTTTGCATACAGCATGATGTCCCCTGATTCCAACAAGAATGCCAATAAAATAACAGCAAATTTAATTGGGGTTTCTGCACAATCTGATGATATCTATAAAATGTTTTTGTGCCCATGCTGCGGACAGGTGCTTGATAAAAATAATATTTGCTGCGGAATGGCAACGGAAATGATAAATTTTATTGATTCCCTTATAGCTTCCGGCATTTCCAATAATGAAGTTATAATCAAAACTGCTGAAAAATACGGAATAAATTCAGTTGTGGAATCTAAAAGAGCAGAAGTCCAGGCAGAAATGGAGAAACGCAATCCCTCAGCTTTTCCAGAGGGAAAGCTATCTTTTATCAGCGCTATAGGGCAAAAGGCTCCTGACTTTAGCTTGGAGAGCATTGGCGGAACAACAATAAAGCTAAGCGATTACAAGGGAAAAAATGTTGTCTTGTTTTTTACAGAAGGAAGCATGTGTTATCCTGCATGCTGGGATCAAATGAGCTCTTTTGGAAATGACGAAAGACTCAATAATGATGATGTTGTTGTTTTTTCCATAACTCCTGATCAAAAAAAGGAATGGCAAAAAATAATCCAGAAAGTCCCTAAAATGGCCAATGCAAGAATTTTGTTTGACTCAACAAGGGCAGTTTCATCAGCCTATGATGTGCTTTCGCTTGCATCTTCAATGCACAAAGGCTCTTATCCAGGCCATACTTATTTTATAATTGACAAAAAAGGCATTATTAGATACACATTAGATGATCCGCAAATGGCTATAAGAAATGAGCAAATTGTTTCGGAAATAAACAAGCTGGCATGAGGGCATTATGGAATATGCACTGATAATAGCTTCGCTTGTAACAGCTTTTATTGCTGGAATAGCTGCATTATTTGCGCCATGCTGCATAACAGTTCTGCTTCCTGCTTATTTTGGCTCAATTTTCAGGCAGAAGCGGACAGTAATGCTCATGACTTTTGTTTTTTTTATGGGCTTATTAGCGGTATTTTTGCCTCTTGGCATTGGCTTGGCAAGCCTTGGAGCCTTATTCAGCAAATACCATAATCTGCTCTTTGCTTTAGGCGGGATATTTCTTTTGCTTTTAGGGGCATCAATACTTCTCGGAATACATTTTTCATTGCCGTTTTCACATTCAAAACAAAGAATGAAAGTGGAAGGAGCAAGCTCTGTTTTTGTTTTAGGAATTTTTTCAGCTTTTGCAACCCTTTGCTGCGCGCCTGTATTAGCCGGAGTATTAGCATTGTCAATATTGCCAGGCTCAATATTCTGGGGAGGAATGTACGCGCTTATGTATGTGCTGGGAATAATTTTTCCATTATTCATTCTGGCTTATTTCATGGACAAGTCAGATTTAAGCAATAAGCTGAACTTTTTCAAAAAACCTATTTCCTATTCAATTGCAAAAAAGAAAATAGAGATTAGTATTGCGGAGCTTGCTTCTGGGATTATATTCCTTTTTATGGGAATGTTTATACTATACCTTGCAAAAGCAGGAAAGCTTGCAATGAGCAGCGATTATCAGCTAAATGTAAATATATTTATGGCTAATATGACTGCTTCGATAAATTTATTTTTCACAAAAATCCCAAAAATAGTATGGCTTGGCATGCTAATTGCTATAATATTGGCTATAGGAATATTGCTAAAGAGACGCATGAAACCCAAAAAATAATAAACTTTATAATTTAGCTAATTTTTCTTATTCTATTTGGAAGTGGTGAAATCATGGGATTTGAAAGCCTTGAAGCAGTTCTGAACGCAGCTACTGAGCTTAATGTGCCCTTAATCAGAGATAATTGGAATTTAAAGAATGAATTGGATTTAAGGGGAGAAGTAGCTAATGCAATGATGGAAAATACTGCGATGATGGAAAATACTGCGATGATGCGTGCTAATAGTTTTAATGCCACAACAATTGCTGAAGTTATGAGTGGCATCACTCAAAATGATTTTGGTCCTAATGAAAAGGGGCTTGTTATGAGGATAGATAAGCTAATAGCAGATAAAAGGTTTATGTACGCTCAGCAGACAGATGGCACTTATAAATCAATGTCATGGGCAAAATTTAAAAGGATTTTGGGAGAAAACGAATTTCAGCAAGTGCATTCACACCGTTTTCAAAATGAATTTGGCACTAACGAAGAATTTTGCATATGGGCTGACTGTAAATATGCTATGCTAATTTTTGCTTATTCTTTGTATGGATGCGTAGGCAAAGGTTATTTACACTTTGAGTTCAAAACACCAGATAAATTTAAAATGGATGAAATTGAAGGAAGATTACAAAAAATGAAATGGAATTTTTTGTTAACTAACTGTGACTTTCCGATATTAGCGTTTGAAAGCGACAAAGTTGTAGGTTATATTTTTGAAAAAGATGTTAGGCAATTGTTAATTCAATATGTGTCTGTTGCAAGAACTATTGGCTTCAAAACAAATAATCCATGGGAATATTTCCGCTGTCATTCACTATATTTAACTAACCATAATGAAGAACAGTTTGGGATTCAAGATATTAGAGATTTTGATATGAGATATGGGCAAATAACAAAAAGATGGGAACAAATTACAATAAGCAGAATACAAACACTGCCAATGGATGTGCAGAGAATGCTTGGCGCTCCTTTTTCGCAAAAATATTGAAAATATGGTCTATAACAAAAACCCATTTTATCCTTGCCAAAAGCCTTGTATGAGGAGCTAATAGCTTTGCCTCACCACTCCTTGCAGCAATCAACTATCTTCTTTATTATTTCAGAAAATTTGGAAAATATTTTGCTTTCCTTTTTTAGCTCTTCTGTATGCTGCAGCTTCTCCTTATCAATCATCTTAAGGTTTATTGCAAAAAACAAGGAATAGAGGTTAAAGGCTGATGAAAAGGCAAAATTTGCTTCCTTGCTGTTGCCCTTTGAAAGCTCTTTTGTTCCCACTTCACTAAGGCGCATGCTTGCAGCAAGAAGATGCTTGCTGATGCACCACTCTTCCCCTTCAGGATTTGTAACTATTTTTGCAAGAAGCGTTTTTCTTAGTTCCCTTACGGATTTTAGCATCTCAAGATATTTTTGGTTGTCTGTCTTCATTGCAGTAAAGAAAAAATGCTCTTCCAAGCTGATGAGGTTCATTAATGCTATGCTTAAGTCCTCGTCTCTTGACAAATCAATGCTGCCTTTCTTTACTTCCTCAATCTTGCTCATCCATTTTCTTACTTCGTCTTCCATTTTGCAGTAGCTTATAATTTTTTGTTTACCATCCCAATGCCAGTTGCAGGGAAATTCCGGCTATAATCAGCAAAATAAAAGTAAGCAGAATGCCCTGAAACGGAATTAGCTTTCCATTCCCAATTTCTGAAATCTTTTTGCTGAGCCATGGAGTAATGCAGACAATAATGCTTCCGAGAATGCTTCCAGCAAAAAACAAATTGATAACATAAGTTCTATTAAGCAAGGAGCCATAATCCCCTGCAAAAGAGAGATAAAGAGGATAATTGCTTTCCATAACAGGCATAGGCAAAATAGGGATTACTATTGTTGCAAAAGATAAAATTATCAGAAAGGGCTTTTGGAAAGGAATGTACTTTTTCTTTAATAGGTTTGCAATCCACCATCCTGTAGAAACGGCAAATGCTCCTATAAAGATGCCTATAACTGCTTTATTTACTCCAAGCCATGCTGCACCACCGGCTGCTGCCATTGCTCCGACGGTGCATAATGGACAATGAGCATGCACGATTTCTGTAAAAAATAATAAAAACAAAAAGGGAGAAAGTAAAATCAGTTTAAGTGTCTTTGCAAAGTGCATTTTACTATATCCTCATAAATTCTGCAGTTGAGCCATCCTTATTTATTGCGTAAATAACAAAAGGGGCTTTTTTTGAGCCCGGCATTCCTGGACTGCCTGATGGCATTCCGGGCATAGCTATTCCTCTAATTGTTGGCTTTTCCGCCATTAATTTTTCAATGGCTTCTGAAGGAACATGACCTTCTACAAAGTAATCTCCTATAATAATAGTATGGCAGCTTTGCATTGAAGCTGGAATGTTATATTTTGCTTTTACTGCATCCATGTCTTCTGTCTGCATAACTTCTAGATTAAACCCTTTTTTATTCATATATTGCAAATAGACATTGCAACAGCCGCAGCCTGAAGACTTGAAAATTGTGGCTTTAATGCCGAAATTGGATGCTTTTGCATTTTGCGAATTTTGCGAGGAAGCGCATCCGCTAACTGCAATCAAAGCCACAACTAAAAACATAAAAAATAATTTGTTGGTTTTCATTTCGTTGGAATTCAAATTTGGTGCTTGTGCGGAGCCGTAAAAATTCCATCGTTCGAAGAACGATGGAATTTTTACCAGTTACGTTGGTAATCTTGCAATTCGACGTTGTTTTGCGTTGGCAGTTGCTCGTCATTGACAAAACCGATAAACCACGCATTTGGCATTGTTTTTCCTTGACTAAGGCTTATCACTATCAAATTACGCACAAGCACCGAATTTTGTAACAACCTTAACATCCCGTAAAGATATATAATTAACCTCCAAAACCATCAACGAAATGAGAAAGTATACGCCTCTTTACATAATTTTATA
>JACPMQ010000007.1 GCA_016185955.1 Candidatus Woesearchaeota archaeon | reverse complement strand
TGGACTGGCGGAAAGTTTGTGGCGGCTCAGTAGAAATCCTAAAAGTCAAAAACTAAAGTGGCTGCTCCAGAGCCGCGCTGTAGGCAAAATGGCGCATCTTGATTCTTACTATACGAGCGGACTTTGATTTCCGTAATAATTGTCAAAGTCCGCAGTATATAGGCACGGATAATTTATTTACGGAAATTAATGTCCGTGCCTATATAACAAAATTATTTTGCGCATACACGCCATTTTGATAGCACACTTAACATTCTTCTGCCCGCCCACCGCCCCTTATTTTGGAGCAGCCACTTATATTTGTTAAGGATTTCTACTGAGCCTTTGTGGCGAAAAGTTTAAATACTTGATAGTATGAACAGTTCATACCATGAATCAGGAGATAATATCAATGCTAAATGAAAGCAGCGCTTTAAGCAAAGAAATTGCTGAAAAGTATGCTAAAAAAATAGAAGAGTGCGTTAAGCTGGTTGTAAGCTGCATGAAAAATGGAAATAAGCTCTTATTGATAGGCAATGGCGGCTCTTCAACACAGGCTTCCCACATAGCAGCGGAATTTACAGGTAGGTATAAGATGGAAAGAAAAGCCCTTTCTGCAATAGCATTGACAACCGATATGGCAGCAATAACTGCCATAGGCAATGATTATGGCTTTGAGAAAATATTTGAAAGGCAATTGGAGGCTTTAGGCAATAAAGGAGATGTTCTGATTGCATTATCCACCAGCGGAAATTCACAGAATATAATTAATGCCGTGCAGAAGGCAAAAAAAATGAATATGAAGGCAATAGGGCTTCTTGGAAAAAATGGCGGAAGGCAAGTTAATACTTCAGATATTGAGATAATAATACCTTCTGACAATACTCCTCGAATACAAGAAGCCCATCTTACAATACTGCATATTATCTGCGAACTTGCAGAAAAAGAATTATTTGAAAAAAATAAAAAATGAAATGCTTAGTCACCGGAGGTTCTGGATTTATAGGATCTAACCTCGCTTTGGAATTGGAAAAAAATGGGCATGAGGTTACAATAGCTGATAATTTGCTGACAGGCAATAAAAAAAATTTAAACGGCTTTAACGGAAAATTCATCGAGCTTGATGTCTCTAAGCAATTTGATTTAAACGAAAATGGTTTAAACGAAAGATTCGACGCTATATTCCATGAAGCTGCAATAACGGATCCAAGATACCCCAATGACAAGGAAACCTATAACAAAAATGTGCAGGGCTTTTATAATATAATAAAATTTGCGCAAAAAAACAACGCTAAATTAATTTACGCTTCCACTGCTTCCTTATATGGCAATGGCAATGTGCCGATGAAAGAAAATCAAAAAAAGGAACTTCTAAGCTCTTATGCAAAATCTAAGCTGGAAATGGATAAAATCGCCTCTCAATTATTCAGAAAAATGCATATTGTGGGGCTAAGATACTTCAATGTTTTTGGCCCTAGGGAAAAATACAAGGGAAGGGCTGCTTCTATGGTTTATCATCTTGCCAGGCAGATAAAAGATGAAAAAAACCCGAGAATTTTCAAATTTGGCGAGCAAAAACGCGATCATATTTATGTTAAAGATGTTATTGATGCAACAATAAAAGCCTTGCATGCAAAAAAAAGCTGCATTGTAAATGTAGGCACAGGAATAGCAACAACATTTAATGATTTGGTTAAGGCTTTAAACAAGGAGCTTGGAAAAAATCTTGAAATGGAATATGTCGACATGCCTTATGAGCCAAAAACTTATCAAAATAACACGCAAGCGCACACATCAAAGGCAGAGCAGCTTTTGGGATTTAAATCAAAATACTCATTAAAAGATGGAATAAAAGATTATATAAGCTGGCTTAACAGCGTAAGGTGGTATGATGAATAGCCTTATAAAAATAATTGATAAATTCAAAGACAGGAAAATTCTTGTGCTTGGAGACATAATGCTTGACAAGTATATATGGGGGGATGTCTCGAGAATAAGCCCGGAAGCTCCTGTGCAGGTTGTTAACGTCTTAAAAGAGACTTATGCGCCAGGAGGCGCTGCAAATGTAGCAAATAATCTGGCATCATTTAATTCAAAATCATTTATGGTGGGAACAATAGGAAAAGGGGATGCAAACAACATTTTGATTAATGAGCTAAAAAAAAGAAAAATAGATGTAAATGGTATTTTTATTGACTCAAACAGGCCGACAATACAAAAGGTGAGGATTATTGCGAGATCCCAGCAGCTCTTAAGGGTTGACTATGAAAAAAAGAATTATGTTGATGCAAATATTGAAAATAAGATATTGAATTTTATTTCTGGAAAAATAAATGGCATTGATGCAGTTATAGTCTCAGACTATGCAAAAGGGGTTGTTACAAAACAGCTAATGGAAAAATTGACAGCTCTCTGCAAAAATAAAGGAAAAATGGTTGTAGTTGACCCAAAGCCCCAGCATAAAAAGTTTTACAAGAACGCTACTATAATAACTCCGAATCATAGCGAGGCTCATCAAATGACCGGATTTGCAGAAGAGGAAATATCTGATAGGGACATAGAAAGAATGGGCAAAAAGCTGTTAAAAGATTTAAACAGCAATGTGCTGATAACCAAAGGAGAAAAAGGCATGTCATTATTTGAGAAAAATATGGCTGTAACGCACATACCGACTTTTGCAAAAGAGGTTTATGATGTTACTGGCGCAGGCGACACTGTTGTTGCATCTCTTTGCTTGGCTTTAACTTCCGGAGCATCTTTTAAACAGGCAGCAATCATAGCCAATCACGCAGCTGGCATAACTGTAGGCAAAATCGGAACTTCCACTGTAAATATAGACGAATTAAAGAAAAGCATTGAAAATGGTTAAAGCCGTGTTTTTAGACAGAGACGGTACTTTGAACTATGATCCGGGTTATGTCCATAAAGTGGAAGATTTCAAGCTGCTTTATGGGGTAATAGAAGGATTAAGGCTTCTTTCAAAGGAATTTATTTTTATTGTTATAACTAATCAATCCGGCATTGGAAGGGGCATTCATACAGAAAAAGACATGCACAAATTCAATGAAAAGCTTGTCAGTGAATTAAAAAAAGAAAGCGTTGAAATAAAAAAAGTATATTACTGCCCGCATACTCCTGAAGAGCTATGCAAATGCAGAAAGCCTCATACAAAGTATGTAATGGACGCTGAAAAAGAATTTGGCATTGACATAAAAAAATCATGGCTCATTGGCGATCATCCGCATGACACGGAAATGGGCGTAAAAGCAGGCTGCAAAACCATTTATCTGCTTACAGGGCATGGCAAAAAACATTTAGACGACTTAAAAAAAAGTGAAATAAAGCCGGATTTTATAGCAAAAAATTTTTTAGAGGCTGCCGAATTTATAGTGGCGCAACTAAATGATTGAGAAATACTTATTGTGCCACTATATTAGAGAACACAAACTATTACTAATTGATTATTTGTGTTCTCCGCTATATTGTAGGAACTTATTAGTTAGGGGTAAGACATAATTTATTTTTTCCAAACAATGTGCCCATTTACATTACTTTTTTCATAAAGGGTTAAAACTCGCTCACAAAATTTCATTAATTCTTTATCCTTATTTTTCTTTGCCATTTCATAAAGCCTAATAAACATTCGTTTTCCTGTTTCAGTTTGTTTGTAATATTTCTTTTGGAAATTATGCTATGCACATAATGTTTGTCCATTTTCAATTTCTGCCTTTCCGCCAAACTCTTTTGGTTTAATATGGTCTGCATGAATCTCAACGCCGTCGCCTGTTCCTCTTCCGCAAACCACACACCTGTAATCATCCCTCTTGAAAATTTCTGCCTTTTGTGAAGCAGTAAATTCTTCAAGTTGTCTGTTACTTACAAAATCTGGATCATACTTATAAACTCCTTTTTTTATTTTTATAAGTAAACCATCTTGAGATAATTTCCTAATTCCTCTGTCGGGATCTCTAAAAACTTTTCCTGTTCTTTTTTTATATTCCTCAACTACCCAATCAACAATTTCGGGATGATGAATTTCTTTCTTTAGATATTTCTTAAAATATTCCATAATTAGGTCCATCTGGCTTATCTCTTTATTTTTCATGCTAGGACCTTTTGTCTGCTAATCTCTTTTTCATGTTCCACTAATTTACGATTCAAAACATGTGCTTCCTTTGTAAGTCTATTTTTTGCCAAATTGCAATATTCCTCATCAATTTCTACGCCTAAACCTTTTCTATTGTTAAGACTTGCAGCAACCAAAGTTGTACCACTTCCCATAAAAGGATCAAGCACAACATCACCAACAAAACTAAATAGTTTAATGCATCGTTTGGGCAGTTCTATAGGGAACGGTGCTGGATGCCCTATTCTTTTTTTACTTTCACCTTGAAACGTCCATAAACCATTTGTCCAATCAATAAATTCCTTTTTTTGTAAATCAGATTTTTTATCAGTTCTCAATTTTTTCCATTCTTTCTTATAAAGAACAACTATCAATTCCACAGGTGCAATTACATAAGGTGCAGAGGCGCTAAGCCAAGAGCCCCAGGCAGTTCTCCTTGAAATATTCCCTTCATTCCAAATTATTGTTGAATGATACTTAAATCCTATATTCTTCGCAATAGTAGTTAAATCTGCACCAACGCTTTGTTGACCGCCTTTATTCTTATCTAAAGGTATATTAAGACAAAGCCTTCCGCCATCCTTAAGCCAGTGAAAACACCGAGTCAGCCATTTTTCACTAAACTCTAAATATTTTTCATAAGATATTTGGTCATCATGAGAGCTATACTTTATATCTACATTATAAGGTGGAGAAGTAACAATTAAGTCAATTTCTCCATTGTTAATTTCTTCTGTAGTTAGAACATCATCCTTTATTATTTTTGCATTTTTAGCTTCAAAAAAAGTCTTATGACCTATCCCCATTTCATAATTAAACAGCATAGTCATCTTTATAAACTTAACTGGTAGGTTTATGGTGCAGCCAACTTAAAAAATATAAAATCCCTTGTAGTGCAAGTTGGCCATTAAAGATTATTGAATCTAGCAATTAAGAAACCGTACTACTTTTTTCTTCCTTAGTATTATAACAGGAATGTTTTTTTCCCTTAATCTCTGCCTTAGCTCCTTATCTTGCGTAGCTACAACAAACCCCTCCTTAAAAGAAACCTCGGCAATAATCTCATCGGTTTTTTTATTGCTGTCTGTCTTTAAAATGCCAATATTCTTTAATGACACCAGTTTTAATGCGATTTTTGCTGCATCTTTATCTTTGCCCTTTTGCTGCAGCAAGATGCTTTTAAGCTCATCTATGGTTTTATCAAGGACAAAAAGCTTGTAGTCAAGCATTATCCTGTCTATCTGGGTGAATATATCTACCTTAAACTGATAAGGCAAAAGCAAGAAATTTGTGTCCAACAGTATTTTTTCCATTTTATAAATAGATATTTTTTTATTTGTATTTGAATTTTGCCTTTTTTATGCATGAAATTGTAAAGGAAGGAAAGGCATTAATAAAAATAAAAAAGGAGGAAAAAATATCCAAAAAGATGGAAGTTTTCTACAACCCTGTTATGAAGCTAAACAGGGACATCTCAATCTTGCTGTTAAGCTGCATTGACAGCAATAACATGAGAATTGCGCTGCCTCTTGCAGGCTCCGGAGTAAGGGGCATAAGATTCCTTAAAGAGCTGAACAAGGATAAAATACGAAGCATAAGCTTTAACGATTACAGCGAGAAGGCTGTAAAGTCAATAAATGCTAATCTAAGCTTAAACAAGATAAAGGATAAAGATAAGGTATCTGTGTTTAATGAGGACGCAAACTTATTTTTGCTTAATTCCAAAGGCTTTGACTACATAGATATTGACCCATGGGGCACATCAAATTTTTTCCTTGATGCTGCAGTAAAGAGGCTATCAAGAAGAAGCATTTTGGCTGTGACAAACACTGATACAGCAGCGTTAACAGGCACTTACCCAAAAGCATGCATCAGAAAATACTGGGCTTTGCCAAAAAGAGATTATATGATGCATGAAACAGGATTAAGGATATTAATAAGAAAAATACAATTAATAGGCATGCAGTATGAGAAATCCTTGATTCCTGTATTTTCATATTACAGGGAGCATTATTTCAGGATTTTTTTCCAGTGCATTAAAGGCAAAAAATACGTGGATGAAATAGCAAAGCAACAAGGCATGCATGAAAACACTGGACCTTTATGGAAGGGAAATTTATGGGATATTAAGCTGGCAAAAAATATGCTCAATGCAACAATAAAGCTGAAACATCATTTGGACATGGATGATGAGGCTATAAAATTGTTAAGATTAATTGCGGAAGAATCAAAACTAAATGCAATAGGGTTTTATGACATTCACTATATTGCAAAAAAGGAGAAACTTAGAACATTAATGAAAAAAGAGGATATAATCAAAAAAATTAGAAAAAACGGCTTTAAGGCTTCTGCCACTCACTTTTCAGGAACGGGAATAAGATGCAATGCTCCTTATTCTTATGTAGATGGTTTATTAAAAGGTAACTGCTAACACCTCTTATTCTAAATATATATGGAACATTGAAGTGGCTGCTCCATTATTAGGGGCGGTGGGCGGGCAGAAGAATGTTAAGTGTGCTATCAAAATGGCGCGTATGCGCAAAATAATTTAGTTAAAAAAAGAATCAAGATGCGCCATTTTGCCTGTAGCGCGGCTCTGGAGCAGCCACTTATATTGTTAGCAGTTTCTGAATTAATTGTTAAATTCCTCTAAATATAGGAACGGAACATCTATTACGATTATTGACTTCCGTTCCTATACTTTGTGTTCTTTAGCATAGTGGCGCAATAATTATTGTTCCATTATTTAGTTGCGCCACTATACGCACAAGCACTTACTTTCGCAAAAACCCTTCATGTGGTGTCAGCATTTACATTAAAAGAATAAATTTTTATATAAGGACGTTAATATTTGTCTTGATATGAAATTAAACTATGCGCTCGTTTTTGCACTTTTTTTGATTATTATTGCCGGATGCCAAGTTAAAAAAGAGCTGCAAACAGAAGAGGAAAAGGAAATAAGCTCAGGCTCTGGGCTATTAAGCGTAGAAACAATACCTTCAGAAGCGGATGTTTTTCTTGGAAATGGTTATGCTGGCAAAAGTCCTGTTGAAATAAGCAATATTGCTGTTGGCTCATATTCTATTACAATTAAAAAAGAAGGTTACATGGACTTTACAGCAGATATAGTGATTGAAGCTGGCAAAAAGAGCATTATAACTGCAGAACTGAAATTAATGCCTAAAGTTGCGCCTGAAACTAAAAAAGAGATTCCCAAAGAAATTGAGGCAGCTATAGCAGAACAAAAAAAGGAAAGTAAGGACAAGGAAATAACAGATAAGGAAATAGCGAGCAATAAAATAGCAGCAGGAAGCTATATCTTGCTTTATTATGATTTTAGCAAGAAAAAATTTGCAACAGAAAGAAGCTTGGAAGATGACATTTTCTCGAGTAGAATGCCTACTCATTTTGCTTTTACCAGATTTGCGCCTGCAACAATAAAAACAATTGACAAGGGCATTGAGATAGTTACAAAAGAGGATTGCAGCAGTGCAGATAACACATTCCAGACACTCAGTTCAGGACAAACTTTGTGTGTTCTAACCAAAGAAAAAAATGTTGTTGCATTAGGCAGCTATTGGGACAATCCAAAAGATGCAAACCTCACTTGGAAGATGTTTGGTTGAATTCTTACATTAAGATGAACAATGAAAAAATAATGGAATTAAGGAAAATAGCAAACGAAATAAGAAAAGAATCGTTAATTATGATTCATAAAGCTCAATCAGGGCATCCTGGTGGTTCCTTGTCAGAAGCGGATATATTATCCGCATTGTTTTTCTATAAATTAAAAATAAATCCAAAAAATCCTGATTGGGAAGAGCGTGACAGATTTATTTTAAGCAAGGGGCATGCGTCTCCTGCATATTACGCAGCTTTAGCAATGAAAGGATTTTTTGGCAAAAAAGAGCTTGAAAGCTACAGAAAGATAAATGGGCTTTTGCAGGGGCATCCAGAACTTAAAATTCCCGGTGTAGATTATGCCGGAGGTTCTCTTGGGCAAGGAGTTTCAGTTGCAAATGGAATCGCGCTTGCAGGAAAAATTGACAAAAAATCTTACAAGGTGTATGTTTTGATAGGCGATGGAGAAAGCCAAGAAGGCATTGTATGGGAAGCCTCGATGTCAGCAGCATTCTATAAGCTCGACAATCTTATCTACATATTAGACAAAAACCAAGTGCAGCAGACAGGCACTACTAAAGAAGTGATGGACTTGGGCAACGTAGCAGAAAAATGGAAATCTTTCGGCTTTAATGTGATTGAAATAAACGGCCATGATATGCTACAAATAATAGATGCTTTGGACAAAGCATGCAGTTTAAAAGAAAAGCCGACAATGATAATAGCCAATACAATAAAAGGCAAAGGGGTTTCTTTTATGGAGCTAAACCACAAGTTTCATGGAAAAGCCCCAAATGATGAAGAATTAAAAAAAGCGATGGAAGAGCTAAAGCTTGATTAAGATGGCAGGCATTGTTAAAGAAGAAAAAGGGAAAATTGCTACAAGGGATGGCTATGGAAAGGGGCTTGTAGCTGCTGGAAAGGAAAACAAGAATGTTGTTGCATTAGATGCGGATTTAAGCGACAGCACAAGAAGCGAGTGGTTTAAGAAGGAATTTCCTGAAAGATTTTTTAGCATGGGCATTGCAGAGCAAAACATGATAGGGACTGCCGCAGGCTTTGCTTTGTCTGGAAAAATACCTTATGCAAGCACCTTTGCTATATTCAGCGAAAGGGCATTTGAATTGGTAAGAAATGTCATCTCAAGAAATAATCTAAACGTTAAGATAGCTGGAAGCCATGCTGGTATATCCACAGGAGAAGACGGCAAAAGCGCGCAGGCAATTGAGGACATCGCTATTTACAGAAGCCTGCCTAATATGGTTATAATACAGCCTTGTGATGCTATAGAAGCTGAAAAGGCAACTTTATCTTTATTGGAGTATAAAGGCTGCTCTTATATGAGATTATTAAGAAACCCATTGCCTGTAATTCATGATATCCGCTATAAATTTGAAATAGGCAAAGGAGAAATACTAACAAAAGGAAAAGATGCCGTTATTTTTGCAACAGGCGCTTTACTTTATGAATCTTTAAAAGCAGCAGATTTTTTGAAAGAAAAAGGTATAAATGTTTATGTTGCAAATATCCATACAATAAAGCCATTGGACACAAAACTGGTTATTGAGCTGGCAAAAAAGACTGATTGCGTAATAACTGCAGAAGACCATAACATTATTGGAGGATTGGGAAGCGCTGTTGCTGAAGTTTTAGTGGAAAATTATCCGTGCAGAATGAAAAGAATCGGATTAAAAGATGTGTATGGAGAATCCGGAAAACCAGATGAATTATACAGGAAATATGGATTGGATGCAGAGTCTATTGCTAAAGAGGTAAACAAGTTTGTTGGCAAGAATAAATAGAGATTAAATATTTTAATTGCGAAGCGAATTAAAAGATTAATAAAATATAATTGAACTAACTTTAAATTAGAATGTTGAATTAAAATGCCGAATTGGATTGTTTATGGAAATAGTAACTGCTAACATCACTTTATCCAAAAGAGGGTTTTTGCGAATTCTTATTTGTGCTTGTACGGAGCCTTAACTTACCTCTCAACCTCGCAATGCTGCGGCATTGCTCGATTCCTCTAAATATAGTAACGGAACATCTATTACGATTATTGACTTCCGTTCCTATACTTTGTGTTCTCTAGCATAGTGGCGCAATAATTATTGTTCCATTATTTAGTTGCGCCACTATACGCACAAGCACCGAATTTCGCAAAAACCCTTTATGTTGTGTTAGCAGATACTGGAAATAGGAAATATTATAAACCATAATTATTCCCACCAAGAAGGAGATGAAATAAATGAAGATTTTTCTTGATACTGCCGATACAAAAGAAATAAAGGCTGCTGATGACATAATCCAATTAGACGGGGTAACTACAAACCCCACTTTAATTATGAAAGCTGGCAGAGACTATAATGAAGCGCTAAAAGAAATCTGCTCCATTGTCAAAGGTCCTGTAAGCGCTGAAACTGTCAGTTTAGATGCGGATGGAATGGTCAAAGAGGGAATTGCTTTTTCTAAGATTGCAAAAAATATTATCATAAAAGTTCCTATGACAATTGAGGGAATGAAAGCCTGCCAAAAACTAACACAAAAAGGAATTAAAGTTAATGTTACTTTGGTTTTTTCAGCAAACCAAGCTTTGCTTGCAGCAAAATCAGGCGCTTTTATAGTAAGCCCATTTGTTGGCAGATTAGATGATATTGGTGAGATTGGAATGGACTTAGTCAGGGAAATTAAACAAATTTATGATAATTATAAGTTTAAAACGCAAATTCTTGTAGCTTCAATAAGAAACCCAATCCATGTGCTTGAAGCTGCAAAAATAGGAGCAGACATTGCAACACTGCCTTATTCTGTTTTTGAGCAGTTGTTTAAGCATACATTGACTGATGCGGGCATTAAAAGATTTTTAGAAGATTGGGACGCTTTGAATAAAACTTTAAAGAAAAAATAAATTCAAATGCTCTCTATTTCTTCCAATTCCTTTAAAGCCCCATCTAAATTATCATTAAAATCTTCATTAATCTCCTTGCTGATGTTTTTTTCACCATTTTTTTGCCCATTGGCATCAATTTCGCTTGCATCAGTTTTTTGAGCTTTCTGCTGGCATCCTAAAATTGCTATAATAAGTATGCTTGCTATAACCGCAAAAATAATTTGTTTCATTTTACCTCGCTTTCTTTTATTTTTGAAATAAATTGCTTCCAGTCATTTCTTACTTCTAAAATCACATCTTTCTTTTGCCCTATTGCTTCGACATCATTAAATTTCATCTTGTTTTGCTCTGTGTTTACAATAAAGTCTGTTGCAATTTCTTTGCCAACAAAGCCACGTTTCATAAAATCCTCTGCTTTTTCTTCCAAATCATAAAATCTCCATTTTATTAAATTGTAAACTTTATTTTTTAATTCATTTAAACAGGATGATTTTTCATTTCCTGCCAAGATGCCGCATCTTTCTTTTTCTTCCTGCAAATTTCCAAGTTTTATTGTTTTTTTTACGCAGGATATTCTTTCTTCTCCTGAAAATTTCCAGCATGTCTGGACTGATTTGTAGCGGGCTATGCAGATGCCTCTCGCGCTTCCAGATAAAGATGAGCATTCTTCCGGCAAATAATTAAGGCTAATCTCACTTTGCTGCTCGTCTTCCTCCAAACTAAGCCTGCATGAAACTCTTTCCTTCATTGTTGGAAGCTCATTGCATTTAGCCTTTTCAGGCTTTGCATCTATTTGTTTTGCTTCTTTAAGCTCTTCATCAAGAATTTTAGGTTTTTCCTTCTCAATTGCAATGGAATCATGCGCATCAATAACTCTTATGGTTGCTTTTTTCCCCTCTAAACTGGCAAGATTAAAGTTTATATCAGCCAAATTATTTGAATTTAAGTCTATGAAGTTATCGTTATTTTTTAGCTCAATAATGATATCATCAAAATTCACAATAGCCTTGTTATTATCCACTTTAATCTCAAGGCTGTATTTTGTGCCGTTTCTTAAGGAAAACATCTGTGAGAATTCACTATTTATTAGAAGGAGTATAGAATCTCTGGAGTTTGTAAATCCTAATGCTATACTTGCTCCACCGCTGCCACTGCCTGCTGCCAAAACATTAGGCAATAAAAAGAGAATAAATATGATAGCCATTACAATTAGTTTATTAAGAGCGCAACTTGCCATGGTATAGTAAGACCTAGTTATTTATAAAAATTTATCCATTTTCAGGCTCAGTAGAAATCCTAAAAGTCAAAAACTAAAGTGGCTGCTCCAGAGCCGCGCTACAGGCAAAATGGCGCATCTTGATTCTTTTTTTATCATAAAAATATCTTACAGATACGCGCTATTTTGATAACACAATTAACATTCTTCTGCCCGCCCACCGCCCCTAATGATGGAGCAGCCACTTATATTTGTTAAGGATTTCTACTGAGCCCATTTTCAGTATTTATCTATCTTGATTAAGTAAACTGTTTATTTTTATTTTATCAATTCGTCGCTTCGAGACAAAATATACTCTCGGAGAAAATTGTCCTGCCACTAATTTTCTCCTTGTATCCATTTGATATAGTTTAATGCATAGATAGGCGAGGCACGAGCGCATTGGCAGGGAGCGAGTGCCGAGCAGTAGAATTTGCCGAAGGCAGAATGAAAAATAAAGTATAGCGCAGAATGGTATAAAAATAACTTCGGAATGCTAAACAAACTCCATTTTCACCAAAAGCTTAAAATATGAGGCATCTTCTTAAACCCAAAATGGAAACAGAAAAAATAGTTTATGCATTGCACACATTTGAAAGAAAAGTTCTGCCTGTATTAAAAGAGATAAAGTCTTTTGAAAAAATCGCAGAAAAAACTGGATTGCAAAAAGTGGAGGTAATGAGGGCATTGCAATGGCTCGAAAACAAAAAATTAGCCAGAATTGATAAGCAATTAAAAGAAGCTGTTGCTCTTGACGAAAATGGCATAGAATATAAGAAAAAAGGATTGCCTGAAGTGAGATTTTTAAAATCAATAAAACAAGGGCCAACATCTTTAAAGACAATACAGGAAGGGCTTCATTTGAGCAAACAGGAAATCAGCATTTGTTTAGGCATTTTAAAATCAAAAGCAGCTATTGAAATTAGAAAAGTGGGAGAAGAGCTTGTTGTAGCAAAGACTGAATTTGGGGAACAGCTTTCAAATAAGCCATTCCCGGAAGAAATATTCCTGCAGAAAAACTTTCCAGCTTATACTTCAGAATTAAAAGACTTGGACAAGCTGGCTTTTGAAAATCTCAAGAAAAGGAATAAAATAATAAAATTAAGCATTGCAAAAATAATAAATGCAGAACTTACGGATTTGGGCAGAAAAACAATTGAGCATGGAATAGACGAAAAGAATGTTATTGACAGACTCACTCCGGAAATAATCAAATCAAAAGCGTGGAAAAATAAAAAAATAAGAAGCTATGATGTGAAAATAAATGTTCCAAGCATTTACGGCGGAAAGATTCATTTTGTGAGCCAGGCTATAAGATACATAAAAAGGATATGGCTGGATATGGGATTTAAGGAGATGACAGGCAACATTGCGCAGACTTCTTTTTGGGATTTGGACGCGTTATTTGTGCCTCAAGATCATCCTGCAAGAGACATGCAGGATACTTTTTACATAAAAGCAGGAAAAGGCAACCTTCCTAAAGAGCTTGTAAAAAAAATTAAGTCCTCGCATGAAAATGGCTGGACAACAGGAAGCAAGGGATGGCAGTATAAAGGGTCTGAAGAAGCCGCAAAAGAAAATCTGTTGAGAACCCACACAACAGTTTTATCAGCGCAGACAATAGCTAAGCTAAAGAAGAATGAGTTGCCTGCAAAGTTTTTTTCAGTCGGCAAAGTGTTTAGAAATGAAACGTTATCATGGAAATCCTTATTCGAGTTTATACAGGTAGAGGGCATTGTGGTTGATCCCGATGCCAATTTTATGCATCTGAAAGGCTATCTAAAGGAATTTTTTGCTAAAATGGGGTTCCCTGATGTGAGGATAAGGCCTGCTCATTTTCCGTATACAGAGCCTTCCGCAGAAGTTGACGTATGGCACCCTCTAAAAAAACAATGGGTGGAACTTGGAGGAAGCGGAATTTTCCGTCCAGAAGTAGTCAAGCCTTTGCTTGGCTTTGATTGCACTGTTTTGGCATGGGGGCTTGGCATGGAAAGAACAATAATGGAATATTACAATATAAGCGATGTAAGGGATGTTTATAAAAATGACTTGAAACAATTAAAAGAAATGAAAATATGGATGAGATAAACACATACAAATAAACAAGAAATTACCGTTAAGGTGCATTATGCCAACAATAAACATTAACAGACAGGCTTTTGAGAAATTTGTCGGAAAAAAACTTGCTGCTGATAAATTAAAAGACAGGATTTCAATGTTAGGAACGGATTTGGAAAGCGTGAGTGATGATGAAATTATTGTGGAAATTTTTCCCAACAGGCCGGATATGCTTTCTGTGCAGGGATTTGCGCGCGCATTTTCTTCTTTTATAGGAGCAAAGACAGGATTAGCGCAGTATAAAGTGGAATCTTCAAGGGAAAAAGTGATTATTGACAACTCTGTCGAGAATGTAAGGCCATACACATCTTGTGCTATAGTCAAGAACTTGCATTTTGATGATGAAAAAATCAAGGAAGTGATTGATATACAGGAAAAGCTGCATATTACTTACGGAAGAAACAGAAGGAAAGTTGCAATAGGCATTTACCCATTTGAAAAAATTAAAATGCCTATAAGGTTCATGGCAAAAAAGCCAGGGGAAATAAAGTTTCATCCATTGGAATCTGATAAGGAGATGAATGCCTATGAAATA
This sequence comes from Candidatus Woesearchaeota archaeon, assembly GCA_016185955.1. GTDB lineage: Archaea > Nanobdellota > Nanobdellia > Woesearchaeales > GW2011-AR4 > JACPJP01. The sequence continues at coordinate 16,778 of JACPMQ010000007.1, read as the reverse complement.
CTTGAGAAGCATCCTGCTGGAAAGGCTTACGGGCATTTATTAAATGGCTTGGAAAAATTTCCTATTTTTATAGACGCAAATGATGAGATATTGTCAATGCCCCCAATAATTAATTCCCATAAAACAGGAAAAATCAATCATGATACAAAAGAAATTTTTATAGAATGCTCAGGCTTTGACTTTAATGTCTTAAACAAATGCCTTAATATGATTGTAACAGCGCTTTCTGATATTGGAGGCAAAATTTATTCTATGGAACTAATGTATGGAAAAAATAAGCAAACAACCCCAAATTTAGAGGCAGAAGAAATGAAAGTGAATATTCCTTATATAAACAGATTATTGGGGCTTAACTTAAATGAAACTGAAATAAAAAAGCTATTTGAGAGAATGGGCTATGGCTATAAAAACAAAAATGTGCTAATACCCTCTTACCGTGCAGATATATTGCATCAAGCAGATTTGGCAGAAGACATAGCGATAGCATATGGCTATGAGAATTTTATGGCTTTAATTCCGAATGTCGCTACAATAGCTGAAGAAGATAAATTTGAGATTTTTAAGAATAAAATATCTGATTTGCTGACAGGGCTTGGATTCATGGAGATGAGCACATACGCTCTTTCTAATAAGGAAGCGCAATGCAAAAAAATGAATGCAGAGATTCCATTGATAGAATTGGCAAATTCTATATCTTCAGACTATGATGTCTTGAGGGCATGGACATTGCCATCATTAATGGAAATTTTAAGCAACAACAAGCATCATGAATATCCACAAAAGATTTTTGCAATAGGCAAGGCCTTTAAAAAAAATGAGGCATTTGACACAAACATAGAGGAAAATGAAAATCTTGCAGTAGCTATATCTTCTGAAAATGTAGATTACACAAGAATAAGGCAGATTCTTGATTATATGTTCATGAGCTTAGGATTAAAATATGAAATAATAGAAGCGGAGCATGGCTCTTTTATTGAAGGAAGGGCTGCAAGGGCTATGCTAAAAGGCAAAAAGATTGCTTATTTAGGGGAAATAAATCCTGAAACCTTAACGCAATGGAGCTTAGAAATGCCTGTTGCAGCTTTTGAGCTGAATTTGAGCAGGTTATTTGAAGCGATGGAGTAGAGTTTTATTTTAAAACAAAATTTTGCACATACACGCCATTTTGATAGCACAATTAACATTCTTCTGCTTGCCTACCGCCCCTTATTTTGGAGCAGCCACTTATATTTGTTAAGAATTTCTACTGAGCCTATAGCCGTAACTTCAAAAAACTATTTAAATCGGCGTATCTTGTTCTCTGTTATGGAGAAATTCCATGAGCTGAAAGACGCAGCAATAAAAAAACTGCAGATTGCAGACCATATTCTCACAATGACTTACCCTTTGGTTAAGGATCAAAGGCTTCTTGTTTCTGTTCTAGAAAATCTGTTTCTTGCATTTTCCTACGGAATGAGCTCTGTTTTGCATTATGAGCTTTTTTTTAAGAGGGTTGCGCCATTTCCAGATAACTTTGCGTCAAAATTCGAGCTTTTTAAGAATTGCGCGGCAAAATACAAGTTTGGCAATGAGCACCTTAGAATAATGCAGGAAATAAAAGAGATAGTGCTTGCGCACAAAAAAAGCCCGATGACATTTTCAAGAAACGAGGATTTCGTGATATGCAATGAAAATTACGGCTTAAAGAGAATTTCGGCAAATATGCTCAAGGAGTACATAAACAATGCAAAGTTATTTATAAAAAATATCTCTACCATATTAGAATGAAAGAAGCGCTTGATAACGCAAGGCAGGAACTGAAACGCGTTGACCACTTATTCTATGTAAGCCTGAAGTACACTCGCACTGTTGACATGATGAAGCACATGATTGAAAGGCTTATAAGCACATTTTCCTTTGGCATAGACTCGCTGCTTAAACATGCAAAGGAAAATAAAAAGGTTGATGATATTCCTGAAAATCCGGTAATGAAATGCAACTTATTAACAAAAGTATATGCAGATAATGAGTTTGCAGAAACCGTTAGCCTTTACTTAAAGCTCAGAAAGATAATTCGCGCAGACTGCAGCAGAAGAGAAGAGTACAGAAGGCACGTTACCATGACTTGCGTTATAGATAACAATCAAATAGTGGAAGTCAACATAGACATTTTAAAGGATTATTATTCTCTTACAAAAAATTTTATCAGCCATGTTGAAAGGATTATAGAAGGCAAAGAAGAACTTTGATGGCGGACTTTAAAAAAAGGCTTGCTGAAAAAGGATGGAATAACAGGGATATAAACAATGCCATGCGTATAATAGAGAATGCAAGAAAAAACAGGCATCCAAAAATAAAAATTTTGGATAGTATAGTCTGCTGGTTACCCTTGATTGCAGCAACCATAGGCAATTTTGTTATAGCAGTTGCTTTGCTGCCTCTGCTTCTTGTATTTAACAATCTTACATTATATTTTTTGCTGATTACAGTTGGCTTGTCTTTTGGCATGCTTTTTGAATTGCTGATAAGGAGCATAGAGCACTTGAAAGCCGAGCATCACGCATTTTTAACCATTGTTGTGCCTTTAATATCCGCAGTAAATTTCGTGATTATCGTTCTTTTTTCAAATAAAATAGGACAGATAATTAAATTAGAAAATATCCATCAGCCTTTAACTGTCGGCATTATTTATTCCATTTCATTCATAGCGCCTTATATAATACAAAATTTCCACCGCTTTTTAAAATGATACTATGCAGCGCAATGTTGCATGCCCTAATAATCCATGGTTCTTATGGAAATCCTGAAGAAAAGGGCTACAAAAAATCTGAAATTCTGCTTCAAGACATTTAAGAAATTATAAAATTGACCGCAAAAGATTTATAAGTTAAAAGTCAATTCTGCTGTGTGCATGGCGATAGTAGTTTAATGGCAGAATAGGGGACTGTGGAGTTTGCAGCAATCCTCTGGCGGGAGTTCGATTCTCCCCTATCGCCCTTTTTTCAATGAATAAATTTATAAATTCCGTGATATTAACTTTGATTATGAAATCTGGCTATAAAGTTGCGGATGCTATGACCATAAATCCTGTTTCTGTAAAAGCAAATATAAGCTTAAAAGAATGCGCAAAAATAATGGCAGAAAATCATGTAGGGGCTGTTGTCGTTAATGACAGCGCAAATTCTTTAGGCATATTGACAGAGCAGGACATTGTAAGAAAAGCTGTAGCCAAAGGCGTAAACACAAATGAAAAAATTAAAGATTTCATTGAGACAAAATTAATTACAATTTCTCCTACATCAGATATATATGATGCCCTTATTAAAATGAGAGACAATAATATTAGGCATCTTCCTGTTGTCAGGAACAATGAAATGGTAGGGCTTCTAACGATAAAAGATATTCTTAAGATAGAGCCACAGCTTTTTGAGATTATAGTAGAAAAATTTGAATTAAGAGAGGAAAGCAGAAAGCCAATTAATAGGGTAATACCGACAGAAGGCATCTGCCAGACTTGCGGCGAGTATTCTGAAAAAGTTAAGGACGTAAACAACACAGTTGTTTGCGAAAGCTGCGCTAAAGCGCAGATGTAGGATACATTAACTGTAAATTTATATCTGTGCTAAGCCAGAGCGGTGACCAACATAGGAATTTTGCAAACACTTTCTTCTAAGTGTGGAAAAATCTTTTTTGAAACGAGGTCACCGCTCTGGCTTTTATCAATCAATCCCTATAGTTACAGGCTACAGCTCAACCTTATGCCCGTCCCTTATAAGCAATATGCTTTCCCCCATTTTGTATCCCATTTCCACTCCTAAATCTGCTAATGCGTCTTTCATTTTTAAGGTGCCATGCGCAGGAATTATAACTCTAGGCTTTAGCCAGTTTATAATGTCTCTTAAGTCTTCTCTGGCAGCATGTCCTGATTGATGGATATCTTTAAAGATTCTTACTCCAAGCAATTTCAGCTCATTTTCTAATGCTTCGCGGTTAGCTATGTTTGTAGGAGTCGGTATTGTTCTGCATGAAAAAATAATATTATCTTCCGGATACAGCTTAAAGTTTATTTCCCCTCTAGCAATTTTGCATAAAACAGATTTAGGCTCGCCTTGATGCCCCGTTGTTACCAACAGGTATTTTTTTCTTTCTGCGTTTATCTTTTTTAGCTTATCTTTTATTTGTTGGCCATATTTTACAATCTCAGCTTCTTTAGAGAAGCTTATTATCCCCAATTCTTCACCTGCCTTGATGTATTTTGCTAAAGACCTGCCTAAAAACAGCACTTTTCTGTTAAGCTTTTTTCCGAATTCCATTATTGACTTGAGCCGAGCAAGATGAGAAGAAAAAGTAGTGACAATAATTGTGTTGTTCTTGTTATCTATTCCCAGCAGCACATCTTTCAGCATTTCCCTTGCAACGCTTTCAGAAGGCATTTTTTTTGCGTCATTGGCATAAGTTGATTCTACGATTAAGGCTATGACTCCTTCCTTTCCAAGCTCTTCCAATCTTTTGAAATTTGGTTGCCTGCCTAATGTCGGATGCAAGTCAAGCTTGAAGTCATTAGCATACAGAATTATGCCGTATTTTGTATGTATAGCAACTAAAGTGGACTGCGGGATAGAATGGGTTATATAAACAAACTCAATTGTAATGTTATCTGTTACCTTATAAAATGAGTTGAGGTTTACTGTTTTTATCTCATTCCTCAGCCTTAAGTTATCTTCTTTCAGGATTCCGTTTATGATTCCTGCAGTGTAAGGCGTGCATATAACCGGCGCATTGAATTTATTTGCAATGTAAGGAACTGCCCCTACATGGTCCAAATGAGCATGGCTTATAACAATGGCTTTAACATCTTTTTTTATTTTATCCAAGACAGAGATATCTGGAACAGCACCGACATCAATTAGCTTGTCTGCACTTATTTTTATGATGTCCTCGTCTTCCGTGAGCTTTATGTAATTCTCCAGATGTATTCCAAGATCAATTATTAAGGATTCCCCATCAACATTAACTGCTGTGCAGTTCTTTCCAACTTCATTATAGCCGCCAACTGCATAGATTTCAATCATTTTAGGGTTGGAATAAATGTTTATTTAAATTATTATTGATAAATAATAAATGCGGAGGACAGGATTTGAACCTGCGTAGGCACTAAGCCAATAGATGGCTCCTTAGTATTTCATCAGCTTTTAGCCTCATTACTCAACCAAACTTGAGTTTGGATGTTTAGCACCTAGATGCCAAACTCTATCCCGTTTGGCCGCTCCGGCACCTCCGCATAAGATTAAGGATAGCCAACTAATTTAAAAAAGTTTAGTTTTGGCAAATTATAAAGAATGAAGATGCTAAAAATAATATCGCTTGCTGATTTACCTTAACCCCTTTAATTTGTTTTCTATCTCGCTTAATTCTGATTGTAACCTTTCCAGCTCAGAAACAGGCTTTGCCTTTTCTTTTTTAGGCTCTTTTTTATGCTTTTTTTTCTTTGTCTTGACTTCAACTTTAGCTGCTTTTTTCTTTTCAGGAAGATTTTCAGGCTTTTTTATTTTAAGGAGCTTAATTTTAGCTTCAGGCAAAGCATTTTTTAAGGCAGGCAGAAGCTTGTTAAGCTCTTTCATAACCTTGCCTAGCTTGGCTATATGCTCTATCTTGTCTTTTCTTGTCTCCCTAAATTTCTCAAATCTCTGCAAATCCATTACAATGTCTTTAAGGATCTCAAGAATATCTTTTTTAATCTCCGCTGATTGGGATATCTCAACAAAAAAAACATCTTTCGCTTCTTTTTCCACTTACATCACCATGTTCCTTCCGGCTCAAATAAGTTCCTATCAATGCTTTCCAGCTTTTTTTCTATATCCATTAATGTGGCGTTCCAAAACTCAATTTCCGCATCCTCGTCTTTTTTAAGCTCGTTAATTTCATGGAGCGTCGTTTTTGCTTCTGCAAGCTTCCCTTTTATTAGCTCCATGACCTCTAATATATCTTTGTAATCCTCAATCTTTACAAAAACCGGAGCCTCTCCTGTTTTATAACTTCTCATTTTATCACCCTTTAAACATAGTCTTATCCACAAAAATAAGCTTTTTGTGCGAGTCAGCCAAAGCAGCATGCAGCTTTTCAAATGCATTATCCCTATTTGAATTAATCTCGTTTAGTCTTTTTATAGAATTGTCCACATTCTTTAAGCTGTCTTTTATTGAAGATATATTCATCAACACGTCTCTAAATCTGTCAACCTTTAGAAATATGGATTTTTCGTGATGTTTTAGCTCGTTATGGCGGGGCATAATTTCTTTTTGGGGCATTCTTAAAATCCGCTCGTGCGGGCTTTTTATATTTTGAAGATTCCCGATTTTTGGCTCAATAAGCTGCTCACTTAAGCCAATATCCCTCATTATATCCTTATCCGTTATATCCTTATTGGGTATATTCTTATTTTGTTCCGCAATTAAGCCTTCAGGCGCATCTAAATTAGGCAATTCCGGCAGCTCTGGAAGCTGCATATCATCCTTAAATTCGGGAGGCAAAGGGGGCATATCCAGATTCAAATCAAAGTCAAATTCATCTTTTTTATCCCTTTTCAAAAACTTGAAAAATCCCAAATTCTGCACCTCTTTAAGTAATTAAATGACAATATTATTAAGCTTTTAGTATCATTCTAAAATAGTAAATTTTATATACAGCAAAAATATAATAAAAAATGAAAGATGAAATTTTTCTTGTTGAATATTGCAGTGTGCATTATAATATTTATATTGTTAATAGAAACTCATGCTGCAATAATAATTAATGAAATAATGCCAAACCCAGCAACTGATGAAGCTCTTAATGAATGGGTAGAGCTATACAACAATGAAAGCATTGCAATAAATGTAAGCGGCTGGAGCATTGGCGATAATGCGGACAATGACTCAATTGAAGGCGGGCTTTACAATAAGGAAGGGACAATTATTGCCCCATTAGGCTTTGCAATAGTGACTGCGGATGCAACAAGAGCATATAATAATTTTAATGCAAGCAGTGACGCAGTAAAGCTGTATTCTAATGATAATTCCATTGGGAATGGCTTGAGCAATAGCGAAGATGTTATTTACATTTACGACAATAATAATAACTTAATTGACAAAAAAGAATATCACAGCACAACAGAAGGATTTAGCTGGGCATTTGCAAACAACAGCTTGCATCAATCAAACCCTACACCGGGATTTGCTAATGATGCTGTGAGCTATGAAAATTGTGATTATCAAGTGAATGTTATCCTACCAAAGAGCATATTTGACAGCTCCTCAGAATTTTTATTTAAGATGGCTGCATCAAGAATAAAAGGCATGCCGACTAATTTTACAGCCAAAGCTAAAATTGAGGATATTAATGGGGTGCTAATAAAAAGCTATGCGCCTTTTACCAATGACAGCATAACAAACCAAAGGACATCTGCCGACTACAAGCCCAATCTTGAGGAAGGCAAATCTTATATATTAACATCTAACATGTCTGTGCAGTGCAATGATATTAACCTGTTAAACAACTATGATGCAAAATTTATGATTATTAAAAAGCTATTGCAAGAGAACTCGTTTCTTGGCATAATGGATGTTTATGACTTAAGCAAGGATGATACAGCAAAATTCGGCCAGATGTTAAGGGTCAATTTAAATGCTTACAGGGGCAGCACAGATAAGGAAACTGTTTCTTTATGGTTGGGAGACAAAAAGGGCAATAAAATAAGCAAGCAGTCTAAAGCTGCATTAAGCTCAAAATACACCAATTATTCTTTAGTCCTGCCTATCCAAATAAGCCCAAACTGCAATGGGGAATTTGATGATGGCAGCTATATTATAATGGCTGAAGGCATCAGTGCTAAAGACGACAAAAAAATAAGTTTAGAAGGCTTAACTGATGCCCTATGCAAAATAGAAAAATCAGAAAATAAAAAACCGAAGGTTTTCAGCTTTTCATTGCAGGATTTTAATGAGAGCATTGCAGCAGGAGAGAGTTTTATCAGTAAGGTAATATTGGATAATAACGGCAACAAAGACATAGACATTAAAGTGTGGAGTTATGTTTACAGCAACGCAAAATCATTTTCAGGGGATGAAGAAAAGAACAAAAAAGAGTTTACCTTAAAGGCCAATTCCCTGCAAGTAGTTGAATTGGAAAATAAAGTTGATGCTGATACAAATGCAGGAAAATACAAGTTTAAAGTTGCAGTTAACAAGGACAACCAAAAAACAAATGAGGAATTAATAAAAGATGTAGTTGTAATTACCGAACATGAAGATTCATTAAGCGCTGCAAACAAAAACATAAGAAGCAATATGCAGGATAACATCCAAAATAATTTGCCGTTAAACAAGGTGATTTATGAATCCACAACAGAAAAGACAAAAAAATTAACTGCGCTAATCCTTATTTCCCTGTCAGTTCTGCTGAATATTGTTTTGATATGGAAAAGGTAGTCATCTGGGGTTGGTGCGAAATTCTAATTCGTGCTTGTGCGGAGCCGTAAATGCCTCTCAACTTCGCAATGCTGCGGCATTGCTCAGGTCGCTTATCACAATCTTAAGAAATTTTCTGAATTGGCAATGACAGCGGAGAACACAAATAGTTTATTAAAATAGTTTGTGTTCTCTAGCATAGTGGCGCAATAATTATTGTTCCATTATTTAGTTGCGCCACTATACGCACAAGCACTGAATTTCGCACCAACCCCTAGTCATCTGCAAAGTATAAAAATCTCATGCTCCCTTTTTCCGCTTAGGATTTTTCTTTGGGCAGCTATCATAAACTTATATTTAGATGCGTGCTTTTCTATCATTTCCTTGTTGCCGCTTATTGCAATAACGCCATTTTTAGCCAAGATGAAATCAGATTGGTAAAAAAACTCACGGTATATTTTATCAGCGTCCTTTTTGTCAAATAAAGGAAAGGCAGTCGCTATTTTGTCTATTTTTCCATTTTCAAATTTTGTATCCAGCCACTCAATGTCCATTCTGCTGAAATTTATTTTTTTGTCGATTCCTGCTATCTTGCAGTTTTTCTTTGCGTATTGCAGATATTTCATAGATGGCTCAAAATTGTAAATCTTTAAAGTGTCATTATTTGCTTCACTGTCAATTTTTTCAAAGAAGCCTTTGAAATCATAATCTTTAAACCTGCCAAATTTTGTGAAATTAAGCTTTTCTTTGTTGAAGAAATTTATTGACAAGGATGATGCAAACAAGGCTGCTTCCAGAGGAATTGTGCCGCAGCCTGCAAAGCAGTCCAACAGAGCGTGTTTTTTATTATATTCAGATAAGCGTATAAGGCAGTAAGCAATTGTGCTTTTAATTGCAGCAGGATGCTTAAAGATGTTATACTGCCTTATGCTTAGGTCAAATCCTGCAAAATCTATGCCAACATAAACCTTTTTTTCTTTTATATAGGCAAAAATAGAAATATCCGGATTCTCAAGATTGACTTTTTGCTTGTAGCCGTGCTTTTTTTCTATGCGGTTTATTATTAATTCCCCTAATTTTTTCTCTATTTCTGGAGTAGGCGGCAATGGCATTAAGCTATCCTTTCTGCATTTTACCGCAAAAGAAGAATTCTTATCAAGCCATTTATTAAAATCTGCATCATTAATATTTTTTTCAAAATCATTAAATAGCTCGTCAAATTCAAATTGGCACAGCAGGAAATAAATGCCAATGGAAGATTGGGATTTATAGCATAGCTTAAATAATTCATCATACTTTTTTATATCAAATATAACGCAAGTTTCATTAATTTCTGAATTTCTTCCTAAAATCTCTTTTAATTCTAATGAAGCTATATCTTCCATGCCCTTATGAGTTATTAAAAATCCTTTCATGGCGCAAAATAATCATATTAATTATAAAAAGGTTATACTTTCACAATCTTTAAAAAATGCATCCACTTCCTTTTTTTTATGATAAGGCAGCCAATTATTACTTTTGTAGGGCATATTGATCATGGAAAAACAACTTTGCAGGATTACATTAGGCATAGCTCTATAGCCAAAAGCGAAACAGGAATGATTACGCAGCATATAGGATGCAGCAATATTTCTTTAGACGCTGTCAAGAAAATATGCGGCAGCCTTTTAGACAGCCTAAATCTGAAGATTACAATTCCCGGGCTGCTTTTTATAGACACTCCAGGGCATGCAGCATTTACCAATTTAAGAAAGCGCGGAGGTAACTTGGCAGATATGGCTGTTTTGGTAATAAATATACAAGAAGGTGTAATGCCCCAAACAGTTGAATGTATTAGTATATTAAAACAGTACAAGACACCTTTTGTTGTAGCGCTAAATAAAATAGACTTATTGCAGGGATGGCAAAATAAAGCGGCATTTTTGGCTCAAAATATAAGCTTGCAGCCGGAAAATACGCAGCAGATTTTAGACACTAAAGTTTATGGGGTTGTTGGAAAGCTTTCTGAAACGGGATTTAATTCAGAGCGCTTTGACAGGGTTGAAGATTACACAAAGCAAATTGTGATTGTCCCAACATCTGCTCTAACAGGAGAAGGAATTCCTGAGCTTTTGATGATATTAACTGGCTTAACTCAAAAATTTATGGAAAAAAAGCTTGATGTGAGCATTGAGGGCAATGCAAAAGCCACTATTTTAGAAGTAAAAGAAGACAAAGGATTGGGAAAAACAATGGACGCTATAATTTATGAAGGCGCATTGAACCAGAATGATACTATAGTCATAGGGACTTTAGATAAGCCCATAGCTACAAAAATAAAAGCATTATTCAAGCCTGCACTATTAGCGGATATGAAAGACAAAAAGACAAAATTTAGCTCTGTCAATCATGTTTCTGCAGCCTGCGGAGTTAAGATTATTGCCCCTGATATTGAAAATGTTGTTGCAGGAATGCCTTTAAGATCCTGCCTGCCTGATGAAGTAGAAAAAGCAAAGGAAGAAATAAAGAAAGAAGTGGAAGAGGTTTTGATTGAAACAGATGCACAAGGCATTGTCATAAAAGCAGATTCTTTAGGCAGCTTAGAAGCCCTTATCAAGCTTTTAAAGGAAAAAAATATCAGCATAAAGAAGGCAAGCATCGGGAATATTTCAAAAAAGGATGTTGCAGATGCGTTAACAAGCTATGAAAAAGAAATGTTAAATGCTGTCGTATTAGGCTTTAATGTGGAGCTGATGCCCGACACAAATGCGCAAAATGTCAATATCATCACAAATAATGTGATTTATAAGCTGATTGAGAATTTTGAAAAATGGCAGCAGGAAGAAAAGAAAAAAATAGAGGGCAAACAATTAGAATTTTTGATACGCCCTTGCAAAATCCAGATTATGAAAGGCTATGTTTTCAGGCAAAATAATCCTGCTGTTGTGGGCGTTGATATTCTTGCAGGCACTTTGAAGGCTGGAACTCCATTAATGAAAAGCGATGGAAATTTAATAACGGAAGCAAAGAGCATACAGCAGGAGCAAGAAACTGTGAATGAAGTAGAGAAAGGAAAGCAGGCAGCAGTTTCCCTTCCAAAAGTTACAGTAGGCAGGCAGATTCATGAAGAGGACATTTTATATTCAGCAGTTCCTGAAGAAGACTTCAAAAAGCTCAAGGAATTTAAAAAATACCTTAGCCATGAAGAAATAGTTTTGCTAAAAGAAATAGCATCTATTATGAGAGAAAAAAATCCAGTTTGGGGGATTTAAACGAAAATTTTGCTGCTTTATAACTTTACTTTACAAAATGTATAACTTAAAAGTATTAAACAGCAAGGAAATTAAAGAGGTATTCAAATTAATAGAACGCCAATGGGGGGCTAAATTAAAACTTGATTATTGTTTTCTAAAAAACCAGAAAAACAGGGTTTTTATTGTCAATAAAGACATCTCAATGGTTGATTTTTCAAAATTAAGGATCAATTCTGTAGGAATGTATTTTTGCGAGATAGATAAGTTAGGCATACGGTTGAGTATAGAAGGCTCTCAAATTATAGGCACAAAAGCAGCAAAAAATATTATTGAGATTAGTGATGAAGAAGCAAAAAAATGGCTTAAAGGAGAAGATTTGGAAGTTACAGGAGATTATTCTGGATTCCTAATAATTAAAAATAAAAATGATTTTTTAGGCACAGGAAAATACAGCAATGGCAGGATTTTAAATTATGTTGGGAAGAGCAGGAGAGTTAATTTATTTTAATGTATGCTGTTGATTCAATTCCCTAGTTATCCTTTGCACTAAATCTGGGTTTTTTGCTTGTATTTGCTCTGGAGTAACTGGAAAATCTATACGGCTTTTTGCTGCTACAGCTAACATGTATGCTACACTGTTAGGGTTAATTTTGCCTGATAAGCCAAGATGGGTTATACAAGGATCAGGCCTTCGTGCATGAGACCATCCAAATTCTGGTTTTGGAGTTTCAGTTCGGTATATCTCAATTTCACAACTAACTGTAGCCGTTGCACTAGGGCTTAATGGCACTATAACCTTGTAGGGAAATTCATCTACATATCTCCAAGGAGTATTACTTTCATCACCTGCATCATAACCCATAGCCTACCTCACTTCCGCTTAACACATATTCCTTATATTTTTAACTCTATAAAATATAAAGTATTTAAATTTTTTTATTTTTTGTAATCCAAGCTTAAATATCTTCCATATATGCGTGCAAAAATGGGATACACCTGACTATCAACAAAAAATGGAGCAATTCTGCGTATGATAGCCCAATGCCACGGTGTAAAACCTCTTGCTATCTCTTGCTCTCTCTTTCTACGGTAATTATCATGCCTTTGCTCTAGCACACCTTCACTTTTAGTGTAATCATCTTCTGTGTAAAACTGATAGCCAAGGATATTTTTTTGTTGCACTGGTATAAAAATCTCCGCAAATTTTCTATCATTTCTTCTTCCTCTGTCGCTTCTTTCTATGCAAATGTCTAAGTCTGTTCTTCCAGATATAAAATTCCCAATATCAGGATCAGCCTCCAAAAATTTTTTTAATGGGTATACCTCATCTGGGGAATATCTTTGTAAGAACAACACATTATCCAATTTGGTATGATTTTCTTTTGAGAAGTGTCTTATAATCTGCATAGCTCTCAACCACATAGTTTGGTAATCGGGGACTCTCGATAATGCAGCCATATAATCGCTTATTCCTTTTCTTTCATAGTGATTTTCTCGTATTCCTGTTAGCCATTCAGCTAATTTAAATACATGCCTGACTCCGGATTTAGTGCGTGCAAATGAAATGCTTGTTCCAGGGATATAATTACCTCGCTTATCAACAATTCTTAGCTCATGCCGTGTAGTAATTAATTCCCCCAGTGTCTCAAAGCCATCATGCTTATGCCTTGGCGCATATGCCATTCTTAAGGAAGGGTTTTCATCTAAATGCCTGTCAAGCACAAAAATATCCCTCCAATTTTTCACAAGCTCGTCAAGAGTATAAAAATCAGTTTTCGCAATAGTCTGTCCCTTTGTAAAATGGGGCTGGTCCTTATGTGATGGATGTAAACACCATCCTTCAGAACGCAAGCTGTATTGGTACAATTGGCCATTTTTTCTATCAGGCTCCATCATAAAAGGTACAATAATGCCAAGAAAATTGGTGATAAGAATTTCCTCTAATTTGGGTTTTTGTGGCGCCCAGTCTTGAAGATATGCAAGAACATTTTCCGGAAGAAAGTTATCTAGAGTAAATTCTACTTGAAGTGGAGTTTCTTTTGGATTTTGTGATACTACTTTAGATATCTGGTTGCGAAGTAATTGCATCCTATACTCAAAACTATCGTCCACAGCAGGTATATCTCTAAATTCCATTGCAACACCTCATTTATTGCTTTTGGTAGTTCTATTTAAATCTTTCTGTCTATACTACTATAAAGTGATATCGGAATTGAGCATAGTACTTCCATTTTTACAGTAAGTTTGCTTTAATTTAAGCTGGTTATAGAATCTGAAAGCCGCAATATAAAAATCTTGTTTTATCTTTTCCCTATTGCTGCGATTCTTTTTAATAACTTTAGGATACCCCTTGGTTCTGAGCCATATACAGCAGCATCAACTATTTCTCTTAATCTAGCAGTTTTATCTTTCATTGCTTCAAAAACTCGTAAGTCCTGCTCAGAGGCTGTGTCAAGGTTTTTAGTTGCGCTTTCAAGGTGGCTATATACCTTAAACTGAAGGTTCTTGAACATGTAATTAACTCCTGTAAGTAGCCTTTTGTTATCAACGCTTTCCCCTTTAAGGTATTCTGCCAATTTTATTCCTGCTACTATTAATATCTCTGCCTTGTTAAAAATACTTACAGCATTTTGTAGGGGCGTAGGATCCATATTTCTCGCAGTATCGGTGCAGTCTGCAAGTTTCTCCATAAATGGTGAAAGATATATGTCATCCTTGATGCCCTGCTCTCTGTAACTACACATTAGCCCTATTGATTCAGAAGCAATAGCAAATATATAATCGCGATATAGGGCATTTTTAATGCCAATCAGCAGCTTAGAGTCTTCTGGCATTATAAACCTGTCATCAATACTACTAATCTGTTCTGCAGTTAACTCTTTTATTACACGCAATGCGTTATTATGATACTTGATTGTAGATGCTTTTGCATTCTCTAATCTAATGGTCCTTCCTTCCTTAATTTTTTTTGATATAGATTCATGCATCTCCTCAATAATTCTCACAAGGATTTTTTTTTGCTGTTCACTGTGTTCTCCATCGCTTTCTTTGCCTAAATACTCTAAAGTGCTTACATAATCACTAAACTGAGAAAGGGCGTCTAATACTCTTTTATAGTGTTTTGATAATACTCTGTTAAGAGGCTCGTCTTTTAAGCTTGTATAGCTTCTCGCTCTTCTTTCAATTATATGAATTGCATCTTCCAGACTTTGGGCATTAGACTCTTTTAGCTTCCTTTCAACAGAATCCCATATGAGCATGTTGTTGCTTGTCAATATCTCTGCATCTCTGCCTATTTCACTGCCGAATAAGTGCCTTATAATATCATTTATAACTAAAGCTCCGAAAATGCCTTTTCCAAATTCTTCCCCTAAATCATGAACTAAAACTCCTTGCATTTCTCTTGCTGTTAAAAGATAACGCGAAGGTAAGCTACGGTCATAAAGCCTGTATAGAGGTCTTGCAGCACTGTCAAAAGAATGCCTTTGTACTGCCTTTCTATCTCTGCGCGCATAACCAACAACAACGCCCCTTTGATTGTATTCTTGAGAATGCAGCAAAGCATGCATCAAGTAGTATGTTGCAAGAGCATCAGTGCCAAAAACTGCTGATATTTGTGAAGGTTCAGGAACTTTCCGTTTTTGTATCACTTCTGTCGAGATATTATAGAGTAAATTGTGTAGTTCCCTATACTGTTTATACCCTTTTGGCGCTACCTGATACAATAAAGCATCAACACCTTGCCCGATTGTCATTTTTATGTTATCAAGCCATTTGCTAAATATCACTATTTCCCCCATATTAAATGGAGAGTAAAGGCAATTCCTTTTAAAAATATACCGTTTTCACTTGCCTTCAATAGTAACTGCAACTTTATTGCTTTTATTTTTCAAGAATTCTATAAGCTCTTTTTTCAGCTCAAAAGCTGACTTATCGGAATTAACAGCTAAAGTTCTCTGAGAAACAAAGCCTGTTTTTCTGATAACTATTTCCTTGCTGTCATTAAAATTTGGATTTATCTCTGCATTTATTGTGTCTTTAATACAAGCTTCCTTGTTTTTTGTTATTGCCTCTAAAGTTATTTTTATTTTTTTATTTTTTAAGTTATTAACCAATCCATCAATAAAATGTTTTAATCCCTGCAAACTAAAATCAGAATTAACTGCAACAATGCAATCTCCCTTTAAGCTCAGATTTTTTTCCTTTGTAAATTCAAGCGTTGTCTTATGCTTTGCTATAATATTTTTATGCCCATAACAGCTAAATGAATATTCCATTTTAATAAACATTAAAAGAATTTACTTTAAAATATCTTCTATTGGCTTTTTCTTTATATCTTTTTTAGTCGCATCAGTTTTAATCTCTTTTGCGGCTTTTTCCAAGTCAACTCCCAGCTCTTTTAAGGATTTTATGTGCATCTGCATTAGCTGCTCGACTATTTGCAATATCTTTAGCATCTCCTCCCTTTCCTTTGCCAAAGTTGTTAATGCCCCTTTATGAAAGCCAATCTGCTCTTCTTTTCCCATATCAGACTCATTTTTTGCCATTTTACATATTTTTTAGCAAGATTATTTAAATGTGTTGGAAATTTGGTCAACTTCCTAAGTAATTGCACCTTAATTAAACTTAAAACTTTCAATCCGTTCCCTTCGGGAACAATAGTTAGTGCGGGCATTTTTTGCCCGCCACTAAAAAATGCCCGCCTATCTATAACATTATTACTAATTTATAACATTATTAATAATTCCCGCAAAAATGGAGCCATACATCAAAGAAGGAAATCTTGTAAAAGAGGAGGAGTGGAAAAAGCTAATTTCTTCTATTGAAAATAGCTATGAAGAGCTAGAAACCAATAAAGAAAGAGCAAAAAGAAATCTTAATGGTGCAATAGAAAAAGCTATAATAAATAGAATAAAAAACCTAAAAAAATTCGGAATATTGTTTTCTGGAGGCATTGACAGCACTTTAATCGCATTAATCTGCAAAAAGCATAATTGCAATTTCACATGCTTTACTGTTGGCATTGAAAATTCCCAAGACATAGAATATGCAAAAGTTATAGCACAAAAATATAATTTTTCCTTGGAATATAGAGTTCTGACTTTAGAAGAATTTGAAAAAA
>JACPMQ010000073.1 GCA_016185955.1 Candidatus Woesearchaeota archaeon | reverse complement strand
GTAACTGCTAACAATATAAGTGGCTGCTCCAGAGCCGCACTATAGGCAAAATGGCGCATCTTGATTGTTATTACAGCAAAAATTATTTTGCACATACACGCCATTTTGATAGCACAATTAACATTCTTCTACTTGCCCACCGCCCCTTATTTTGGAGCAGCCACTTTAAGTTTCATATATCTTTAGAATAAGAGGTGTTAGCGGTTACGCATGGCTTTGAAACAAAAAGATTTATATATAATAGGAATGAGAATTTATTTATGGCTACTCCCACGACTTTCTTAGAGTTAGGAGAAGTAGTAAATGCACTAAATAAATTCATAAGGCTTCTTAATAAGCACAGGAAAAGGCATGATGCTGCGCGCGATCCTTTGCAGAGGGCTATAATTTTAGGAGCTATACTAAAAGAAATGCTGAAATTCCAGATTTATGGCAAAAAGCTCGGCGCAAGTTATATGGATTTAGTAAGGAAAAATATTGCTGATACCTCTATTTTTATATTAAAAAATCCAGCATACGCATCCCATATAGAAAGCTTGAGAAAACAGATTATGACAAATTTGGAATTATTTATAAGGGAGCAATACAATGACAGAACAAGGTCAAGGTATTTAATATCCTCTGGAGGAGAATTATTGAGCAGAGCAAAAGCTGCTGCTGCGCAAACAAGCAGAGAAATCAGGGAAAGGATAGCACGACTAAAGGCTGAACAGCAAAGGCGAATAATGCCACAGCAACAAGGCAAAATCATTAATAATAGAAATATGCAACGTGCCGCATAACAACAAAATGCAAAAAACTGCTTAAAATGCAAGTAAAACTTTCAAAAAAACCAAAGAACTGCACTTTAATAGAAGGATTTCCAGGCTTTGGATTGGTAGGCACAATTGCAAGTGAATTTTTATTAGAGCATTTGAAAGTTGAGAGCATTGGAAAAATTATTTTTGATGAGATGCCTGCCACGGTAGCAATCCATGAAGGCAAATTAGTCGAGCCTTTAGGAATTTTCTACAACAAAAAATACAATATTATGTTTTTGCATGCTATTACTGCCTCTGCAGGAATGGAATGGAAGCTTGCAAACATGGTAATGGAATTGACTAAGCAACTTAAAATCAAAGAGCTGATTTGCATGGAAGGTGTTGGAAGCAGTGAAGATACAGCTACTTCAAGAGTCTTCTTTTATACAAATAATAGCAAAAGCAAGGATAAGCTGGCAAAAATAAAGGTTGAGCCTTTAAAGGAAGGCATCATTATAGGAGTTACAGGGGCTGTTTTATTAAGAATGGAAAAAATCCCTGTAAGCTGCATTTTTGCAGAGACGCATACAAATCTTCCTGACAGCAAGGCTGCTGCAAAAATCAGTGGAGTGCTTGACAAGTATTTAGGCTTGAATGTTGATTACAAGCCGTTATTAGTGCAGGCAGAAAAGTTTGAGGAGAAATTAAGGGGCATATTAACAGAAAGCCAGAAAGCCCAGCAAATAAGCGAAAAGAAGAAATTAAGCTATGTTGGGTGATATTAAAATTAAGGAGTTGTTGTTATGGAATTATTAAAAAATTTACGTAGAAAATTGATTTCGATATTTAATCCGGCACCAAAAGAAGCAAGAGATGCTTTAAGACTTTTAAGAAGACATTGGAGATATACATTAGCTGAGTATTATATTGCGACGGATATACTTAAGTATGAGCATAGTCTTGCTGCTAACCCTTTGCCCAATAAAAGAATTAAAATATTTGCAGCAATAAAATCTCAGTTAAATGCCTTGAGAAGAAAAGAAAGATGGCAACAGATTAGAGCGAGATTTTCTAAAATAAAGGAGGCTCTTGGAAAATTGCTGCGGTCTTATTATCTTAGCCAAGAATCTAAAGTAGAAATACAAAAATTGATGGGACAACTTGAAATATTTGAAAATTCTGTTTTGCGTAAAACTGTGCTGGAATTAGAGCCATTAATAAGAAATCAAAAGGAAATTAGGGATATACAACAAGCTATAGAAATCACGGAAAAATTGATACAAACTTTGCGCGCAGAAGATATTACTGAGATTAAAATAATTAAAATCATTGAAAAAAAAGCCGCTTAATTCTTCTTTTATTTTTTTTATTATTTTATTTTTGATTATTCTATACTAAGCAGAAGGACAAACAAAACTCATTCTGAAAGAAAACATATCATGGTTAGCCATATAAATTATTACAAAAGTTAAGATTATCCCTATAATAAGGCCAATCATAAGAAACTTGAATTCTATAAATCCAAGCTGGGCTTTTTTATTTGTTCTTAACATTGAGCACCTTTTTATTGTATTACCGTTCTACACACTGGACAGCTAGTATTTAATATTTTTGATTTAAAGTAATTGCTAACACAGCATAAAGGGTTTTTGCGAAAGTAAGTGCTTGTGCGCAATTTGATAGTGACAAGCCGTGGTCAAGGCAAAACGATGCCAAATGCGTGGTTTATCGGTTTTGTCAATGACGAGCAACGGCCAAAGCAAAACAATGCCGGATTGCAAGATTACCAAAGTAACTTGTAAAAACTTTGCTGTTCGCAACAGCGGAATTTTTACGGCTCCGCACAAGCACGAACTAGAATTTCGCAAAAACCCTGTTTATCAAACAAAGTCCTGTTAGCAGTTACTAAAAAACTTAACTGCTAACAATATAAGTGGCTGCTCCAGAGCCGCGCTACAGGCAAAATGGCGCATCTTGATTATTATTACAGCAAAAAACTATTTTGCGCATACACGCCATTTTGATAGCACAATTAACATTCTTCTGCTTGCCTACCGCCCCTTATTTTGGAGCAGCCACTTCAATGTTCCATATATATTTAGAATGGGAGGTGTTAGCGGTTACGGATGTAAAAAACAAATCTTTTTATACCTTCTAGCCACCCATCCTTGCATGGTAAAATTCCTCCTTAAGGAAGCATTGGAAGAAATAAAGCCAAGCATAGAGTACAAAAAAGAAATATTGGGCAAAGCAGATGAAATAATAAAAAAAATAAACAGAGGCTTGAAAAACGCAAATGCGGTTTTAGGAGGTTCAGGAGCAAAAGGCACGTGGCTTAAGACTTTTGACGCGGATATATTTGTAAAATTTGACTATAATAAATTCAAGGACAAAGATGATAAATTAGCAGATATCTTGGAAAAATTCCTCAAAAGGCATTTTAAAATAGAAAGGCTTCACGGCTCCAGAGATTATTTTCAAATCAGAAAAGAAAATTTCACATTTGAAATAATACCAATATTGCGGATTAAAAAGGCAGAGCAAGCCAAAAATATAACGGATATAAGCCCTTTGCATTCTGATTTCGTCCTTAAGCACAAAAATCTAACAAATGAAATAAGGCTTACAAAGCAGTTTTTTAGGGCTGCAAATGTTTATGGCGCTGAAAGCTACATAAGGGGCTTTTCTGGCTATGTATGCGAGCTGCTGACAATATACTACAGCTCATTTTTAGATTGCATTAAGGCTGCATCAAAGTGGAAAGAGAAAGAAGTAATTGACATAAAAAGATACTACAAAAACAAGGATATATTTGCAGAAATGAACCTTTCAAAGCTAACAAGCCCATTGATTGTTATAGATCCAGTGCAAAAAGAGAGGAATGCAGCAGCAGCATTAAGCTATGAGAAATTCAGCCTATTAAAGAGCAAAGCGAAAGAATTTCTTAAGAAGCCATCGAGGGATTTCTTTGAACAGCATGTCTTAACAAAAAGCGAGCTTGCGAAAAAATACAAAAATATCCTTTTTTTTGAGGTTACGCCGCTTAAAAGAAAAGAGGATGTTGCAGGAGCAAAAATGCTGAAATCCTTTAATTTTATAAAAAAAGACTTGATTGACAATGGCTTTGAGGCAATAGATGCCAATATGGTGTGGGATAAAAAAGGCAATGCGTTTTTTTATTATGCATTAAAAGACATGGAGATATCAAAAACTTTTGAAATGAATGGGCCTCCATTAAAGATTAAAATGCACGCTTCCCTCTTCAGGAAAAAACATAAAAACACCTTTATAAGGGACAAAAGGATTTTTGCAGTGGAGAAAAGAAAATTTTCAAATGCGGGGGATTTGGCGAAAAATTCTATATCAAGCCCGAATATAACAAACAATGTCAACCAAATAAGGCTTATTTAAGATGCAAGCAGTTATTTTAGCAGCTGGAAAATCAACAAGGACTTATCCGCTTACTCTGACAAAGCCGAAACCTTTGCTTAAGGCAGCAAATAAATCCATTATAGAGTGGGATATCGACGCTGTTAAAGATATTACAAATGAAATAATAATTGTCACGGGATACAAAAAAGAAATGCTTGAGAAGTTTGTTTCTCAAAAATATCCAAAACTAGACATTAAGTTTATTCAGCAAAAGGAGCAGCTTGGAACAGGAAATGCGCTTTTAACTATTAAGAACTTCATAAAAAATGAATTTATTCTTTTGATGGGCGATAACATTTACTCAAAAGCTGATGCCAATAAAATAATAAAGCATAGATGCTCTATTCTTGTCAAAAATGTTAAAAATCCGGAAAACTTCGGAGTAATTATAGAAAAAAACAATTTTTTATTGGATATAATAGAAAAGCCAGAAAATTATGTATCCAGTTTAATAAACTGCGCTTTGTATTCTTTAGATAAAAATATTTTTGACGTTTTAAAGACGATAAAAAAATCTGCCAGAAACGAATACGAGCTTACTGATGCGCTGAAAATTACAGCTAAAAGCAAGGTGAGATGCGTAAAAAGCGTTTTATGGCTGCCAATAACATACCCATGGGACTTGTTAATTGCTGACAGAAAGCTAAGAAAGTTAATGGGCAAAAGTAATTTGATAGGGCAAAATTCAATGATAAACGGCAATGTTAAAAGTTCTTCTGTGGGGAACAATTGCATTATTGATGGAGATGTTAAAAATTCCATAATTATGGATAATGCAATTGTTTCCAATAAATCGGTAATTGAGGATTCTATTATTGGAGAAAATGTTAATTTTAGCGGAACCATAAAATCTTCAAGTGCTTATTCAACCATAAAAGGAAAGAAGATATTTGCAGGAAAGATTGGAGCTGTTATTGGAGACAATGCCAAGGCTGATAACGTGGAAATAAAGCCCGGCTGCAAGATATGGCCAAATAAAATCGTCAAAGGGAAGATTCAAAATGACATTGAATAAAGTTAATGGTAAGATTAAGAGCGTTCATCTGCGCGCATTTGGATTTTTTAGAAAATTGTATAGCTGGGTGCTTTCATTAGCCAATAAAAAATATTCTTCTGCAGCTCTTTTTCTTATTGCCTTTACTGAATCTTCCTTCTTTCCTATCCCTCCAGATGTGCTGCAAGTAGCTCTTTCGGTATCAAAGCCAAAAAAATCATTTTTTTATGCCCTAATAGCTTCCATAGGCTCTGTGCTTGGAGGCATTTTTGGCTATTTTATAGGGTTTTTTCTATTTGACAGCATTGGAAAAGTTATAATAGAAATGTTAGGGTACCAAGAGCAGTTTAACGCCGTTGGAAATCTATATAAGTCTTATGCATTCATCGCTATACTAATATCTGCATTCACTCCAATACCCTACAAAGTTTTTACAATAGCAGCTGGCTTTTGGAAAGTAGGATTATTTCCATTAATAGCAGCATCTGTTATAGGAAGAAGCGCGAGATTCTTTTTAGTGGCATCCTTAATCTTTTTTTTCGGCCCAAAGATAAAGAATTTTATAGAAAAATACTTTAATTTGCTTACTGCCTTATTTTTTATTCTCCTAATTGGAGGTTTTTTTGCGATAAAATATTTTATGAGGTAAGCTAAATAATATGAAAAAAACAAATAAAACGCTTTTAGTTGCAGTTCTACTTTTTGTTCTATCATTGCTTTTAGACAGAAAAATTGCTATTTTTTTGAGGATGATAAAAAACCCCGTTTTTGATTTATTTTTTGGATGGATTACTGATTTTACCACTCTTTTTATTTTTTTTATTTTAGCAACAACATTATTTTTAATAAGCAATAAGAATAGAAGATACGCAATTCCATTATGGGCATCATTTTTGTCTTCTGTAGCAATATCGTTTATATTAAAATTAGTTGTAGCAAGGGCAAGGCCTGTTGAATTCTTCTATATAATAAACGCTCTAGATTATTCATTTCCAAGCATGCATGCAATGATTGTATTTTCAGCATTGCCTATTTTAAACAAGAAGTTTCAAAAATTAAAATGGGTATGGCTTGCATTTGCCTTTTTAGTGGCATTTAGCAGGCTCTATTTTGGCTTTCATTTTTTAAGCGATGTTGTGTTTGGCGCGTTTTTTGGCTATTTTATTGGGATTTTTTTAGTTGACAAATAATTTACACTGCCCTTTCCATGGTAACCGCTAACAAAGCTTTGCCCGACAAGTTGGGTTTTTGCGAATTAAGTGCTTGTGCGCAATTTGCCAATTCTGAAAGTTTCACAGAATTGTGATAAGCGACCTGAGCAACATGAAATGTTGCGAAGTTGAGAGGTAAGTTAAGGCTTCGCACAAGCACGAATAATAATTCGCAAAAACCCTTTATGTTGTGTTAGCAGATACTAACAAAAAATAGATAATTAGTAAAACAATTTATTCACTTCTTCCTTTATTTCCTCAAATACATCTTTTTGGCTTTTTGAGGCATTTACCACTTTTATGTTATCTTTTAGGATACTTGGCAGCCCTAAAAATTTTTTCCTTAAAACCTTCATGAATTCCAATTGCTCAAACTTTTCCTTTTCTCTGTTGTTAATCCTCTCAAGAGCGATTTTCGGCTCTATATCCATTATAAAAACTATGTCTGGCTTTAAGAATTTTTTATTTTTTTCTATTAAGCTTTTTATGTCAAGCCCTTGTGCCGATTGAAAAGCAATTGTAGAGTAATAATAACGGTCGCATATTACTATCTTTATTCCATGCCCTTTGCTTAAAAATGGAACAATCTCTTTATTCAAATGCTCTTCCCTGTCTTTTATAAACAACTCAAGCAGCTTTTCAGCATTTTCCTTAGGATTTTTTTCATTTGCCAAGATATTTCTTATTTCCCTGCCGTAAACCCCATTAGTAGGCTCTCTTGTTGCCAAAATGCTGTATTTTTTATCTTTTGAAAGAAAATAATCATGCAAAAGCATTGCCATTTCACTTTTGCCGCTGCCATCAATTCCGTCGAGAACTATAAACAAGTTTTTAGGCATAGTTATTAGAGAAGAATGTTTTATTTATTAAATTTTGTATTAAACATCCCACTGTTCTATGAACGGTGTAATCTGGTGGAAATTTTGATTATGCCCAAATCTAGTGATGTATTTGCCCTACTCTATGTTGAAGCTCATTTTGGTATTGTAAAATTATTAATGCTGCGTGTAAACGAGACAATACCCCAAATTTATCTAGGATTTGTGATACATGTTGTTTTACTGTTTTTTCACTTATACCTAAAGTTATAGCAATTTGCTGATTTGATAAGCCTTGCCCGATTAATGTGGAAATTTCATATTGGCGTGGTGTTAAACTTTTAACATTATCAGCACTATATTTAAAACCTCCATATTGTAGCGCAAAAGGTTCCTGTGTTTTGTGCGGTTTTATATTACTTATATAAAATAATGCAGCTCTTGTAATAGAATTTGGACCTTTAATACCTAACTTATCATAAACTGATGATAAATAGCCTTTTACAGTTTTTTTTGATAGGTGTAATAGTTTGGCAATCATTTCAGAGGGCAATCCTTTAGCGATTAATTCTAAAACTTCAATCTCTCTTTCTTTAAGCCCAATGCTTAAATTACAGTCAAGTGATGGCTCACTGCCAGCACGTGCATAAACCAACTGAATATAGCCACTATTTTTGTATCTAGGTGGTATCATTGCATAAACATCTCCCACTTGAACTTCAAATGGATTAATGGGACCTAAAAAGTATGTTCTGTCATTAAAAGTTGAGGTTGCTAACCAAACTCTCAAATTCCCATCTGAAATTTTAGCATATAGCTTAGGTGGAATATTTAAACGGCTTATATGCTCTATGAGGTATTCACCAAGATACGCAGTTCCCACCCCACTCGAAGTAAAAGAATGTCTAATTACGACTGTTTCTAAACTAGGTGCTGTAACAGCCATTTTTATAAAAGGTATATAATTAATTATTTAAATTTATCGCGCTTTAAGCCTAAAGTTGTATTTTTTGCGTAACTTAATGGTTACAGAAATCTTAAAAATCATCCAGCAAATTTCTCTGCACTTTTCCTTTCATAATACAAATCCTTAATGTCCTGATACACTTTTGACTTCTTTTTTGGCTCTAGCTCATTATAAATCTTTATTACGCTCATATAAATTTTTTTTGAATCCTCAAGCTTAAACTCCATTAGCGCAGTTCTCGCTTTGTAGATATTAGCTTCTATTAGCATAACTTTATCTTTTTTGTCTTCAATTCTTGGCATTACATGCGGCATTTCCACTGATTTTAGTTCCTGCTCCTCTTTTTTCTTTTCTTTTCTAAACAAGCGATGCATAAATGATGCTTTCTTTACTTTTACATTTTTCATGTCTTCTATTGCTTTTTGTATTTCCTTTTCTGCCTTTATGACTTCCTCCGGCTTGGTTATTCCTTTATTTGTAGTATGCTCTTTGCCGCTAAAAAGTTTCTTGAAAAATAGTTTTATCTTTGGTGTTATGGCTTCTTTTGCCGTAATTGGTTTGGAAGTTTTTATTTTTCCCTTATCTTGCCTTATTTTTTTGGCTTCTTCCATCGCATTTTTTTTGATTTTTTTCCTCACGTTCTTATATTCTTCCCTCTGTCTTTGAAGCTCTTTCTTTTCCTCTTCTGTCTTAATTAGCCCAAGCTCATGCAAAAAATCGAAAAACTTCTTTTTTATTTCTTTAATTCTTTGGTTTACTATCTCTTCGTCTTTCTTTTTCCTCTCCAAAATTTTCTTCCATAATATTTTTTCCTTGCCCCTTTCTCCTGATTTTTCTTTATTTAGCGGTTTCTGCCTTTTTGGCTCCTGTTGGATTTGCATGCGCGCTATTCCTTTTTTTGTCTCGTCAGGAAATGGTGGCGGTGGCGGCAATATGTCTAAGTCATCTTTGCCAAAAAAAACAGAAATAGCCATGTAATGCAGGCTTTTCATATCACACCTCTTTTTCCAATATATGTTTAGGAGTAATATTTAAATGTTTATTATTTTGAGCTCAGTAGAAATACTAAAAGTCAAAAACTAAAGTGGCTGCTCCAGAGCCGCATTATAGGCAAAATGGCACATCTTGATTCTTTTTTTATCATAAAAATATCTTTACAGATACACGCCATTTTGATAACACAATTAACATTCTTCTGCCCACCCACCACCCCTTATTTTGGAGCAGCCACTTATATTTGTTAAGAATTTCTACTGAGCCTTATTTTGGCACAACCTCAATTAGTTTCTCTCTGGATTTTAAGCCTAATTTTATTTTTATAGGAGCATCCATAATTTTTGACAAAAATTTTATCAATTCAATGTTGGCTTTGTTATTTTCCGCTTTAGCCTTTATTTTAATTAAGTATCCATCCCTATCTTTATCAAAGCCGGAAATTTCATTTTTCTTAGAATTTGGTTTTATAAAGACCTTAAACGTCTTTTCTTTTATTTCCATAAGGTTTTTATTAAAGCCTAGTCATAATCTCTCCAAGTGTGATCGCATTTCTCGCATCTCATGAATTTTGTTTCTGGCTCGTCTCCCGCTCTTGTCTGCGCAGTCCAATAAAAGGCTTTTTTATGCCCGCATTTTTCACACTCAACATTGGCTTTAGGCAAGGTATCTATCTTATTTTTGTCTATTACCTCTACCTCTTTCTCCTTTTTTGTTATGGTTTCTGTTATTTTTGTTTGCTCTATGCCGCTGTTTTTATAGCCGCAGCTGCATACAAGAATTTTTTTATTCCCCTCCTTCTTTGGAAGCAGCACAGAACCGCATTTTTGGCAAAACATTATCAGAAAAGTTAAGTGCTTATATAATAATTTTTTTATTTTGAGCTCAGTAGAAATACTAAAAGTCAAAAACTAAAGTGGCTGCTCCAGAGCCGCGCTATAGGCAAAATGGCGCATCTTTCTTCTTACTATACGAGCGGACTTTGATTTCCGTAATAATTGTCAAAGTCCGCAGTATATAGGCACGGATAATTTATTTACGGAAATTAATGTCCGTGCCTATATAACAAAATTGTTTTGC
>JACPMQ010000072.1 GCA_016185955.1 Candidatus Woesearchaeota archaeon | reverse complement strand
CACCGAATTTTGCAAAAACTCTAATGCTTTTCAAGCATCTCAAAAACCCTTTATGTGGTATTAACAGTTACAATTAACAACAACATTTATATATTCCACATCTTCAAAAATCCTGATGAAGCAACAAGCAATAAAACAACTATCTTATTTTGAGCTAATAAAAACATCGCTAAAATTGCTGTTTAAGAATTATGTTGTTTTTATTCCGATGATTTTTTTCGGTTTATTCACAAATTTGATTATTTTTACCCCTCAATATAAAGCATACGCAAAAGAATTGATAATTTCCAGTTTTCAGCGAGGAATGGATGCCCAAATAAGCACTCCTAACACTCTATTGTCTCTTAGCATATACTCCTTAATTTCAATAATCTTAAATTATATAGCGCTTGGCTGGATTTTTGCTTTAATACAGCCAATTGTTCTTGGCAAAAATGTCAGCTTGTTTTTTGAATTTAAGAATGGCTTGAAATCAGCTTTGAATTTCTTTGGGCTATCATTATTGCTTTTTGCCTTAATATTTTTTTCTGAGATTGTAATAATGCTAATCTCAATTCCGATAGCATTGCTGTTTAGGCTATCACCATCCATCTCGGTAATTTTGATTTTTCTTATTTTTATCGCAGCATTTGCATTATTTATATTCCTTACAAGTTATATATTCCAGATAATAAGTGCCTTTATCATGGAAAGAAAGGGCCCATTATTGACAATATCAATTGCATGGGCTCATTACAAAAAATATTTTGGGCATTCTTTAGCCCTTTTTGGCATTGCTATGCTGTTAATTGCTTTGTTTTCACCAGCCATAATCGCATTTATACTGATGTACATAAGCTATTTACTCTTGTCCTTAACTAATCCAGCCGCATATTATTTTATCTCAATAGCTATACAATTTCTTTGGTATTGCTTCTTGTTGTGGATTTTAACTTTTTATAGCATGGCATATAACCAAAAAACTAAAAAATCTGCAAAGCAGATTTCTTAATGTTTTGCAATTACAATTTCAGAAGCTTTATCATATCATTAAGTGCATAACTGTTGATTATGTCCTTTTTTTCTGCCCACCCTCTTCTTGCTACCGCTATTCCAAGCTTGCAGTTCCTTAATTGGCTTGCGTCATGTGAATCTGTGCCTATTGAAAGCTTAACTTTTGCATTTATTGCTGCACGCACATGCACATCGCTTAAATCAAGCCTTTCAGGATAAGCATTTATCTCCAAAACTGTTTTTGTTTCCCTTGCCTTCTCCAGAATTTTATAAAAATCCATCTCAAGCCCTGGACGCGAATTTATTAGCCTTCCAAATGGATGGGCAATTATATCAACATGCTCATTTTCCATTGCCTTAATAATTCTATCTGTAATTTTTTCTTTTGGATTTCTGAAGCCAGAATGTATTGATGCAAGAACTATGTCTATTTGCTTAAGAACATCGTTTTTCATGTCAAGAGCCCCATTATTTTTTATATTTACTTCAATGCCCTGCAAAATTGTGAAATTTTGCAGTTTTTTTTGCAGCTTTTCGTTTATTCTGTCAATCTCTTTCCTTTGCTTGACAATGCCTTCTTTATCTAATGCATTGGCAATTTTTAATTGCCCGGTATGGTCTGTTATGCATATATATTCATAGCCTAATTGTTTTGCTGCAGCAGCCATTTCTTCAATAGTGTTATTGCCGTCAGACCATTCTGTATGCATCTGCAAGTCTCCTTTAATGTCTTTATAGCCAATAAGTTTTGGCAAAATGCCTTTTTTTGCAGCTTCTATTGAGCTTTCATCTTCCCTTATTTCCGGCTCTATGTATTGCAAGCCTAATTTTTTGTAGCACTCTTCCTCTGTTTTTCCTGCCAGCATTTTATCACTTTTTTTGTCAAAAATGCCATATTCGCTTAGCTTCATCCCCCTTTTAATTGCAATTTTTCTCAATGCAATATTGTGCTGCTTGCTTCCGGTAAAATACAGTAAGGCTGCGCCATAGCTTTTTTCTTCCACAATTCTTAAGTCAGCTTGCAAGCCTTCTTTAAGCCTTACAGAAGATTTTAAGTTTCCTTTAGCAAGAATTTCTTCAACATCATTCATTTTTGTGAAGAAGCTCATAACCTCTTCTGCTTTTTTTGATTCCGCTAAAATATCTATATCTCCTATAGTCTCTTTTCTTCTTCTTAAAGAGCCTGCTATCTCAATTTTATCGACGCAGCTTAAACTTTTTAGCTTGTTTTTTATTTCTTCTGCAATATCCAAGGCATGTCCTAAAAGAAATCTTTTTCCGGAAGACTTTGCAAATTCTATGCTCTTAAGTAGATTATGCTCAACAGTTGCTCCTAACCCCTCTATTTCCTGTATTTTTCCCTCTTTTGCTGCTTTCTCCAATTCATTTACAGTTTTTATATTCAGTCTTTTGTAGAGCTTTAGAGTAGTTTTTGGCCCTAAACCCGGAATTTTTCTAAGCTCTTCCACTTTTACAGGCACTTGCTTCTTGAGCTTTTCATAATAATCCAATTTTCCAGTTTTTAAAAACTCGCTTATTTTTTCAGCTAATGCTTTTCCAATGCCCGGAAGTTCTTCCAATTTATTTTGCTTCCATATCTCTGTTATATCTTCTTCCAGATTTTCTATGGTTAGTGCAGCCTTTTCATAGGCTCTTATTTTAAAAATTAGTTCACCTTGTATTTCAAGAAGTTGTGCAATGTTCCTTAATAACTCTGCAACTTCAAAATTTTTCATATTAATCCACATTAATCTGTTAATCCGATGTGTTTGTCCTTAAGAAATCATTGGCTTTTTTTAATATATCCCTTGAGTTTTCATAAGTCAATTTTATTGTGGCTTTATCATAAGGAAGCCATATAAAGCCAATATGCTCAAAAGAAAGCTTTACTTTGCTAATATAGGATTTTGCAAGGTAAAAAACCACTTCTTTATTTATTGTTTTTCCGTTAGAATTAAAAAAATAAGTTATGCTTTCTTTAAATCCTTCAAGAATATCAACTTTAGTTATTCCTGTTTCTTCTCTTATTTCACGCAAAACAGCAGAGATTTCCTTTTCTTTTGCCTCAATATGCCCTTTTGGAAAGTCCCAATGCCCTTCTTCATAGTGCAATAATAGGTATTTGATTTCCCTGTCCTTTTCTTTCTTAAAGACAATTGCGCCTGCTGATTTTTCTTTTTGCATCATTAATTTCTGCGTTGCAGCATTATTTATATTTTTCGAAAGTTAATAACATCACCACTCAAAAATAAAGAAATCTTTATAAATTAAAGGGTGTTTCCAGTGTGAATGGAACATGATTTAGCTTCTGGTAGCATACAGAAAACTGGTAGTATAAACCAAATATTAAAACAGATACTGCATCATGCAGATACAAATCGGTCAATTTTTGAACTTATAAGTGATGCGTCCGGTCACATTTTAACTAATCCTACACTCTTTGATGGCATGGTTAATAATTTAATTGAAATGGGTGGAAGATATAGCACACAAATAGAAGATTTAAGGACTGTGTGTCAGCAAATTGAACAATTAAGAAAATTGGCTGAAAAACAAGGATATAAAGATGTCCTTGAACTTTTAAATAAACCCTTACCCTATGATAGAGGATATTTCTAATAGGGGATATTCATTTCTGTTGGGCTTATAATCCGTTTCTTATAAAAAATAATTAAAACCTCTATTATGATTCTCTTTTTGGCGACTGCAAAATTGAATATATTCTCAATTATACCTATCATAGATTGTATATCACGCCATAATAAAGTTTATATATAACAGATGTATAAACTGTTTGCTAGGCCTAAAGTGAACGGGTGGTAGTTCTGGGCCAATTACAGCAGCAAAGAATAATTAAACATTCCAGTCTAATTTTAATTAATGGGGTGGAAAGCAGTTTATTGATTATGGAGGACAGCAGTCTGCAACACGTTTTCACGTTATTCACGTTATTAAAGTTGTCTCACCTTGAGGATGCAAAGGAGTTTTTAACACCTCTTTTCTCCTTGCATCCTCAAGGTGGGATTTTTAATTAAAATGAAAATAACCAACAATAAAATTTATGAAACAGTGAAGGAAGTTGTCGGCGAAGACAGCTTAAAGGTAGTTGAGTTTTTAAAAGACAAAAAGAATATTTCTGACTTTAAGATTGCTGAGAAGGTAAAAACCGACATACATGAAATAAGAAACATCCTTTATAGGCTTTATAACTACAATTTGGTCACTTATTACAGAAAAAAAGACAGGCAGAAGGGATGGTATATAAGCTATTGGACATTTAATAAGAAAAGAGTCAGAGATTTAATGGTGCAGCTTCATTACTCTAAAATAGAAAAGTTTACTCAAAGGCTTAAGGAAGAGGAAGCAAACAAAGGCAATTTTTACATGTGCCCTAATGCCTGCATAAGAGTAAATTTTGAAAGGGCTACAGATTTTGGATTTAAATGCCCTGAATGCGGAAGCATATTAAATCACCAAGATAACGAAAAAACTATTGAATTTCTAAAAAGCAAGATTAAGGAAATCAAAATGTGCAATGGATTTAGCAAGATGATTAATAACTAATTGATGTTATGCTACTTCTTTTATCGAAAGAGTATATGGCTTTAAAACTCTATTAAGAAATATAATTATTTCTTGCTGAAGTTGCGGAGCTTCAGCAATGTAGGATCTTTTTCGCGCCCCAAATTCCCTTTTCATCATTGTATGCCCCATGCCAGCAAAAGATTTTATGTAGGAATTTGCTCCAATGGTAGTCCTAATAACCGCCTTATATGAATTCTCCAAAGTTTTATTTTTAATTGAACTTTTTAAAATAGCATCTTTAGCCCCATATAAGAACACTTTTGGAACATCTCTTATATATTTGTCAGTGTAATATTTGATAAAAGTATATTTCGAAAAATAATCAAGCAAACTCATTAAGCCAAATGGGTTTAAGGAATCCTTCAAATATTGTAAAAATGGAAGCCAATCGCTTTTTTTGATTTCTAATGCAGAGACCTTAAGCTTTTCAAGGTCTTTTCCTATTGGCTGCGATTTATTGACTTCTATCACTTGTTTTCTCTTTATAAAATCCGCAAGCCTATCAAGAGATAAGCCAAAATTCATCCAGAGCTGAACTGCTTCAGGTTTAGGCTTGATTTTAGAAGGTATATACATATTAGCTGCCTGTATCGATTCTGGCGGAGCTAGAAGGACTAAAGCATCTATTTTGCCTGCAATTTTTAGGGTATTAAATCTTGTTTCCTTCAATGCAGCAAAAATCTTTTTTTTAAAGGCCTCATAACGCTGTTGCTCTTTCTTTATGTCCTCAAACAAATTTACAAGCTCATATACCTTAATATCTCCGGATTCATATTGCTGTTTTAAAGAATTGTTAGCCTTAAAAAGCATGCTTAATGAATTGTCTAGTGCAACCATAAGCTTTCTTCCTTCTTTCATAAGGAATTTTTCAAGTTTTCTGTTATAACCTCCAAGGGCATGCAGAGCAGCCATTGCACCAACGCTATGGCCTATTGCGCATACTTCTACAGCGCCCATAGCCCTTAAATGGCGGACACATCTGTATATGTACTCTGACATTAATCCAACTTTCCAGTTTCCCCTTGAGCCCTGAGAAGGAAGATCAAATCCACATACACTATAACCTTCCATAACCAAACGAAAAATTAAAGGCTCGTAATGTTTGTATGACCTACTTGTTCCAGGCGCAAAAACTATGCCTTTTTTTGGATAATTCCCCTTAATTGTTTTAAAAAAAATTTCTCCGGAAGGAAAATGCACTTTTTTTCTTTTTATGCCTTCCATATCACTTTGGACAGCCTCAAACTTAAGCCTTATCTGCTCAAAAAGCTTATCAAGATTTAGCTCAGCAGCATAATCCTGCCTGACATATTCCTTAATTTTTAGCTTAACTGCCTTTAATCTGTCTAAGATTTCCGGGAGATTGTATTCCCGGTTTAAGTTAGAATATGTTTGCAGACTATAAACAAGCCTAAAGTAGTAGTCTATATGGCATAAATTCACATATTCTTGCTCTTGTATATCCCAGAAGCATTTGAATATATACTTAAACTCTTTTTTATAGTAATCAACAATTTTTTTTATTTCTTCTTTTAGTCTTTGATAATCAAATTTGTCTTGCTGCAATGAGCTTATAGTTTCGCGGAATGTTGACTCTTCCGATTTTCTTTTTTCATCTTCTTCGCTTTTCCACTGCCATTTTTGGTATATATCTGCATCCCTATGCATATTCCCGCATATTTTTTCAAAATTATGCGTGCGCGGGCTTTTTCCTTGATAAAGTCTTGCCTCATTTTTTATTGCAATTTCAAAATTCTCCTTTATAAAATCATCAACTTCATTTATTTTGCTTATTAATATGCTTTGCTCTTCTTTTGATAGGTTCCTAATTATAATGCTCAATTCCCTTATAGCATTTCTAAAATCCTCTAACAACCCCTCCAAAGAATTTAGTAAATTTCTTTCTATGCCTAAATTTCCCTCTAATCTTTCAGTTATGGCTTCAGTCTGTGATGTGTAATCTGAGAGATGCTTGACAAAAGCAGACATATATTCAGGCTTATTCTTATTGCTTAGAACTAAATTTGCACTTCTTTTTACATCCTTTTCAACATTTATCCCACGAGTTACTTTATTAAAAAGTCTTGCAAATAAAGGCATATAACGCTATTTCACCCTGCGACTTAAATATTTTTCTGTTATTAGAACTATTTTAAATTATTCCTTCTACCAAGCAACATCAACATCATCTGTCCTTTCGTAAGGGTTAATGTCAATGCTGGAATAATTTTTTACAGCGTTTTTTTTCATTAATATGCCGAGCCATGCTATATTCACTCCATTATCCATTAAATATTTATTTTCCGGAGCAAAGAATTTTGCATTTCTCTCATTGCACATTATGCTGCACATTTCCCTTAATCTTTTGTTGCATGCTACTCCGCCGCCTAAAAGCAGCTCTTTTTTTTCTGTGTGAGCCATTGCCCTCTCACTTACTTCCACAAGCATGGCAAAAACAGTTTCCTGCAGGGAAAAGCATAAATCTTCAATAGCATATTTTTTAGAGTCATACTTATTCTTTAAATTTGTTAAAATGCCGGAAAAGCTCACATCCATGCCCTTTACCACATAAGGCAGCTCAATATATTTTTTTCCATTGAGGGCTAATTTCTCAATTTTAGGGCCTCCAGGGAATCCCAAGCCAATATACCGTGCAAAAGAATCTATAAAATTGCCTATTCCCTGATCTAATGTTTCCCCAAAAATCCTGTATTTTTTATTCTCATAGGCAATAATCTGCGTGTTTGCGCCGCTTGCATAAAGCAAAACAGGTTCTTTTGCCTTTGTAAGCAATTTTCCTATTTCAAGATGAGCAATGCAATGATTGACGCCAACGATAGGCACTTTAACTTTAGATGCAATTTTTTTAGCAAATTTTAAGCCCACAAGCAGAGAGGGTGCTATTCCGGGCCCTTGAGAGAATGCTACCACACCTATATCCTTTAAAGTTACATTAGCCTGCTGCAACGCATTTTGCAGAACCTCATTTTTTACTTTTTCATGGTGCTTTGCAAGCTCATTAGGAATTAAGCCACCGCATTTAGTCTTAAATGAGTCAAGAGCGTTAGCTAGGATTTTTCCTTTATTCGTTGCTATGCCTATGCCAAATGTGTGTGCTGTTGATTCTATGCCAAGACATATCATTTTATGTGACTGTTAAAAAGATTTTAAAAAAACGCCGAGACTGGGACTTTCACCCTCAAAAATTTTATTTTGCCCAAAGCAAAATAAAATTTTTGCCAATAACGTTGATAAAGTTAATGGCAAAATTTTTCTTTTTACGGAAAAATTTTGGCTTTGAACCCAGATGCCCTTGCGGGCCAGGCTTTCCAGGCTTACACTAATCCTTTAATTTTGGATTATCTGTGCAATACCAGATTATGCGTTCGAGAATATTATCTCGGCATAAAGCTCCTGTCTCGGCATTGTTCTGTATTTGCGTTATGTTTATAAAGTTTTTTAGAATTAGCGTTGATAATTATTCTGCAAAAAGCTGCCAATTTTTTCCTTTGCCTGCGCATTGTTGTCAAAGCTCCTTATTAATTCCTCTTTGTTTTTTATGTAGCCAGACTGCTCAAGAAAGTCGGAAAAATCTATTTTTTCGGCATTTTCAAACCTTTTCATGAAATAGCTATAAGGATAATTCATTGCAGGCTTTATAATCTTTTTTCTCATCAAATCTATTATTGTTTTGTTAAGCCACTCATTTATGAAGTCGA
Source organism: Candidatus Woesearchaeota archaeon (assembly GCA_016185955.1). Lineage (GTDB taxonomy): Archaea > Nanobdellota > Nanobdellia > Woesearchaeales > GW2011-AR4 > JACPJP01. Next base: position 2,366 of record JACPMQ010000072.1, on the reverse strand, counting down.
ATTGCACTGCATTTTCAAACGAACCGTCAGGAAAAGCATTTGAAAGAAAATTCAGCATGTCATTATAATCTTCAGGTATCAAAGGCATTAAAGTTTCCATAGCGCAGCATGTTCCAAACATATTTTCCTTTGTTGGCTTGTCTCCAACATCCAAAAAAGGTCCTCTGTTGAATGGGAATAACCTGCAAATATACGCTCTTTTTGTGTAATAGATGCTGCATTTTTTTTCTTTTAGGAAAGGGCATGCGTCGGAATCCATAAAATAAGTCACAATTATTGCCTTATCGCTCTTTAAGTCCAAAATTGCGCGGGAAGGCTTTATTTTTCCGTCAATGTTTGCTTCATGTTGCCACTCCAGAAATCTTTTTGCCTCCCAGTCAAAAAGCGGAAAGGTCATTTTTTCTACCGGAACTAACTGAACCAAAGGAAGCTTTCCATAAGCCATCTTCTCTATAAATTCCCTGTCTTCGCGGGGCATCATGCCCCGCAGATGGCTGCAACAGCTTCCGCATTGGTTGCATTGGAATACTTTTTCATCAGGAATTACATTTAGCTTCATTGTTTTATGCTTATTCTGCAAATTTTTTAAACTTTTGTTTTAAAGAAGTAAATTTAGCTATAGTCTTCTTATCTGATAACCGTCTCTTTGCAGTTTAGCCAAGTAACCATGCTGTGTTTTAGGCGGTGTTAAAATATGATGTATGCCGATTGCGATAAGAGTTTCTCCCTGCTTAATATCTTCTTGGGTTTTTAAGTGCCACAATTCGGTTCTCCCATGACATGCCTTAGCAAAGTATTCTTTATCAGCCCTGCCTCTGGGATTTAAGCCTCTTGGATTTAAAGTAGATACCATATATTTAATATTGCCATCTCTGTATGCCTGAATTTCGTTTTGGTCAAAAACATTTTTTTTCCTTGCAGCGTTTATAACTCCAAGCAATGTTTGTCTCTGGGTTTTACTGCTTACAGAATCATAAATTTTCACAAATTCGTCTGGAGTGTCCAATCCTATAATCGAAACGCCTTTAGAATTGGCATAACGCCTTATGGCATTGTCTAATGTTGCTGGATTTTTATCATCTTTTGCTTCATATCCCTTTATTATGTTCTTCAATTCAGTTAATTTTTGTATAGTTTTTTGGGTTTCTTCTTCATAAAATTGTTGTGTCAAAATAGACACTAAAATTTCGGCTGCTTGTTTTTTAGCTTCCCAGTATTTAATTTCTTCACTGCCGTAGGCAACAATATTCATTGCTACTGACTCTAAATACCACAACTTTTGCTTTTTTATTGCATCTACTCTTGACTGCACTTCCTCTGGCGTAAGATACACTTGGTAATGCTCCCTAAAAAAAGAATTTACCATCTTTAATTCTCCACGGGTTAAAATGTCCTCAATAGTTTGTCCATTCAGTAGAGATATATGATGCTCCTGCAACTTAAAATCTTCTGGAGTCTCTACATATAACACCCTTGCCTTGTCTACTAAACGCTTTGCAGCTTCAATTATGTTAATGTCCGCAACAGGATGTGCTGTTCCAATAAGATGCGAAATTGCGCCATTTTTTTTCACTTCCCACAGAAAAGGTAATTCTGCCATTTTGATAAGTTTTTTAGAGTTATATAAAAATCTTTTTATTTGTTATTACTTATAAATGAGTATTGATGTAAAATGGATTTTTTATTCTCTTTTGCTCCAATGCTTTGGCGCATCATGATTTCTTGACACTTGCAATCGTCCTGAAATCCGGGGTCGTTTTCTCTGCAAGATACATCATAACAAAGTTTTCCCTGCATCCTGCAGCAAGCTTTCTTGAGCTTCGTATTCTGGAGAGCATGCCATGAATTATTATTTTCATAATAATCCTTGGCGGATATGCAGGATGTCCTGCTCCATCATACATTATGCCAAATCTTGTGTAGCCTAAATCATCCGCGAATTCTTCTACAAGAAAACAAATGTGGTCTTTTGATATCATGTCTTTTATTGGCAATGGAAGAAGCCAGTCTTGGTTTTTGTTTGATGCTATATAAGCCATAGAAATCACCTCGTTTTTACTATTCTTATAGACGAGGATATATTTATATATTTCTATTCATCGTCGAGAAACATAATTTGGATTATGGGACAGCCTGAAGAATTAAAAGGAAAATTCTGTCGCTTACGCTAAAACGCCAAGCGTTTTCCAGAATTTTCCCACATTTTTCTCATCTATGAAATTTTTTCAGCTCTATCGGATTTTTGTGGGTTGCCTCAATTCGAGGAAAAAATTTGCTCACGAGGTCGGGCAAAACTTCGTTTAAGCGGATATGTTAGCTTCAATTGAGAATGGGGGCTAACTTACTATGGGCAGGAGTTTTTACTT
>JACPMQ010000080.1 GCA_016185955.1 Candidatus Woesearchaeota archaeon | reverse complement strand
TTGGATATTACCAATTCTGACAAGAAAGTTTTGATTGGAAGGGATGTAACTCGTGGATTAGGCTGCGGTGGCTTTCCAAACAAGGGAGCTGAAGCTGCCCAAGAAAGCATTCAAGTAATAAAAGATATTTTAAAAGGAACTGATATGGTTTTTGTATGCGCAGGAATGGGCGGTGGCACAGGAACAGGAGCTGCTCCAGTAATAGCCCAAGTTGCAAAAGATACAGGCTCAATTGTGATTGGGACTGTCACAATGCCATTCAGCATTGAAAGAGCAAGAATAGACAAAGCAGAATTTGGCTTGCAGCAATTAAGGCAGGTTTCTGATACAGTAATAGTTATTGACAATAATAGGTTAGTTAAGATTGCGGGAAATTTGCCAGTGCAGCAGGCTTTTGCAGTTGCAAACGAGCTTATAGCTACCATGATTAGAGGAATTGTAGAAACAATAGCTGTCCCAAGTCTAGTTAATTTGGATTACGCTGATGTCAAAGCGATTATGAGCAATGGAGGAGTTGCTGCAATTGGCGTAGGAGCATCGGATACAAAAAACAAAGTAGAGGAAGCTGTCAAAGGCGCATTAAGCAATCCATTGCTTGACATAAGCTATAAAGGTGCAACTGGAGCTTTAATTCACATTGAAGGCGGCAATGACATGACTCTTGATGAAGTAAACAGGGTTGGAGAATTAGTCACAGAAAGCCTTGACCCTGACGCAAATGTTATATGGGGAGCAAGGGTTTCAGAAGAAATGAAAGGAAAGCTTACAGTTATGACAATAATAACAGGAGTCCATAGCCCGTGGATTTTAGGAAAGGTAGATGAAAGAACAAGAAGGCAGGAAGCTACCAGATTCAATAAGGAATTAGGCATTGATTTTGCCTGATTTTTTATTTTACTTTTTTTATTTTAATTTTTTCCGGCACAGTAGAAATCCTAAAAGTCAAAAACTAAAGTGGCTGCTCCAGAGCCGCGCTACAGGCAAAATGGCGCATCTTGATTCTTTTTTATAATAAAAAATTTACAGATACACGCCATTTTGATAGCACAATTAACATTCTTCTGCCCGCCCACCGCCCCTAATAATGGAGCAGCCACTTATATTTGTTAAGGATTTCTACTGAGCCAATAAAAAGAAATATTTAAATAGCTGTATGCACGCACACATAGTATGATTTTAAACAAAACAATTTTAATCGGAGTTGGCATTGCTTTTGGGATTTATTTATTATACAAGATTTTCTTCGGCAAAAATGAATTTGAAGAGGAATACCAAAGGCTTTACAACAAAATTCTTACATCAGAGGACTATAAGGTTAAAGGGCAGCATGAAAAATAGCGGCAAACAATAAATAGCTTTATTAATCTTGAGAAATATGCTCCTTTTATTGCCTTTGAATCGCTCAAAATGATAAAATGCCCTTACTGCGGAAAAGAGCTTACGCAAAATGAAAGGTTTTGCTGGCATTGCGAGAATGATATTTCTGAGCTTAGAGATGAAGAAGAAAAGGCCGGAAAGGGAGGGCATTAAAAATGCCGAAGATTTTAATAGCAAACTGGAAAATGAACAAAGACCTCAAGGATGCTGCTTCTTTTATTAAAGCTTTTAAAAAAGATATTAAAAAAATTAAAAATAGCGCGGCAGTTATATGCCCTCCATTTACTTTGCTGCATGAAATGAAAAAAATGCTGAGAGGCAGCAGCATAAAGCTTGGCGCCCAAAATATCTATTTTGAGGAAAAAGGCGCATTTACCGGTGAAATTTCTGCATCAATGGTTAAAGATGCGGGCTGCGAATATGTGATTCTTGGGCATTCTGAAAGAAGGCAGTATTTTAATGAAAGCGATGAATTAATCAGCAAAAAAGTAAAATCTGCATTAAAAAACAGCTTAAAAGTAATATTATGCATCGGTGAAACTTTAGAGCAAAGAAACAATAACAGCACATTTAATGTCCTACAAAATCAGCTTGAGAGATGCTTAAAAGATGTTTCGGAAAAAGAGATAGAAAATATATCAATTGCTTATGAGCCTGTATGGGCAATAGGAACCGGAAAAAACGCAACTTCAGAGCAAGCTGAAGAAGCGCATAAATTTATAAGAAGCTTGCTGTCAAAAATATGTAATAAGAATGCTGCTGCCAATGCGATAATAATTTATGGCGGCAGCGTTAATGAAAACAATATTGCGGATTTTATGAGAATAAAAGATGTTAATGGCGTTTTAGTTGGGGGAGCTTCACTAAATCCCGAGACATTTGCAAAAATATGCAGTGTGAGGGTTTTGTAAAATTTATATTAATAGTTTCTATATTCGCTGAAAACTATTAATGGGATTCTAATTGAAAATAAGCGTAACTGCTAACACCAATTTATTCGACAAGTGGGGTTTTTGCGAAAGTCTAATCTGTGCTTGTGCGAAGCCTTAACTTACCTCTCAACCTCGCAATGCTGCGGCATTGCTCAGGTCGCTTATCACAATTCTGTGAAACTTTTCTGAATTGGCAAATTGCGCACAAGCACTTAATTCGCAAAAAACCCCTTATGTTGTGTTAGTAGTTACAAAATAAATAGCATTTTTAAACTTAGAATGAATACTCTATAGAATATGGCAACAAGAAATCAAAGAAAGTACATTACCCGCTTATGGGGAGAAAAGAAGTTACCTGATCCTGAAATAGCTAAACTTCTCGGTATTCCGGCGACTGAGGTTTATGAATTTAGAAAAAGAAATAATCTACTAACAGAAGAAGAAAGGAATCAAATATCCGGAACAAGAAGAAAATTAGTTTTTGGCGGATTAGCTTTACTTGCTTCAATTGTATTTGGCGGAATCAACGTAATAGATTATTTATCAGACAAAAAAGTTAGCCATGTAGCACTTAAAGAAGCAATAAAAAATCCTGAAAAAAGGCAGGAATATTTAGATACTCTTATTCGCGATAAAAAGCCAGATGAAGTCATTTCTGTTGAATATGCTACTCCTGCTGTATTAGAGGATTATAAGACAGAATATGGAGTTACTCCTCGCCCTACACTTTATGCACAAACTGTACCGCAAGAAATGGACAAGATAGGCAGAGGAACCAAAAGTAAGATTTATATTTTTGAAAATGCTTTTGTTGGTTTGTATGCTGATATACTCAGATTAAGCAAAGCAGTCCCAGATAAGCAGTTTTATGGTGATTTGGAAACAATAATTTCTAGCATTATTTTTAAAAATGAGTTTACAGATGCAAAGCACCATAGCCAAGGAATTCCTGGCTTCCCACTTGATGAATTTAAAGACTTAAATGGCTATGTTAACCCTTTCTTGTACACTACTATTATTGATTTGTTATCCCTTAGCGCAGAACATAAGGGTTTGTCGGAAAATCCAAGAATAAGCCAAAGCAAAACTTTGCAATCCTATGATTTAGATACTAAACAACATTTCTTAAGGTTGTATAGATCACTTACTGAATCACAATTCAGCAATATGGATGATAAATTTATTCAAAAGCTAAGAGATACTTTTAGCCCAGCAAAACTGCTGTAGTTAACAGTCTATAGTCTATGGAACTTCTACATAGAATTTATTTGTCTCTCCATAAGACTCTGTACCATAGCCAACATCTACATTAAATATGTAAGTTCCAGATTTAGCATTTTTTGGGATTTCAATGCCTATTCCTATGATTTCTTCTCCATTTTTTTCAATGGAGATAGGGGATTGCCTGTATTTTAGCTTAATTTTATTTTCTTTATTAATTTCACTCGGTTGAATTGCATCATTATTTTTTGTATAGCCTGCAGGAGATGATGGGTTAATTTGAATTGAAAAATCTTGTTTTTTGTCCAATATATTTGTTATTTTAATTCCCATCACACCAAATTTGCCCTTTTGTATTGTTTTCTTGCTTATAGGCATGCATACTTTTTCTGCATTCTGGCAGAACAAATTGCCAATTTTCTCGTCTAATTCTTCTGTTGTGACACTTCCAAGCTTATCTGCTTCGCTTGTCAGCTTATAGATAAACCTGATTCCAAAGCCAAATATTACAAGTGCAATAATTATAATAACCAGAAAATTTAATGATAATTCAATTCCTTTTTTCATGGGGTTTTAAATTTAAAATAGCCTATCTTTGCAAAAAAAGCCAATAAATGCATTATTGGGAACTTTACTTAACATCTTTTAGAACTTTATTTTACTATCTCATATTCTTTGACAATCAAAATTATGAACAATAGCAATAATGCAGCTCCTGCCACTATCCACATAAATCCATTAGAGATGCTTACAGTAAACATTTGATACATGCCAAAACCCATTATTATAAACCCAAGCCAGAGAAATTTGTCCAAAACAAGCTTCATGATTTCAAATTCCTGCTGGGATGTTAATCTTTTTTTCATGTTAGCCTCTCACGACAATGAAAAGGTCTTTTGTGGCGTATATATTGGCACTATTATCTTTAATCTCAAAGGTTAAAAAATATGAACCTGCCTTTGTTCCACTGGGAACGCTTAGTCTGATATTTCTAACGTCAGAGTCTGCAGGTCCTAATGTATACAACTTATTTTTATCGTACTGAAACCAACTACTCAAATCAAGTGGTCTACTCGTAGCAGGATCGAGACCGGTAAATACCATTGTGTATTGTAAAGTGCTATCCCCTTTATTTCTTATACCCACATTCAAAACCTCAG
>JACPMQ010000076.1 GCA_016185955.1 Candidatus Woesearchaeota archaeon | reverse complement strand
TAATCAAAAATTCCACCAATCTCGGATTGGTGGAATTTTTGTCAATGACGAGCAACGACCAAAGCAAAACAATGCCGAATTGCAAGATTACCAACGTAACTGGTAAAAATTCCGCTGTTCGCAACAGCGGAATTTTTACGGCTCCGCACAAGCACTAAATTAAACTTTCGCAAAAACCCCGCTTATCAAACAAAGTCCTGTTAGCAGTTACTAAAAAACGTAACTGCTAACAATATAAGTGGCTGCTCCAGAGCCGCGCTACAGGCAAAATGGCGCATCTTGATTCTTTTTTATCATAAAAATATCTTACAGATACACGCCATTTTGATAGCACAATTAACATTCTTCTACTTACCCACCGCCCCTTATTTTGGAGCAGCCACTTTAAGTTTCATATATATTTAGGATTATACAAAGATTTTTAATTGCGTTAATTAAAATAATCTTATGACTTCGCATAATGGGGCATTAGTTAATAAGCCCTCAAAAAATAAGCCCTCAAAATATAGTTTTACCATATCTGTCCTTGTTATAATACTCTTAAGTGTTATATCTTATTTTAACATATTCCAGAATGAGTTTGTGTGGGACGACCATATTTTTATTCTTGAAAATCCTGATATAAGGTCATTTTCCAACATTCCAGTATTCTTTAAAGAGGATGTTGACGGCTTGTACAGACCTTTAAGGACTTTGCATTATACTTTCATTTATTCTATTGCAGGCAAAAATGAGTTTTTATACCATTTTAACAGCATTTTTTTTCATACAGCCATTTCCATACTTGTGTTTTTTATTATTTTTGAAATGATTAAAAAAAAATGGATTGCATTAACATCTGCTTTAATATTTGCTGCGCATCCAATACATACTGAAAGAGTTGCAAACATAACTGCAGGATTTGACTTATTGGGCATTTTTTTCATGCTTTTTTCTTTTTATATTTACATGAAGTTTTCAGAATCCGGCGAAAGGGGCTATTTTTTTGCTTCTTTAATTTTATTTATATTCGCTTTATTGTCTTCTGAAGAAGCAATTACGCTGCCTTTGCTCATTATTTTGTACGAATTCTGCTTTACTAAGGAGAAAACCAGCGAGCAGAAATCAAATCCGCTAAAAAATATATTAAAAGATTACACGCCTTTTTTTGCCATTATAATTTTTTATCTTTTTCTGAGGTTTTTTGCCTTGCAGATATTTGGAAGAAGCCAAGAGTATCTTGCAGGAAATTTTTACCTTACAATGCTTACCATGCTTGAAGTTTATGCTTACTACATTTACCTTCTTTTTATTCCACTAAAATTAACATTATTTTATGATATTAAAGCTGCAGGCACTATACTTGGCTTAAAGGTGCTTTTGGCTGGCTTATTGCTGTTGCTCATTTTATTTTCTGCAATAAAATTTCGTAAAAATAAAGTGCTGTTTTTTTCTGTTTTCTGGTTTTTTATAACATTAATTCCTATGTCAAATATGCTGCCATTGCAAATTTTCATGGCTGAAAGATACCTTTATGTTCCGTCAATATCATTTTCTTTGCTGGCTTCATATTTTTTATTTAAAGTTTATAATTTTGCCAAAGAAAAAAAAAAGAGAATTTTAGCTTATAGCATAATTGTTTTTGTTATATTAATTCTGGCATTTTACTCATCAAGAGCTATTATGAGAAATAAGGAATGGAAAAATGATTTAGTGTTATGGAGCAAAACTGTTGAGACCAATCCAAATAACAGCAGGGCTCATGATAACTTAGGATTTACATACGAAAAAATTGGAAAAATTAATGAAGCAAAGATGGAATTTGAAAAGGCTGTTGAATTACAGCCCAATAATTTCAGGGCATTGGCCAATTTAGGCGCAATATACGCTAAATTAGGACAGTATAATGCATCAATAAAAATTTTGAAAAAATCAATCGAGATAAATCCTTATCATAAAACCTATGATAAATTAGGGTTGGTGTATCTGGATTTAAAAATGGAGGAAGATGCAATCAAGCAGTTTAATGCCGCAATAAACATCAATCCAAGATATGCAAAAGCGCATAATGATTTAGCTGCGGCTTATGCAAGAATTGGGAAATTCGATTTGGCTATGGGAGAGTTTAAGGAAGCAATAAGGTTGGATAAAGACTATGCAGAAGCGCATTATAATTTAGGAATATTATTTGAGTTTATGAAGCAAAATGAGGAAGCAAAGAAAGAATTTGAGATTGCTGCTGGATTGGAAAAAAAGGAACTGTACATAAAAAAATTGGAGTAAGAAAATTTTATTTTATTATTTTATATTTGTTTATCTCTATTATTTTATCTCTACCTTTTGGCCAACACTTTGGCCTGGCATGCCCTTTTCAAAAATAACTCTCACAGCGCCTTTATTGCCATGAGCGCTTGCTATTTTGCCATGTATTTCCTTTCCTGCCGGGCTTTTCCATATTGCGGTTTTTCCAACTAATTTAGAAGCTTCTTTCCTGTTGCTTATATCGCTAAGATAAATAATTATATGATTCATTTTTTGGGTATGCCTTCCTCTTCTAAAATTTACAATGCTGCCATCCATGAAACAAGGTAAAGATAGCTGCTTTAAAAATATTATGATTGCGTTACAGAAACATTTAAATATCATAATAGGAACAATATACAGATTAGTATACTACAGAATTTATACAAAGAGGTTGATAGATGGCAACTGAAGCTGATCTTATAAAATTTGGTTTTAAAGAAGTGGAAATTGCAGAAGAAACCCGTGAGCAATATGTTAAAACAGGGTTTCCAAAGCCTGCGCGAAGATATAGGCTTCATTATGAAGGCTATGGAATTTCCATTGAAGAGCCATATTTCTGGATTCTGCATTACTTGAGGTATTATTCAGGCTTTCCTCAAATCTATAATATCACAGATATATTTGCAGCTGCTGAAAATTCTGCTTTCTTTGGAGCTTCGCAGCAGAGATTGGGATTGCAGCAGGACAAAGCAAGCCAATTTCTTGCAACAATAGGAAAGATGGTTAGAGAGCTTTTCCAGTTAGTGAGAGAGCTGAGAATATTAGATGAAAGGTTAAGCTATTATTATGACAGCTGCACAGACAGCAAAAGTTCTGAAAGCGCTGAGATAACCTTAAAGGGCATTTGGGTTGATTTAGTGGAGCAAGGCGCAAAAAATCCAGCTTCCGTGTATGGAATGGCGCGGGAAGTGCAATTTACAACATTGCCTGACTTGTTTTTCTCAACACATCCAAAAAAGCAGGAAGATGTTGATGAAGTTGTCGAAAGAGAGAGGGGAGCTTTCAACAGGAAGGTAAGGGAAGTGCTTAAAAGAAAATTAAGAACTTTTCTTGCATGGAAAGAGCATACTTTTGAGGAAATGAAAAACAGGAGAGTATTTACATTAAAATTTTTAAGGCAGCATTATGAGGTTATCAGGATGTACATACATTGGGTTAAGCCTTACTTAAGAAACATACAAAGGCTGCAATTAGACCAAAGCAAGACAGAAACTCCTGATTTACTGGTTGCTTTTGAAAGCTCCATGATAGAAGTTGAATTATTGGCAAAAAAACCTGGAAAGCTGCACAACCAATGTTTGGTTATGCATTATTTATTCAGGACAAGGCCAGAAATGTCTTATAGCCAAGAATACCAAAGAGGACCTTTGCACCTTGGAAGAGTTGAAATAGATTTTAGGGCTTATGCATGGACTGACGCAGAAATTGAAAACTACAGGAAGATGAGGGAGCAAGAAGATTTTCAGCTTTTGGGTGTTGTAGATACTTCTGTCAAAGCTGCAATGGAATCCTTAGGAGATGAGTTAATGAGGTACCTTAAAGAAGCTGGCGAGGAAATGGGAGCAAAAACAGAAAAGAAGGAAGATAAAAAACAATCATTATTAAACCCTTACACTTCAATATTCAAAGGCTTTTCCGAATTGTTTAAGGCAACTAAAGCAAAAGCAGAGCAAAAGCCGAAAAAAGAGACTAAAACAGATGTTATGAAAAAAATACTCGACAGGAGAAGCACTGAAGGAAGCATAAAAAGAGCTATGTGGGCAATTTACCATCACTTTAAAAAACATCATGCTATGCTAAATTGGTAAGAAAACAATTGAGGCAATAAACGTAACTGCTAACACTGCATAAAGGGTTTTTGCGAAAGTCGGTGCTTGTGCGTATTTGCCAATTCAGAAAACTCCGTAGGATTATGATAAGCGACCTGAGCAACATGAAATGTTGCGAAGTTGAGAGGAACGTTAAGGCTCCGCACAAGCACGAACTAGAATTTCGCAACAAACTCCAATAAACCAAAAAATAAAAAAGAGAGTCGGTAAAATGAAATTTACAGATGGTTATTATTCGCATCATCCAATGGTGGATTATTTTAATGCAATGGAGCCGGAAACTTACGGAATACAGCCAGCTAACAAGCCAGATGTAAGTTTGGGCATACAAGACATTGGAATGAGCGTTCCAATGGGAATTTCTGCAGCTAATGTAGCAGGAATTTATTCAAAAATAAGAATGGGCGCTGGAAAGCTTGAAATACAATTTCCAGGCTATAGAGTAGGAAATAGAAATCAACAAACTCCAGAAATGCTCGGCGAAGATCAAAGGCAGGCATTAAGGGAAATGCAACTAGCTAACGAAGTAAGATTCACAACACACGCAAGCTTTGGGCTTATGGGAATGATGGGGCGCGATGAAAGAGGAAACTTCTCAGTTATGGGCGCTTACCAAGATTTAATGGAACTAAAAAGAGCTATTGACTTTCAAGCAGATATGGGCGGTGGCTCAGTAGTAATGCATTCTGGAGAGTTTGAAAGGCCAATGACAGACATGTATATGGATGATGAAACGCATACACTTAACTTGGCAAGAGATCAAACCGGAAGACTGCTAGTAAGGCAAGCACATATAGAAGAATTTGACGCAAAATTTGATTTAATGGACGCAAGGACAAGCCAGAAAATGGAAACGGTGCAAAAAGACAGAGCAGTTGCTTATCCTGATTGGCTGAAGGCTGAAAAAAGAGTACCGGGAAAGGATGTGAATGGAAAAGATATTTTTATTGAAGTAGGAGATTATATAGATTATCAAGGCAGGAAAATAATAAATCCTTATGACCCTTTACATGGCAGAGTTCCAAGATATAAAAAGGATGAGGGAAGATTTGACATTAAGCTAAGGCATTTTGATTATTTTAAGAAAGAGGCTATGGAATATAACAAACATTTGAGTGAAGAAATAAGAAAAAAGTACAATAGGGAGCCAAATTATTATGAGAAGGTATATCCCGAAGAAATGTTTTTACGCGCTACTTTAGAAGTGCAGGAAGGGCATGCAAGAGGATGGGCATTGCAATATGGCTTGGAAACAAAGGAATGGATAACTGCGCTCGATGCAATAGATAAAGCAAAAGATTTCTACAGAAAAATAGACGAGTCTATACCTGAAGATGAAAAATGGAAGATAATGAAGCAAGAAAGAGTTATTCCTTTGGGGGGGGCAATACAAGAGATGATACCTCCTGAAACAAAGCATCCCTTGCAAGTTCTTAGTGACGCAAAAACCCAAGTAGAAAAGCGTCTTGAATTTGCAAGGCAGGCTTCTGCAGCGCAAGAGCAGCAAGCTTTAGACACTTATGAAACGAAAATACATTTGATAAACCCGATAAAAAGGCTTGAATGGCACGGCACAAGAATGTATGCTGAAGCGGGAGTCCATGCAATGCGCAGGACAAAAGACACAAATAATCCGGTTGTGGTAGCTATAGAAAATTTATTTCCTGAAAGATTTGGAGGGCATCTGGAAGAATTAAAATGGATTATCACAAAATCAAGAGAGCGCATGGTAGAGCTGCTTACAGAGCCTGAAATTCAGATGGGCGTTAGCAGAGCTCCAATGGAGATGACAAAGGAAAAGCTTGAAGAGGCAACAGAGCCTGGAAGAGAAGGCATGCTTCAGGAAAATCCTTTTTACATAGGAGCAAGCAAGGAAGAAGCAAAAAAAATAGCTGAAAGGCATATTAAAGCTACTTTGGATACAGGCCATTTGAATATGTGGAGAAAATATTGGCAGGATGATCCAAAATTAACAAGGGAAGAAAATGATGGAAAGTTTAAGGAATGGTATCTGAAGCAAGTTGAAAGCCTTGCGAAAGAGGGAATGGTTGGAAATGTGCACTTGGCAGATAATTTTGGCTATCAAGACGAGCATTTAAGCCCTGGACAAGGAAATGCCCCGATAAAAGATGTCGTGTCAATATTAAAAAAAAATGGCTATGAGCGCGCTATAACTGTCGAGCCTGGAGCAGATGCAACAACAGACTTAAGCGACTTTCATGGGTTAATGAAAACATGGAGATTGTTTGGAAGCACTGTTTATGGCATGGGCATGGGCGCTCCTCAAATTCCTCAAAGGTGGACAGATGTGCAATATTCCTATTTTGGCCAAAATAAACCTCCTTACTTTGTTTTTGGACCTTATGCACCAAGCAATGACTGGACATTATGGAGCGCAGTGCCGATGGAGTAGTCGCAAATAGTGGAATTTTTAAAAAAAGAGGCTTGAAATTGAAACTTGACAAACAATTTATAGATTCTTATGAGATTGTTGTAAATGAAATAGTTATGAATGTGGTAATCTACTTTGAAGAAGATGAGCCTGTTCCTATATACAAGATAGTCATAACCAACATAAGCGAAACTACTCGGGTTATTCTTGAAAAAATAAGGGAGGAATTTGTATTGCAGGAGACTAAGACTTTGGAAGAGGAAAATACGATTGAAGCATCAGCTATACAAAAGCAATTCAAAGAAAACATATCGGTTCTTCTGAAGAAATATTTTCCAACGGCAAATAAAAAAACAATGGACATGCTTATAAATTACATATTGCAGCAGAATATCGGGCTTGGCAATATTGAAGTGCTGCTTAAAGACGAAAACCTTGAAGAAATTGTGGTTAATAATGCAAATGAGCCTATATGGGTTTATCACAGAAAATACGGCTGGCTTAAGACAAATATTAAGCTGCCTGATGAAAACAGGATAAGGTATTACTCAACTGTGATAGGCATGGAAGCTGGCAAGGAAATAACAGCTCTAAATCCATTAATGGATTCGCATTTAAAGACAGGAGACAGGGTAAATGCCACTTTAAGCCCGATATCATCAAAAGGAAATACAATCACTATAAGAAAATTCGCAGTAAAGCCTTGGAGCATAACTGACTTCATTAAGGACAATGCAATCTCATACGAAGCTGCTGCACTTGTGTGGATGGCTGTCCAAAATGAGCTTTCAATTATTATCACAGGAGGAACTGCTTCTGGAAAAACGTCTATGCTAAATGTTGTTGCAAATTTTTTCCCCCCAAATCAGAGGATAATATCTTTGGAAGATACCCGTGAATTAATGCTGCCGGATATATTGCACTGGGTTCCTCTTGAGACAAGGCTTCCAAATCCTGAAGGCAAAGGAGGCATAAATATGCTGGACTTGACGGTAAACTCATTAAGAATGAGGCCTGACAGAATCCTTGTTGGAGAAATACGAAGGAAAGCTGAAGCAGAAGTTCTTTTTGAGGCAATGCATACAGGGCATAGCGTTTATGGCACCTTGCACGCAAATAATTTAAGAGAAACAATAAATAGGTTAACTCAGCCGCCTATAAGCCTGCCAAAGCAGATTCTTTCAGCGCTGTCATTAATAATTGTTCAGCATTTAAACAGAAGGAACGGAAAAAGAAGAACTTTGCAAATAGGCGAAATAGAGCCTACAGGAGATGTTAATCCAATTATGCAGTTTAATGCCGTAAGAGATACCCTTGAAAAAGTAAATGATGCTGCAACAATTTATGAAACATTAAACCTTTATACAGGGCTTTCAAAAGAGGATATAGAAAATGATATCAGTGAAAAGATTGATATTTTAAAGTGGATGGTTCAGAATAATGTAAGCAACATAAACAAAATAGGATTGATTATGTCAAAATATTACAGAAAACAGCCTTTTAGGTATTTAGTGGAAAAATAAAAAAGATGGGAATATTCATAATCAAGCTGGTGCAAAGAGTAAGTTCTTTCTTTCCACGCCTTAAAAAAGAGATTAGGATTGCGCATTTAAAGGAAACCCCGCAGAATTTTATTTACCAAAATATTAAATTTTCCCTGATATTTTCATTATTCCTCACATCTCTTTTTTTTTTCGTTGCAGATAAGGCAGGAATTCCTTTAGTATTTTTGTTAGTGGCATTTGTTGTTATCTTTTTTTTATCCTTTTATTTTGGCTTTTTGAAACTTAAGGCAACTATAATCAAAAGGCAGAAGGAAATAGACAGGGAAGTTTTATTTGCGGGGCAGTATTTGCTTATCAAGCTTTATGCAGGCAAACCCCTGCTTAATGCGTTAATAGACACAAGCAAAAGCTATGGGGTGGCTTCAAAATACATAAAAGAGATAATTAATGACATAAATACAGGCAGCTCTTTGGAAAATGCGCTTGAAAATGCAATGGTTTATTCACCCTCGGAAAAATTCAGGAAAATTTTGTTTCATGTCAACAATGCCCTGAAACTCGGAATAGATGTTACAGAGCCATTAAATTCTGTGCTTGGGGAAATAGCGCGAGAGCAAAGCAATGAAATCAAAAAGTACGGCAAAAAATTAAACACGATAGTTATTTTTTATATGCTTGCTGCAGTTGTAATGCCTTCGATAGGCATGACAATATTTATTGTGCTGGCAAGCTTCATTAATTTTACAATGAGCATTACCCATTTTTTGATTGTCATGATGTTTATTGTGCTAATTCAATTCCTGTTTATATCTATTTTTAGGACTGCAAGGCCTGTTGTTAACTTATAAAAAATGGCATTTAAAATTATATTCTTGGAGGAATTTGGCAAGGCATTTGTGCCTAAAAGGGCAATACCCCATCTCAGGCTGTTGCTGCTTAAAGCAGGAATTAATATCGTGCCTTACAATTTTTTTGGCGTGTTGTTCTACATTACAGCAGCCATAACTGGCTTTGTTTACCTTACTTATATATACCCCCTTCTTTTAAAATATTCTTCGTTAGTTTTACTGGTTGCATCAGCAGCTTCTTGGTTTGTAATCCAGATAATAGCAGCATCATTTTTCATACTGCTCATTTATTTTTATATTGATTTGCGCATTTATCACAGGACAAAAACAATGGAAGATGTACTTCCAGACTTTCTGCAAATAGTTTCTTCAAACCTTAAAGGAGGCATGACATTCGAAAGGGCTTTGCTTGCTGCCATTAAGCCAAGATTCAGCATACTGGCAAATGAAATGACAGAAGTGTCAAAAAAAATCATGACTGGATATGAGATTAATGCTGCGTTATCCGAATTAAGCAAAAAATACAACTCACCGATGTTAAGAAGGTCTGTCGACTTGATAATAAGCGAGCTTGAAAGCGGCGGCAAAATTGCAGGGCTAATAGACAATCTTGTTAAAAACATTAAGGAAAGCAAAGCATTAAAAGAGGAAATATCTTCTTCTGCTATAGCTTATATAATTTTCATATCGGCTATAGTAATTGTAATTGCGCCACTTTTATTTTCATTGTCGTATCATCTTCTAATAGTGATTCTTAACTTTATATCAAGGCTTTCGGCTGTTACAACCAAATCAGGAGTTCTGCCCTTCAGTGTAAGCAAGGTAGCTATTAATCCCAAGGATTTCCGCTATTTTTCAATGGCAGCTATAGCAATAATCTCATTTTTCTCATCATTGATAGTTTCAATTGTGGAAAAGGGCAACATTAAGAGCGGATTGAAATACATACCTATTTTTTTGTTAAGCTCCTTGCTGATGTATTTTCTTTTTATGCAAGTTTTATCGCTTATCTTTTCAGGATTATTGGCATAACACAAATTCATGGCAACAAAAGAAGAAGTTATTAATGCGCTTAGGACTGTTAATGATCCAGAGATAATGATAGACATAGTTACATTGGAATTAATCTATAATGTTGATGTGAAGGGCAATATTGCCAATATCAAAATGACTTTGACAAGCCCTATGTGCCCTTATGGGCCGATGCTTATTGAGGAAGCAAGGGCAAAAATAATGGAGCTTGGATTCAAGGAAGTTAATATAGAAGTTACTTTTGATCCTCCATGGCAGCCGTCTGAAGAATTAAGGGCTATATTAGGCGTTTGAATACGAAAATCACACCTCTCTAAAGAGCGGTGTAATTTTCGTAATGACTAATTTTCATCATTCTTTAGAAATCAGTCAGCTTCTTTGTTATGTTTGCGTATTGCACTATTGTGGAATTTCCATCCTTGCCTCCAAAAATTTTTTTGAGGCTCACAAACTTATTTTTGTGGAACTTATCAATCTTTCTTTGGAAAGACTTGTAAACCAGCTTTCCGCCTTGTGATTTGTAAATGTTGTATAAATCCCCTATTTTTTCTTCTGAATTATCTTTTATTATTTCAAGTATTGCCTGCTCTTCCTCATTTAGCTCAGAGCTTTTTTTTATGGTAAATGCGTCCACTTTTGTAATTGACTCTTTGGCATGCTCCAAAGTAATTTTTCTGGAAGATTGGTTTTCCGCTATATTGCCTGCTTCCCTCATAAGGTGCAAGCCTAACCTTATGTCTTCTGCCTCTGCGGCCTTTTTAGCGATAAGCTCAAATGCTTCATGCTCCCATACCCCTGAAACAAAGGCATACTCCATTCTTTGATTCAATATATCTCTTGTTTCTGCAAGATTATAAGGCTTAAACTCAAGCACTTCTGCCATCAGCCTTGACTTTAGCCTTTCATCCAATTCATCTAGCCAGTTATAATAGTTTGTGACTAGCAATACAGATTTTTTGTATATTTCTTCTAAAATTGAATATAAGAAGTCAAAGTCTTCAAGCTTGTCCGCTTCATCAAATGCAAAGATAGCAGCCTTTTTATTGAGTATGTTTTTTATCACTTCGAACAGCTCTTCTGTCCTTTTGTTGTGCGTGAGCTTATAGCCAAGAGTCTCGCATATCTCCACAATTATCTTGAAAGTTGTGTTTTTCTGCCAGCAGTTTATGTAAATAGAAACAACTTCTTCTGTTTCTTCTTCAAGCTCATTTAATACAAATTTCATTGCAGCGGTCTTTCCAATGCCAGGAGCGCCATGAATAAAAAGGTTTTTTCCGTTTTTTCCAATCAGCAATGGTTTTATGCACGCTGCTATCTGCCTTTGCTGGTTTTCCCTATGAGGCAGAATTTTAGGCAGAAATGTGTAATCTAAAGCAACCTCATTCTTAAAAAGAGATTCGTCAGCGCGCAGCATACCCTTAAATAGTGTCATGTTCCCCAACTAAATTTCTATAATAAGTTACTTATAAAAAAACTTTCGGTTTTCATGGACTCTTTACACATTTATTGTTACTGCATATATTGCCTTCATCGCAGCCGCATAATGCGCAATAATCAACTAAATCTCCATTAACGCAAAACTTCGGTTTTATCAAAGTGGAGCATTCTCCATAAAGGCTTCCATCAAGGCATGTGCCTTGCTCATCCTCATGAATAGGCACATCAAAGGCAGAATATGAATACTCGTAATTTTCTTTAACTGTGAAGCCTGTTGTTGACGGCTTTGCTGTGAATAAGCCAATTAAAGTAATGACCATAAGAACTATAAGCATTACGCCATAAAAATTTCCACTTTTATTTGCCATGACACAATATTAATAAAAAGAATTTAAATAAGTTTCTATTTGCTTGCCGAAAGCTTTATAAATTTTGTATGCAAGGTTTTAGGCTATGGTCTATTTAGCTGATGGAAGCGAGGGAGATGTAATAAAAGAGATTCCAACATTTTCTATAAAGTACAAGGACGTTTTTTCTTTAAAGAATCTTTATGTTATGATGCACGAGCTGCTTGCAGAGGAAGGGTGGTTTGGCTTTGAGGGAATAGAAGAAGATACCTCAACACATTCAGACATGGAAAAACTGTATTCCGAAAACATTTACCAAAAAGCCATACATCAAGGCGGCAAAGAAATGTGGGTTTGGTGGAGGGCAAGAAAACATCATGAAGGAAGGTATAGCAGTTATTTTCTTAACACGCTTGACTTGGATTGGCATTGTGCTTATATACAAGAAAAGGAGATAGTCCATCAGGGAAAAAAAATGAAAGTGCAGTATGGCGAGATAGAAATGTTCTTTAAAGCAAAAATTATCGGTGATTTAAACAATCAGTGGAAAAAGCATTGGTTTTTAAAACATTTTAAGCATATATACGAGCATAGGTTTATGCACGCTCATCTTGAAAAAAGGGAGAAGGATTTATGGAGAGATGTTTATAGGCTGCAAAGCAAGGCAAAAGCATACCTGACATTAAGGACGTGGATGCCAACTCCTGAATTATTCCATCCAAAGCTTTATGGGTGGGAAGGGCAGTTTTAATGCGAATTTTTTTGTCAATCAGAGATTGACAAAAAAATTCTCAATGTTTACCTTGTAGGATTCTTCTTTATTTCTTTCGGTTATTCGTTCAACAAAAATTATATAAACAAAGAATAAATTCAGAGTTTGTTTTAATGGATTAGTTTATATGCCTCCGTAGCATAGTAGCTATTGCGGCGGACTTGTAGCTACTGCATGAAATCCGCAGGTCGGGGGTGCAATTCCCCTCGGAGGCTTTTGATACTAAAACCAAAAATTTTTATATGTTAGAAATAATAAGCTTAATATGAAGCTGCTGCCTTTTATATTTTTATTTATTATTTTTGTAGCAGGCTGCAATCTGGCAACAAAAAAAGACTTGGCTGCAAAAGGAAAAGATGAAATAAAAACTTTGGAGGTTAATAAAATGAAACTTACAAGTTCTGCATTTGAGCATGGCAAGGAAATGCCGTCTGAATACACATGCGACGGAATTGATATATCTCCGGAACTGCATATAGAAAATGTCCCTAAAAATGCAAAATCCCTTGCTTTGATTATGGATGATCCAGATGCCCCAATGGGAACTTTTGTGCACTGGGTTGTATGGAATATTCCAATAGACACAAAAATAATAAAAAAAGGGGCAGAGCCAAAGGGCATAGAAGGAAAAACAAATTCTGGAAGAACTGGCTATGGAGGCCCATGCCCGCCGTCAGGAACGCATCGCTATTTTTTTAAGGTTTATGCTTTAGACATGGTTTTAACTCTTAAAGAAGGCTCGACTAAAAAAGATTTAGAGGCAGCAATGCAAAACCATATCATAGAAAAAGCTGAGATTATGGGAACTTACGGGAGAAAGTGATCTTTCAAATTTTCCTGCAGAAACAAAACCAGCTCTTCTGCTCTCATAAGCTGCTCTTTTCCACTTGTCATATCTTTTAGCTTTACTTTGCCTTGTTTTAACTCTTCCTCCCCTATAAAAAGCACAAAAGGAATTCCAAGCTTGTTGGCATACTCTAAATTTTTGCTTGGCCCCTTTCCAGCTAAATCAATATCCACTTCTATGTTTTCATTTCTCAACTCTTCCGCTATTTTTAAAGACTCCTTGAATGTGTTTATTGGAGCAATATATACTTTAGTTACAGTTTTTTGCCGCATTTCTTTTTTTTCAGAATAAGCATCATAAATCCTGTCAAGCCCAAAGGAAATGCCGACAGCAGGATAATTTTCTTTGCCCAAAAATGAGCCTATCATATTGTCATATCTTCCACCACCGCAAACTGCTGATTTAACATTGCTGTTTTTAAGGTAGATTTCTATTACGGTGCTTGTATAATAAGCAAGCCCGCGCGCAAGAGAAACATCAAGCTCAGCGTCAACATTTAAAATACCCAATAAATAAAGCAATTCCTCAATTTCATTAATCCCATCAGAATTTTTTATTGCTTTTTTTATCTTATCAATTTTTTCCTTATTTGAGCCTTTGATATTGATTATTTGTATTATTTTGCTTATTGTTTTGTCGTCTATTTTTTTGCATTTCAGCTCTTTTTTTACTGCTTCCAAGCCAAATTTATCAAGCTTGTCTATTGCAAGAATTGCATCTTCAATTTTTGATTTATCAATGCCCGCAGCTAATAACAGATCATTTAGCAGTTTTCTGTTGTTTATTTTTATTATTGGCATCATTCCAAGCTCTTTAAATGCTCTTTTGATAAGCGCAATAATCTCTGCATCTGCGCTCATTGTTTTTATTCCTACAATATCCACATCACATTGTGTAAATTGCCTGTATCTTGCCTTTTCAACAGGGCCATCCCTAAAAACTTCCCCAACATGATACCTCTTAAAGGGCATTTTTGTGCTTGAGTTCATTCCAATAAATCTTGCAAGCGGCACTGTAAGATCATACCTTAATCCCAATTCTCTTTGCCCTTGGTCCTTAAACTTGAAAGTTTCTTTAAGAATTTCAGAGCCTCCGGCATATTTAGACGCTAATATTTCATATTTTTCAAAAATTGGCGTTTCCAAAGGAGAGTAGCCATAAAGCTCAAAAACCCTTTTTAGCGTGTTAAGTATTTTGTTTCTAACTATTGCTTCTTCTGGCTTAAAATCACGCGTTCCTTTGGGCAATTGGAGTGTCATAACTAATTATTTTTTAAGATAGCTTAAATAGTTTACTGAAAAAAGGTGGTTGTCTTTTTGTTGCTCCAAATGTCCTTAAGGTTTCAAATTTTGTAGCTCCTATATAGTAACAAAAATAGAAAGATTTAAATACTACCAAAATCTTTACTAATAAAATGGCACTTGAAGCTATGTTTAAGAGACTTGGAGATTTTCTAAAAGGCAAGCCAATTTTACGATATATAGAATTACCTTCTCTGGCAATTGTCAAAGATCTTGAAACTGCTCAGGCTCTTGGAAGGAAATATGCCTCTGCAAGATTAATAGCTGTTCATTCTCCGCATATGGTTGAAAGATATAGTTATTATGGTAGTTTCAAAATTGGCGGCCAAAATGTTCGTGGGCTGTTTATCAATGGTTCTAAAGTAGGGGAGGCAATGGGACAATTGTATGATAATAGACGGCAAGACACGCCGACAGAATCAAAGTCATTAGACGATGTTATAGCTGACCAGCATCAAAGAAGGCAGGAAAATCAAGCTGCTTTGCTCAAGGCAGCAGAATCAATTGCAGAAAAAGGGATTCAGGATTCGGGACAAATTAGAGAATTGATAAATCATATCCTTATCGGCCAATTTGAGCATCAAGAGCATTTTATTCGTGAATTGATTCAAAATTCAGCCGCTGCAACACATGACCGCGAAGACGGAAGAATAGATATATACATAGACACAGAAAAAAGAATCATCAGAGTAGAAGATAATGGCACAGGCATGAGTCAGGATGTTATCGATGGGGTATATTTTAACCTCTTTAAATCAATAAATGAGGGATTAGCCCATGCAGCAGGAAAGTTTGGTATAGGTGCTGTCAGTGCCTATGGGCTTGGGCATGAGTATGTAGCTGTTGATAGCAAGCCGGGAACAGGAATGGGCGGAAAGGTCATAGTTAATGCTGAGTTGCAACGTGGGGATTTTCTACCGACAACAAGGAATGAGCAAGGAACTACTATAGAAATTAAATTATCTTCAAATTCAACTGTGGATTTTGATAAGGTGGTTAGCATTCTTGAAGGAGATTGTTGCTATGTTAAAACTCCGATTTATCTTCATAACGATGGCAGAACTGCAAGGATTAACAAGGCATTAGCTCCAGACATTCCAGGAACAATGGCTTTCAACGAAAATTCAATAGAAGGCTACCTATCCAAAACAGAAAAGAGTACTGGAAGGATAGATATTCTTTCCCACTATATTAAGCTAGCATCTATAGATGGCAATGGTTTTCAGGGCGCTGTCAATTGCAATGGTCTTGATACGACCTTTTCAAGAGATACACTAATTAAGGATGGTGTGCTTGATTGTGTGTTGGGCTATATCGAAAAAAAGAAAAGGCAATTGGGCTTGGGTACAAGCACAGAAATATGCAAGTTATCTGTAGAATCACGACTTGCTGACTACGGGGAATTTTTACACACCACTATATTCAATGGTGATGGAACGGTAAATGAAAATTGGTTATCAAGGAATTTGGAAGATTTGATTCAAGCTACTTTTAGGTATGACATGGAAGAAACCTTTACTTCCAGATTTATTAATGGCATTAATGAAGCGTATGGCAATATCTTAACTGCAATTGTTGGTAAACTTCCAATAGTTCGCAACATGGCAAAGCGTAAAGAATATCTTATGGACCAGATAAGAGACTCTGGACCACTAACACTAGTTACTGGCTTTCTAGCATCATTCGGATTAGGAATATACTCCCTTATAAAAGAAAACGAAGCAGTAGGAATAGCAAGCACAATTGGCTTGGGTATGACTGGTGGAGCAGTAATCCTTGGTACAACAGTTTACGGACTGGAATTAGCATTAAGAAAATCATACAACACATTAACAGATTATATTAAAGAAAAAATTGTTAAGCATTATAGCCCCAAGTATATTGATAGTTATAGACCTCTCAAAACTGATTCGGGATTCCTGAAAAAGGCAGCCATTTCTTGTATTTCTGCACTGTTGGTAGCTGGTGGAATTTTTGGAGCAGGTGTGATTATAGCAAACAGCGCCAAAAATGAGAATGTAACAGAAGCAAAAATACCTTCAGCAGTATATCCAAATTCAAATGCGGAAGCATTACAAGAGTCCCCGTCTTTAACTACCAAAGTTGCAAAGTCAATGCGAGACACATCAGAAACCACTAACAGCCTATATTACTTAGGCGCTTTAGCTGCAGTTGCAATTGGAAGCGGTATGTATTTTTTCAGTAAAGCAAGAGATAGAATAAAGCCCTATAGAGGAACATTAAGTCAGGAACATAACCAATTTTTAGTATTCGTAAAGGAAGAATTGACACATGGAAATATTTCAGTATTTTATGGCAATATTCCTAAAGGTGGTCCACGATGCATAGTAAAACCCGATAAAATAATATTAAATCCCCATGATATTGGGTATTCTCCATGGATTCCACAACTATTATACTTTGCTAATGTAAAAGGGGGTAATGTTGAGGTGGCGCAACAGATAGTCTCAAAACATCTTGGTGGTGTAAAATGACAGAAAGATTTGCATTTGGATTATCTATTACAGACTGGATAAGAAAGTTAGGCTCAGGCTACGAAAATCCTATTGATTTTTTAGACAACTTTATTAGGCGATTTTATGCTTCAAAATCTGAAGTGGATATAACACTTACAGACAAAAAGGTTGGGATAACAAGCCCCGCTACACTAGATGATATAATTTTTGAGGGCGCTAAAGATGGAAATATTCAGGCTTTAGCAATTGTGCTTCCACCGATTGAAGCCTATTCCCACATATTGCTAGAATCAGGCAAGTATACGCTAGAGGTAGGCAGAGATAGAGTAGTAAAAGTAAAACAAAGAGATGATTTTAAAAGAGGGACTAGACTGGTTATAGCCAGGAGAGGAAGGAGAGGAGGTTCTTATTATGATGTAAGAAGATTAATTAAATTATACCAAAACACTGACGCTAACATAAGACTAAATGGGCATGACTTAAAAATGCAGAGGGGTGCTTTTGATTTTAGAGCGGGAGATTTTCGTGGAAGCATGTTCTATGATCCCTCCGAACAAGGCCAAATTTATTTTTTTCAGGATGGCAGGCATATATCTGACATTGAGTTTTTGAAAGGTATTACTCTCAACTTATATGAGCATGGGCTACCAGTTACAACGACAAAATCAAGGGTGATGACTACGGGAAAAGGGAAAAAACAGTTTGATGCATTTCAGAGAGAGTTGCCTTCAATCGTTGTAGACTTCTTGCATTCGGAGTATGTGAGAACAATTAGGCAAGAGTCTGAAACATCTTATCAGACTATATTAAGAAGTGTCTTTTATGGTTTTAAAAATAATAAGGAAATCTGCGACATAATTGCTGAGAATATACTGTTTGCAGACCATACTGGGGATATAAACTTAAAGTATTCTCTCAATCGCATAGAAAGTGATGTGGGCATATCTCTCCCTCAATCAGAATTAAAATTGTACACAGACATTACCGGAAAGAGTAGAGAAAATGTTATGGCTGCACATACAAAAACAAAAACAAGGACAACATACTTAAAACATATGGCAATAGCCTCTCTTACAGCCTTTCTTTTAAGCACAGGATTTGCATTGAGAAGCACTCCTCCTCATGAGGCTACACAACAGACGACTGCAATTGACGGAACTCATGATGTTCAGGAATCAAGAAGCTTGCAGGAATTAAAAAATTATTCATTAGGAGGTACAAGGATGTTTCAAAACTCTACTGCATTGCCATTTGGAATTACCGTACTCGAATCTGGAAGTATACCTGAAAGCATAGTATCTGGAGGAGATTACCTTTCAAGAGATGACCTTGCACGAATGTTAGCAAGCCGTTCACATAACCCAAGAGACGCAGGGTATATAAGGTATGATACCAGCAATCATCTATTTGAGCAATCTGGAGGACTTTTTTGGGATGACAAAGAACCCTATTCAAAACTCATTAGCTCAATAAGAATATCACTCCCTGAGAAGCTTTCCACATTAAGAGGAGAATCTGACAAAAAAAAGATTGCAAAAATTATGGAATATATCAACAAGACTTTCAGATATGATTCTATAGATCCGGAAGTTGGCGAAAAATATGGTAGTATGCTAGAGGCAATGCTTGCAGAAAAAAAGGCTATTTGCACGACAGGCAATACTTATGCAGCGTTACTTCTATACAAGTTGGGAGTGGACAATGTGCGTTATGCCAGCGGCCTTCATGATGGCATTCCTCATACATGGCTTGAAATAGAGGAGAATGGCGATTGGAAGATAGCTGATTTTACACCTAAAAAACTAAGCGATGAGTTTTATAAAAAATTAAAAGAATATGGAGGTATGCCTTCTGCAGGCAGAATAGCCCCTATTAAAAATCTTAGTGATATTATCAGCATGTTTAGAAATCATATAGAGAGAGATAGCACGCCAATTTCGTTAGCAGATATGGGCAAATTGTTAGTGGATGAAGCTAATTTCATGGTAACAAATCCTGTAGAGTATTTAGGCGCATCTGCAACACAAGCAGGTATTTTAGGTATAGCATTGTCATTTTTAGCTTTATTGGGAGTTGGAACTTATGCAGGAATTTCAAAGTTAAAAAATATGACACCCTATAATAATCCTAAAATAATGAAAGTTCCAGATATTAATCCCACTCTAATTCAACTATCAGATATATTGGGAACTAGAGTATTATTGACAGATAAAGGAGGGCCACACTATTCAAATAATGAGGTATATATTCCTCACATGATGCTAAATCGCGGAGCATTAGAGATTGCTGCTAAAGTAGTCCCAATGCTTCCTAGGGAACAGCAATTGAATGTGTATAAAACAATTGCACACGTTGCAAAATGATTTGGTTTTACAAATGTAGATATTTATCTATCATAAAAAAATAAAAAAAAAGAAATAAAGGATTTAAAATAAATCCAAATAAAACAGAGAAAGCCTTAAAACTTTCTATGCTTCTGATAGCATTCCCTGCAATATACAGGTCTGCCTTCTTTTGGCTTGAATGGCACTTCTGTCTCTTGTCCGCAATCAGAACAAGTTACTTTGTGCATTTCTCTAGGGCCAAAACTTCTTTCTCTAAAAGCCATTTATCTCACCTATTGTGTTAGTTATACCTAAAGACTTTACTAGAAGTAGAATCTTCAGTATACCATAGGTAGTTATACACTACTATTATTTAAAACTATCCATTTAAAGTAACTTCTAACACTCCATAAAGAGTTTTTGCGAAAGTCGGTGCTTGTGCGTATAGTGGCGCAACTAAATAATGGAACAATAATTATTGCGCCACTATGCTAGAGAACACAAAGTATAGGAACGGAAGTCAATAATCGTAATAGATGTTCCGTTCCT
>JACPMQ010000011.1 GCA_016185955.1 Candidatus Woesearchaeota archaeon | reverse complement strand
TGTTAGCAGTTACATTGCACCAATAAATTTAAATTGCATTTAACAATACCTTTCATTATGCAGCCAGAAAACGTTCCATGGTATCTTAACAAAGCAGGTGTTTTATATTGCGATATTTCTAGAATTAATCCTGATAGAAGGGGGTTAAATCCTGATGCAAGGGAACTATTATTCAGGGATATGGGTTTTGGAGAGCCATTGCTTAATGGAGCAAGATTGGAAGAGCGTATAATATTTATGCAAGAAACTAATGACAGGATAAACCAAGCTTTTCAACAAAAAATAATGGAAAGGGGTTATGCTGCTCAACAAAAACCTGCCTGTGAGTATAAATCTCAATTATTCGGCGATGATTTTTTTTAATTTCCGTTAAAAAAACCACCTAACTTTGTCTGCTCTTTTGTTTCCAGCAAATCTTCTTTTTTGTATCCTAATAACTCAAAAATTTTTTCAACAGCAGGAATTATTTGGTTGTTGATATAATAACTGGAGTCATATTCATTATTTTCCACCTCTTCAGGCAGCTTAGAGCGGTTTCTTATTATATCGCTGCCTTGCGTCACAACAAACTGTATCATTGCGCCAGGTCCCACATTTATGCCCTGATTTTTTAATCTTTGGGCAACTGCAACATGAGGGCCCTTTGCATCATAGTCTGAAATTTCCTTTTGAAGCTGCGTGTGGATTATCACTTTTTCAAGAGGGATTTTTCTGTTTCTTAACTCGTCAATTATTTTTTTTATATAGTCAAAAGCTTTTTTGCTGTCCTGCTCCTTCAATATTATTTCCAGGACCTTTTCTTGGGCTTCTTTTGCAACCAGCGACCAGTTTCTTCTTACGCTTTCAAAGCCCTTGATTTTTAGGCTGCCCTCTTCAGAAATCAAGGCATACTTCTTTTTTGCGCCATAAGCGCCTACTTTTGCAGACACAAATATTCCTGAAGGATAAAGCCCTTTAAATTCCAGCTCCATCAATCCAGGCAATTCCTGATTAACGCTTTCTGAAAATTTTTTGACATCGTCTATTGTCTTGCTGTCTAATGTTAAAAATATTGAGTCTGTGTCCCCATACAATATCTTAAAGCCGGATTTTTCAGCTTTCGCAATAACATCCTTTATGTAGTATCTTCCAAATGCTGTAGTTGCCTGCGCGCATTCCAATGAGTACCATCTTGCTGCAAAAAATCCTAAATAGCCATAAAAAGAGTTTGCAAGAAGCTTGAGGCTGTTTTGCCTCGCATCTAAAACAGCAAATTTCTCGTCTTTCTGGTCTTTTATTATCTCTTTAATCCTCATCCTTCTTGTTATTAGGTCTTCTATGATTGTCGGTATAAATCCTTTTTTCTTTTTGCAAAACCATATCTTCTTATCTTCCAAGGGGGCAAATTTTGCTTGCTCCGCGCAACAGCTGCAGTTAAGCGTGCCAGGGCATATATTATGAGAGCCTATTATTGTGGGGTATAAGCTCCTGTAATCGAAAACAGCCACATTATTATACAAGCCGGGCTTTGGCTCGAATACAAAAGCGCCTTTATATGTCTGCAATTTTCTTTTAAAGGTTTCTTCACTTGTCGGCTTGTTTGGAGCTATTTCATTAAAATTTGGTGCTTGCCTCAATAAGTACCATTCAACTAATTGTGAAAGCCCCATTCTGTTCACATCATAGATTGTAAGCCCTGTTATCTTCACCATTTCACTTATCGTTGGCATCAATTTCTCAGCAATCTTATAGCAGAGCCTTGCATCATTCAGGTTATAGCTGCAAAATTTGTCTATTTCTGTTTTTGTGTCCCATGCTTTTGAAAGCTCGCCTAAATCAACATCATGCTTTTTTTCATCAAGCAGCTCAAAGGCAACTGAATTAAGGTCGTATGCGTTTGTTTCTAATGTTCCTGACACAATTTTTTTTATGAATTTGAAAATGTCGAGGTGAATAATGCTTGTTATCTCTGCCGTAGTGCTTTTGCCCTTTGCTATCTTTATTTCAGAAAAATCAAGCCCTATGTCGAGCTTTATCTTGTATTTGTCAGCGCGAATTTTTAAGTACGGGAGGTCAAATCCGTCTGAAAAATAGCCTGTGATTATATCAGGCTTGTAATTTTCAATCACTTCCTTGAATTTGCTTATCAGCTCGGACTCGCTGTCAACAAATTCCACATATTCAAGAGATGTGGTAAAGCGCTTCCAGACAAAAACTTTTTGGAAGTCTTTTGCATAAAATGCAACCATTATTATGGGGTTTTTTTCAGGCTCAATCTCCTTGTAAGGAGGCGTATAAGTCTCTATGTCTATAGAAAGCACTTTTGGAGCCAATAAAGTCTCATCTCCAAATGGCTCTATTTTTTCAGCTATGAAAGCCGGAACCTTCAGCTTTTGGCTTTGGAAATTGCCCTCTGCCTTATAGGAGGTTAAAGGTATTATGTTATTGTCTATCATAAACCTTCTTGCAAATAAGATATCTGCTTCGTTTATCGACTCTATTTTGGGATTTTTTTTCAGCTCTTCCCTGATGAATGGAACGTCAAAAGGCAATTTTGTAAAAACTTTCAATGTTGCAACTTCCCTGCCGAGATATTTTTTTTTATATTGCTCTATTCTTGCAACAGAATGCTCTTGCTCATTTCTTATGACCTTGAAATTTTTTAGCTCGTCATAAATATCTGCATTTTTTTTTGGGATTGCATAAAAATACGGCTCAAATTTATCGTATATTACACATACTTGCTTGTTATCCAGTGTCCTGCCAAACATATGTATCGCTGGTTTTCCGTCGATAATCTTGTAAGTCACATCAATCGGAAAAAAGTATATTATAGATGCCATGGCTTGAGTATGGCTTTTTGGTTTATAAAATTTTGCTGTTTATGTATCTGCTAACAGAGCTTTGTCCGACAAGCCCGTCTGTGCCATGACAAAGCCTTAAGATAGGTTTTTGCGAATTCTTATTCGTGCTTGTGCGGAGCCGTGATAATTTCCGTCGGAAAAACGAAAACTTTAAATACAAGAGGCATTAAAGAATTTCTACAATAATCTACAATAAAACAATAATCTACAATAAAAAAATGAGGAGGTATTAGAATGGCACAAAAAATTGCAAAGGTTGGAGTAAAAAGAGAATCTGGCTACCTTTATTTCCTGGACAAAAAAGGTAACGTTGCCAGGGCTAAGATGGCAAGGGGCAAAAAAAAGGCAAAAGGCAAAATTGAGGTTGTTGCCAAAGTAGGGGTTGAAAAAAAGCCTGGATTCCTGTATTTCGTAGACAAGCAAGGCGACGTCTCCATGGCAAAAATGGTCAGGGGCGGAAGAAAAAAGAAGAAAAAATAATTCGGCTCTTTTTCTGTTATTTTTTATTTTTTACATTTTGATTTTTTAATTCCATGTACAGAATAAAGCAGATTCCAGAAGATTTTGTTGTGAAGGAAATAAATGACATAAAATTCAATGAGAATGGCTTATATTCCTATTTTCTTTTAAAAAAAAGAGATTATGATACCTTAAAGGCTGTGCAAGCCATAGCAAACAAGATCAGCACAAATAAAAATTTTCACAAAAACGGAATAGGATTTGCAGGCAATAAAGATAAAAAGGCATTAACTGAGCAGATAATTTCCATACGCAATGGCAGCAAGAGCACTGAAAAAATTAAGATAAAGGGCATTGAATTAAAATATCTTGGAAAAGGCAATGATGAAGTTTATTTGGGGAGCTTAAAAGGCAATGAATTCCTGATAACAATAAGAAATCTCGCAAAAGAAGAAATTTTAAAAATCAAGGAGAAATACGCACAAGCGCCGACTTTCGCACCAACCCCGGGGAAATCAAAAGGCATCTTAATCCCAAACTATTTTGGGGAGCAGAGAATTTCAGAAAAAAATTATCTGATAGGGAAAGCTGTCATAAAGCAAAATTTTAAAGACGCTGTTGAGCTGATACTCAGCAGCAATTCAGATTACAACAAAAGCATTGAAATTTATTTGAAAGGGCATAGAAACGACTTTATAGGAGCCTTAAAGCTGATTCCTTTCAGGATGCTGAAATTTTATCTGCATTCCTACCAGTCTTTTTTATTTAACAAAGCATTAGACAGCTATATTAAATTAGGCGAGGGTATTAAATCAGGCAATAAAAAAGAAAGTTTATTGGTAAAATTTCCTCTGATTGGGTTCGGGACAGAAATAAATGAAGCAAAAGATAATGATGGCAACGCAGCAGGAAAGATAATTGGAAAAATAATTAAAAAAATTCTTTTGGATGAGAATCTAGACTCCAGGGATTTTATAATAAGGCAGATTCCAGATTTAAGTTTAGAAGGCAGTGAAAGAAATGCGTTTATAAAAGTGGAGGATTTTTCAGTTATAAGCTCCGGAAAAGACGAATTAAACAAGAACATGGAAAAAATTACTGTAAAGTTTTCCCTCCCAAAAGGCTCTTATGCCACAATTTTGATTGATTTTGTTTGCAAAAGGCAACTGATAACAATATGAGTGGCTGTTCCATTATTAGGGGCGGTGGGCAAGTAGAAGAATGTTAATTGTGCTATCAAAATGGCATAATTATTTGCTAGAGGCAAAATTTTTAAGACGCAAACACTCTCTGCCAATTCATCCAAATGTTATTTATAACTTCAGTCAGCTCCATATTTTTTATTTCTGCAATTTTTTTATATGATTCAAGAACAAACGCTGGCTCATTCCTTTTATCTTTAAATGGGCTTAAGTAAGGAGCATCAGTTTCCGCAAATATTTGTGTTATCGGAGCTATTTTGATGTTTTCCTGAAACTGCGTGCTTTTAACAATGCTTGTTGGGGCTGTCAAAAACCATCCATTGTCAATTATTTTTTTCACCAAATGCTTTCTGCCGGAAAAGCAGTGCATTATGATTTTTTTTAATTTTGAACTGCTAAGCATATCTACACAATCTTGCTCAGCCTTCCTTGAATGCACTATTATTGGTTTTCCTAATTTTTCCGCAAGAGAAATCATTTTTTCAAAAAGCCCTTGCTGCTCTTTAACTTTGTCTTTAACCCAGAAATAATCCAAGCCAACTTCTCCAATTGCGGCTATTTTATTTTTTTTGGATTCTATAAACTTTATTTCTTCATCAACATCAAATTTGTTTTCCTTTAAAGGAAAGCTGCCAAGCTCTATTTCTTTCTGCAATGTGTGTATTGGATAAATTCCCAAGCAGGCTTTTACAATATTATATTTTTGCGCTAATTCCAAAGCCTTTCTGTTTGTCTCTGAATTTATGCCTGCAGTAAGAATTACTTTTAATCCAGCTTTAATGGCATTTTTCACAACAGCATCTATATCATCCTTAAAATAGGAATGCTCCAAATGGCAATGTATGTCTATTAGCATAAAAATCTTGATTTTTTTATAACTGCTAACACGACTTTGTCAGAAAAATGGGGTTTTTGTGAAAGTCTAATTAGTGCTTGTGCGGAGCCTTATACTCCTCTCAACTTCGCAACATTTCATGTTGCTCAGGTCGCTTATCACAATCCTACGGAATTTTCTGAATTGGCAAATTACAGCGGAGAACACAAATAATTTATTGAAGTAGTTTGTGTTCTCTAGCATAGTGGCGCAATAATTATTGTTCCATTATTTAGTTGCGCCACTATACGCACAAGCACTTACTTTCGCAAAAACTCTTTAGGTAGTGTTTGCAGATACGTTTTTTCGTGTTTGATTGGCGAAAAATTTGCGGTTCTCATTTGATCTTCTTCAGCTTCTCCTCAACAGCAGCTATCATGAAGGGCAAAATCAATGTTGCGTCTGCCTCTATTGTTACATGTTTTGCCTTCTCTTTTAATTTGCCCCAGCTTATCGCTTCTCTTGTCTGGGCTCCTGACAATGAACCATCATATTCCACTGCAGTTGTTATGTAAACAGCATAGTCCAATCCTTTATTAAATTGGCTCCACCATATTACATGATGCTTAGAAACACCACCGCCTATTATTAAGGCTGCCATGCTCTTTGCCTCAAACACCAAATCAGAAAGCGCATGCTCATCCTTTATTATATCAAATGTAAAGTCCTTATGCTTTTGATTGAACATCCACACTTGGCTGCCAACGCTTCCATCAGTTGGAGCAGGAATAAAAATTGGTATTTTATTTTTATACGCCCAATATAAAATAGAGCAATCTCTTTTTTTTGCTGTTTCCATGCATTTTCCAAGCTCATAGCAGAAATCTTTTGTCGAAATTGCCCTATAACCCTTATCATACATTTTTTGAAGAAATATCTTAAAGACATCCTCTATAATAATCCCGTAAGACTCATTTGGGACTAAAATGCTTCCAAGCCTATTAATCCCTTTTTTATTGAGCATTGCATCATCCATCATAAAATCTCCCTTATAATAATCCTTATAGGTTCTTGCGACATCATGGTCAAGAAAGCCGCATGTTGTAACTATCACATCAAACATTTTTTTCTTAACCATGTGCTTTATGACTCCTCTTAATCCTGTGGATATAGGAGCAGCAGGTATTGACAGAAACTTCAGGCAATCTTTTTTTTGTATAAATTCTGCCAGGATTTTTACTCCAACACCGAATTTTTTTGCTGAAAAACCGCCGGCATCGTGCATCTGTTCCGCTATGTTAAGGATAGAAGCATTTTCAATATCAATATCTTTTACCGCGTCAAGATGGAATTTTTTGTCCATTCATAAAAGTGGAACATACTAACTTTTAAATATTATTATTTTGTGAAGGTTGTGCAAAGTATCTGCTAAAAATATGAGTGGCTGCTCCAAAATAAGGGGCGGTAGGCAAGCAGAAGAATGCTAATTGTGCTATCAAAATGGCGTGTATCTGTAAGATATTTTTATTATAAAAAAGAATCAAGATGCGCCATTTTGCCTAAAGCGCGGCTCTGGAGCAGCCACTTTAGTTTTTGACTTTTAGGATTTCTACTGAGCTGCATTCACGTAACTGCTAACATCACTT
>JACPMQ010000083.1 GCA_016185955.1 Candidatus Woesearchaeota archaeon | reverse complement strand
TAAATATAGGAACGGAACATCTATTACGATTATTGACTTCCGTTCCTATACTTTGTGTTCTCTAGCATAGTGGCGCAATAATTATTGTTCCATTATTTAGTTGCGCCACTATACGCACAAGCACTTAATTCGCAAAAACCTTTTGTGTAGTGTTAGCAGTTACAACCATCAAAAACATTTAAAAAGACATTCCAATTTTGCTTTAAAACTATATAAAATTAAGGTTTATCCAAAAGATTAATGGCCAAAAAACAAAAGGGAGGGATGTTAAAATGAATTTAAGGGAAGATGCGCTAAAGCTTCATAAGGAAAACAAAGGCAAGCTAGCCACAAAATCAAAAATAAGCGTTAAGACAAAAGAGGATTTGAGCCTTGTTTATACTCCCGGAGTAGCGGAAGTATGCAAGGAAATAGCTGCCGACAAAAAAAAGATTTATGATTACACAATGAAAGCTAATTCTGTTGCTGTTATTACAGACGGCAGCGCTGTTTTAGGCTTGAGGAATATAGGAGCAGAAGCATCTCTGCCCGTGATGGAAGGAAAATCTGTTTTGTTTAAGGAGCTTGCAGACATAGATGCTTTTCCAATATGCATCAAAACACAAAATGATGATGAGATAATAAGCATAGCAAAAAATATAGCTCCTGTTTTTGGCGGCATAAATTTAGAGGATATAGAATCTCCAAGGTGCTTTAAGATAGAAGATGCATTGATTAATATAGGCATTCCTGTTATGCATGATGACCAGCACGGAACATCAATTGTCATTTTAGCTGCCTTGATTAATGCGTCAAAAGTAGTTGGCAAAAAAATTGAAAATCTAAAAATAGTGATAAACGGCGCAGGAGCTGCGGGAATAGCTGTCGCTAAAATGCTTCTCTGCCTCGGAATAGACAAAAAAATATGCACTTCTGTCAAAGAAATAATTTTATGCGACAGCAAAGGAATTATTTATATTGGAAGGGATAACTTAAATGAGTTTAAGCAGCAAATGGCAAAAATCACAAACAGGCAAAACAGAAAAGGGACTTTAAAAGATGCGCTTGACGGAGCAGACGTTTTTATTGGGTTGTCCACTGGAAATTTGCTTACGGCAAATGACATAAAAAAAATGAATAAAGACGCAATAGTTTTTGCAATGGCAAATCCTACTCCAGAGATAATGCCTGATGAAGCAAGGAAATTTGCTGCTATTGTTGGAACCGGAAGAAGCGATTTTCCAAACCAGATAAATAACTCTTTAAGTTTTCCAGGAGTTTTTAGGGGAGCTTTGGATGCAAAGGCAACTAAAATTAACAACGAAATGAAGATAGCAGCAGCAAGGGCATTAGCAGGATGTGTAAAACCAACTAAAGATAATATACTGCCTTATACGCTTGACAAGAATGTCGTGCCAGCAATTGCAGAAGCTGTTAAAAGGGCTGCAATAGAGACTGGAGTTTGCAGGGAGTAAGTTATGTCATTAAAGATTATTTTTAATCGATTGTTTTCTGCAACAACAAAAAAGTTTTTCGCTGCGTAAAGTTTTAAAAACTAGTATACCTGCGCAACTCCATTAGCTGGAGCAATGATTGGACTTTTAGAGTAAGTCAAAATCTGCTCAAGAGTGGGAGCAACTACTGGATTTTGGTGCTGCACTTCTGGTAATATTCCGATGATGCGACCTCCGGAAAATGCAAGCCCGCCCCCGCCAAATGCAGCATATCCGCTTCTGAGCATTCCGATGCACCAGAGCCGCATTGAGAAATTTTTAGGTGCATCTTTTATGTAAATTCCCATATTTGTATCATACTGGAATTGCAATTTTGCTTCCGCAAAGGTTAAATCAACATACTCGTTTAACAAATGCTGATCTCTTGCGAGGATTTTCCATAAAGGATTTAATTTTGCTCCCTCTCTTGTATAACCATCACTAAAATATCTTTCTATAGCCTCTCTTGTAAATTCCATTCCTTCAAGACTTTTATATATATCATGAGGCAACACCAAAGTACCATCCACTAGCCTGCTTCCAGAATTCATTTCCCTCAAAGGGATAGCATCAGCAACAATTTTGATTCTTCCGTTTGGATGATAAGCAATTCCGTCTCCTGTATCAAAAAAATTATCTCTCCAATAATCTCTCACTTCTGCAGGAGCATTTTGAGTTTCCAGCCTTATTTCCATAAGACCTGCAACTGACAAAGGCATTCTGCCTTCTCCTATCAATTGAGGCATTTTATCTACGGTTTTGCCGCAAAATTCTTTATATTTAAATCCTGATTTGTTTAATTGTGAGCCATTCATTTTTAGACTAACTCTTCAGTCATGACATAATAAATTCTAAATGTTTATAAATCTTTAGATTTTATGTAACTGCTAACAGGACTTTGTTTGAAAAGCGGGGTTTTTGCGAATTCTTATTCGTGCTTGTGCGGAGCCTTAACTTACCTCTCAACCTCGCAATGCTGCGGCATTGCTCAGGTCATTTATCGTAATCCTGCGGAGCTTTCAGAATTGGCAATTGCGCACAAGCACCGACTTTCGCAAAAACCCTTTATGCTGTGTTAGCAGTTACGATTTTATTGCTACTCTATCTTATAGTGCAATCAATTTCTCTCAAAAACCAAAAAAGCATATTTGTATGGATTAACTTTATCTGATTCGTGCTCTTCCCTTTTTGTTTCTTTCCATTCTTTCCTGCTGAAATCAGGAAAATAAATGTTGCCGTCAAAATCCTCATCTATCACAGTTAGGTAAACCTTATTTGCTATCGGCAGAAATTCCTCATATATTTTTGCTCCTCCTATAACCATAGCTTCTTCATTATTTTTATTTCCAGCAGATTTTAATGCCTCTTTTATAGAATGCACTATCACGCAGTCTTTTGCCTTGTAATTTTTGTTGCTTGTAATGATTATATTAATGCGGTTAGGCAATGCCTTTCCCATGCTTTCAAAAGTTTTCCTTCCCATAATTACAGGCTTGCCTTTTGTTAGTTTCTTGAAATATTCCATGTCCGCAGGAAGCTTCCATGGCAGAGAATTATTTTTTCCAATAACTCGGTTTTTTCCCATTGCTGCAATAAGGGAGATTATCATGCTACACCGACATACGAGCCTTTATGGACATATGATGCTCGTAATTAATAAGCTCTATGTCTTCCATTTTAAAGCCGTCAATGTTTTTTATGTCGGGATTTAGCCATAACTTAGGCAATGGAAATGGCTTTCTTGTCAATTGCTCTTTTACTTGCCCAAAATGATTATAATAAATATGAGCATCTCCTAATGTGTGGATAAATTCATAAGGCTTTAAATTTGTTACTTGAGCTATCATATGCAGAAGCAAGGAATAAGATGCTATGTTAAAAGGCACTCCTAAAAACATATCGCATGAGCGCTGATACATCTGCAATGACAGCTTGTTTTTTGCGACAAAAAACTGGAAAAATGCGTGGCATGGCGGCAATGCCATCTGCTCCAATTCAGCAGGATTCCATGCTGTTACAATTATTCTCCTGCTGTCTGGCTCTTCTTTTATCAGCCTTATTGCTTCAGCTAATTGGTCTATTTCCCTTCCATCTGAAGTTTTCCATTTGCGCCATTGAACTCCATAAATTCTGCCTACATCGCCTTTAAATTTCGCTTTTTTTTTCCAATAAGGCGCTTCTGCATTGGCATCCCAAATACTGCATCCCATTTTTTGCAGCTCTTTTACATCAGAGCTTCCTTTAATAAACCACAAAAGCTCAGCTTTCATGGAATTAAATGCAAGCTTTTTTGTAGTTACAGCAGGAAAGCCATCTTCCATATTAAATCGCATTTGCATCCCAAATAAAGCTCTTGTGCCAGTTCCTGTTCGGTCTTTCCTGTCTATCCCATTGCCCAAAATATCTTTTAATGCATCGAGATACTGCTCCATTTTGCTCACAAATCAAAAAGAGGGTTGATTTTAAAAAATTTGCCATTGCAAAACACTAAAAAATCTGCCTTGCAGATTTTTTAGTGTTACGAAACCCACGGTTTGCCATTACAAAATTTCCGCCAATCAAAGATTGGCGGAAATTTTGTTTTTATAACGCCCTCTTGACTCAACTGTCTTAAGCCTCTTTAATATTTCTTTGCTGTTAAATGCCAATCTTCCATAACTTTCCAATGCAGCATTATAGCATTCTTCCCATATTTCAGAATGCTTTGACTCAAGCGCTTCTTTTAATAAGTGCAAATCAACAGCTTTGTCTTCTATTTTTTCAGAAAAAAAGCTCAAGCCAAAATCTATGAAAAAAATTTCATCTTTTTTAGAGATTAGATTTTTGCCAAATATCATGTTTGATGTTGTGAGGTCGCCATGGATTATTCCATTATTGTGCAGAACAGCAACTTTTTCCCCTATTTCTCTCCCTAGCTTAACATGACTGCTTTTTTCTAAAACATCCCTGAGGATTTTCCCGTCAATGAATTCAATTTCAAGATTTTGCTTCTCATCACTTTTAACCAGAATCGGGCTTGAAAAATTAATTGCCTTAAGCTTTTCAAGTATTTTTGCTTCCCTTTTGGCTCTAAACTTTCTTAGCTTGTCATCTATTTCATTTATCCTGTAGGTTTTTTTGAACCTTTGCTTTATTATTTTATGGCTGTCCAAAAATAACTTTGATTCTGCGCCTTGCGCAATAAGGTTTTTCATTGTGTAATAGCCCCGCCAGGACTTCCGACATTTTTTGCATTGCAAATTTTTGATTGAAATAAAAAATGCTTCGAACCTGGGTCGCAAGGTCCAGAGCCTCGCATGATTGGCCTCGTAAGATTTGACCGCTACACTACGGGGCTATAGAATAAAGAAAAAATAATGCCTTTTAATATGTTTTGATTGTGTTAAGTTATAAAATATCCTTTATTCAGGCTTTTGGCGAAGGCTCACTGCGTTCGGGGGCTTTACGAAACGATAAACTGAATCGGGGGCTACGGAATAAATCAATCAAAGAATAGAATTAGGATGTAACTCAATATCAATTATTTTTACTATGTTTCTTCATTCTCTCTAACTCCACTTCACCCAATGGTGTCTTTCTTTTTACAGATAAGCTGCTCTCAATTTCTTTTTTGAAATCAGGCTTATAGCGATAATTAATAAATGCTACTATAACCATAGAAATAAGAGCGCCTAAAGTGGCTAGTGCCATATCTTTATGTGCATCCCAAATATCACCTTGTGTCCCAAGATAAGTCATTTCTAACTCGCCACCAAAAACAAGAGCAACAGCCCACTCTATTAGCTCATAAATCATACTAAAAGCGGCCATTACATCGAGTGGTAGATAATAACCCCAAAATCCCTTTACACC
>JACPMQ010000079.1 GCA_016185955.1 Candidatus Woesearchaeota archaeon | reverse complement strand
TAATTCGCAAAAACCCTTTATGCTGTGTTAGCAGTTACGGACATTGCCAACATTTAATAACCCCCCTCTAAGGTTTTGGGCAGTGATTCTAGGTCCTGCCATAACTGAGCATCTGTAGCCGTATCTTCCTGTATTCTCTGTAAGAATCTGGAATACCTTATAAGGGGACAAAGCAATAGGGTTTTTATTTGCTGTGACAATGCTGAATTTTGTATAGCTTACTACATTTGTCTGAAATGCAGTCATGGGATCATTAACAGCGGTCACACCAGCAAAAACGAGTGGATCGGTATTGGCATACTGCTCTTTAACATATACCAGAATATCATCAAGATTTCTATAGGGCATTCCCCCATCACGCTTGCTTGCAAAATCCCATGCTTGTGATGGAGGAATCCTCCCATTAGAAAAAATAAAACCTGTGCTTGAAGCAAGCCCAACTATTCGCGGGTTGATTTAACTGCATAATTTTCTAAGATTTGTTTAATTAAAGTTGTTCCTATGTTTCCAGTCGATCCAAAAACAAAAACGTATTGCACCATAAATCTTAACTGGAAATTATAAGTTATTTATAAAATTACCCCTTATTATTAGATAGTAGTTAAAATCACTTTTTAC
The DNA here is from genome assembly GCA_016185955.1 of Candidatus Woesearchaeota archaeon. GTDB lineage: Archaea > Nanobdellota > Nanobdellia > Woesearchaeales > GW2011-AR4 > JACPJP01. The sequence goes on along the minus strand of JACPMQ010000079.1, from coordinate 5,858 downwards.
GCCTTTTTTTCATAAAACCGAAAACATAAATTATGCCTGCAAGCATAATCAAAGCTGCTACAGAAACTTTGGCAAAAAATGCAGGTTTATTTCCTCTTATCTCTGCAGTTACTGCTGCTGTTGCTGTCGCTGTTGCGGGATTTTCCTTGCTCTTTTCTTCTGCCTTGTTTTCATTTAAATTAAGAAGGGATTTTACAGGCTCATTAATTATTTCTCTTGGCTTTTCTGCAGTTATCGCAAAAATGGAAAATCCTGGGCTATATGCGCTATAAGAAATTTTGCTGCCCTTTGCAAGCATATTTGTAGCAAGCTTTTGCCAACCACTTGAATACCTGTTTAATGCCACAGTATCGGCATTTAATTTATTGTCAGCTATCCATGAATTATTTACCTCAAATTGGATTTTAACATTTGAGACATCTTTAGAGGACATGCCATCAGCTTCAACTTCAATATACTGAAAAGCATAAACATTATCTGATATGCTAATTGCGTCATCTTCATTAATTGCATTTATGGAGATAGTAACAGATTCCAAATCCTTGTTTGCGGTAAACTCCACTTTTTTAAAGGCAACATTTTCCCTATTTACATTTATGTTGATTTGCTGCCCACTTTTTATAGCTGAGTAAAAATGGACTTTTTTATTGGATTTTGAAGGCTCAGTTATGATTGGACTGCCACCGCCTCCACTTCCTGAATTTCCACTGCTGCCACTGCCACTTCCGCCGCTTCCACTGTCATCGCTTGAGCAATCTGTTGTTTTGCTTCTGTCATTATCATTGCAATCGCTGCCTAAAGCGCACCCATTTCCATAGCCATCTCCGTCATTATCAGCGCAAAGCTCTTTCATAGCAGAATGATTAAGCCCTGTTATCCTGTAAATCGTTCCTGTATCATAACACGTATAAGCATTATTTGACTGATTATTGCATAAAACTAAAAGTTCATCTGCTGAATTGCATGCAGAGCTTATATTATCAAAGCCAACATCCTTGTCCTTTATGCAAACTGCTTTTGCAGTTGAATTAACCTTGTCAATATACGCTGTTTTTGTTTTATTTAGCGCTGTAAGGTTTATGTTTCTTATTGACAGCGCGCTGCTGCCATTATTAGTTTTATTTAATAATATGCTGCTTAAGTCCAGCCTGCTGCTGAAATTAAAAGTAAAATTAAATTCAACTATAGCTGCGCTTCCATTTGTTATATTCACAAAAAAAGTGCCATTAAAAATCTTTGAAAGGTTGGATGTTCCATTAACAGTTACATTAACAGTTAAAGTTGTATTTATAACAGAGTAATTTCCTAATAAATAATCATCATCATCTGCAATATTGTCATTGTCATCATCTATGTCATTGAAATCAGGATTTCCGTCATTATCTAAATCTGAAGCATCAAGAACTTCAATGCTTATAACTTTAAAGTCTACGCTTTGTGTGTCATTTACTGTGATATTTACCGTGTAACTTCCGCTATCGCTTAAATTAGTGTTCCATATAAAATAAATTCCGCTTAAAGAAAATCTTGAGTCGTTAATTCCAAATGTTAAAGCATCATTGTCAATGTCTGAAGCATTTACCGTTATATTTACTTTTTGCGTTTCATTTACTGTTATATTATCTATAGTTACATTAATCTGAGGCATTGCATTTTTTATTGTCAAATTAGTGCTGTTGCTCCATTCACTCCAATTAAAGCCATCATAAACTCTGACAGAAAATGTCCAGTTCTGCCCTTTTGTTGTGTTGCCTTTCCCTATAATTGTTAAATTCCTCAATTTAGAAACTTCTTCTGTGTTATTGTACCATAATGTTTCGTTTGCAAGCCATGCATCATCATCTGTATCTGCAAAGCTGAAAAATGCTTGCAAAGTTCCATTTGTCCTGTTTAAAGTGTCAGTTAAATTTATGCTCGCATTAAAGGCTGTTGGAATAGTGTTTGATACAGAAAAAGCCCAAATTTCAGTCTCATTAAAATTATTTGCGGAATCATTTGCATAAAACTTGTATGCAATAACATTGCCTCTTCCCAAAGAAATTGTTTTATTTATTGACACATTTTGCGTTTTTCCGCTCATGCTCCCATTTGTAACATTGTCCCATGCGCCTGTGCTGTTCCAGCTGAAAATATAGCCGGACAAGGAAACAGTGTCATTCCATGTTATATTAAACTGCAACAAACTGCCTTTAATGATATTATTAATGTTGCTTATGTTTGTAAGGTTATTTGACCAATAAGGCGCAATTAAGTCAATGCTTACTGTAAAAACAGATGAAATGTTTGAATTTCCAAATGTGTCGTTGCCGTAAATTTTATAAGTATAAGTTCCATTAGCTAAACTGCTTATATTTGCATTCCATTGAATGGCAGAGCCTGCCATTGTGAAATTAGTGTTATTAATTTCCAATGTTGCGTTTGCCAATACTTCTGAAGAAGTTATGTTTATGATAAAGCTAAGATTTGTTTTAACAGAGTTGTTTTCAGGAGTTATAATCTCTATTTTTGGCGCTGATGTGTCTAAAGAAGCTATTGCAGCAAAAATATTGATTCTTGAGAATGTCAATCCTGAGCCGCTGGAATCGTCAATTTGTTTTCCCGTGTTGTTAAGATATCTTTGGGTTTCATTCGGCATTACTGTTTTATTTTGAGTTAATTTAAAATATTGGTGGATTAGAGCGAATGCAGCTGCTACATGGGGAGCAGCCATTGAGGTTCCGCTAAGCGTTTGTGTCCCTCCATTATTTTTTAAAGAGGTTATAGAGGTTCCTGGCGCAAGCAAATCTGTTAAATTATTTCTGTTGCTGAAGCTTGAAATAGCATTTGCCTTTGTTGTTGAGCCAACAGCAGTTGAGTTTCTTATGCATGATGGCGTTGAAATTCCTGATGTGTCTCCATTCTTCCCTGTTGAAACTATTACTGATATATTTTTTGCAATTGCAGCGTCAATTGCAGCAGCCGTTGCCGCATCAGAGTCATCACAATAGCCAGTATATAAAGTGCTGCCACCAAGGCTCATGCTTATAACTGTAATATTAAAAATAGAGGCATTATTAACGCACCAGTTTATTCCATCAACTATGGTTTGAGTTGAGCCTGATCCCGCGGCATTTAATGATTTTATTGCAACAATATTTGCGTCCGGCGCAATTCCCCTATAAGTGTCATTTGTGGAAGCTATAATGCCTGCAACATGAGTTCCATGCCCATGATCATCAATTGGATTACTGTCATCATTTACAAAATCATAGCCTGCAATAACTTTTGCGCATGCGCCGTCATTAATATTAGCTGTGCTTGCGCAATTTCCAAGATTTGAATGAGTATAATCAACTCCAGTATCTATAACGCAAATAGATTCTCCTTTGCCTGTAAGATTTGTTCCGTTATATATTAAGCTCCATGCCCTTGATGCATTCACAATATTTGTTGTGTTAGAAAGAAACGCGTAAACAGGCCTGTTTGGATATATTTTTTTGACATTCGCATTTTGTTTTAGCTTTTCTATGCCTCTTTTTGTGATTTTTCCGCTAAAGCCGTTTACTATGTCAAATTTTCTTTTTAGCTCAAAATCAAAATTTTTGCTGTCCAAATCTTCTAAAAAATTAATTTTTCTTCTTTTATTTTTTTCTTCTTTTAAATCTAATCCTGATAAAACTTTTTCCTGCTGCTTTACCACCATATTTTTCTTTTCATCCAACTCATTTTTATTCATGCCCTCTTTTTTGCTTTTGGTTAATGCAGAAGGCAAATTGCCATCTAAAGCATCATAATCATCTTCCAGAACAACAATAACAGAAACTTCCTCTCCATATTTTAACAGCTCTTCAACTTCTTTGTCGATTTTGCCATTACTGTTAGCATTGTTATCGGCATTAGTGCTGTCTCCAGCGGAAAATTTAGAAGCCGAACTTTCCAAGGATATGCTTAATACTAATAAAAAAAACAAGAAAACTATAACTACGGTTCTTTTCATATAATCACCTAAACAAGAAACTGGAGGCAATATTTGTTATTTAAATAGTTTTATGTAAAAATGCTGATGCCTCTTGCAGTTTTTGACTGCGCAAATATAGAGCTGCCAATGCCCCTTCCAATATAAAATGACTGTTTGCTGAAGACTTGGCTTAGCTTATGCAATAAGCCCTTTTCTTCTTTATACTCAGCTAAATGAGCCTTTTCCTTTATTTGCTGCTCAATATAAGCTATTGCCTCATCCTTGCTGCCAAGCTCGTCTATTAATCCAAGCTCTTTAGCCTCATCGCCAAGATAAAAAAGCCCTGTTGCTATTTTTTTTATGTCGCTCTTTTTTAAGTTTCTGTTTTTTGCAACTTCCTCTATGAAGTAATTATGCATTGATTCAAGGCTTTTTTCAAAAAGCGCCTTTTCTTCCTTTGTCATGTCTTTAAACGGGCTTCCAATATCCTTTAAGTTGCCTGAAACCAATCTTTCATAAGTCACATTATGCTCGGCTAAAAAGCCGGAAAATCCAAGATAAGATGCAATTACCCCTATAGAGCCTGTTAATGACATTCTGTTTGCAACTACATGCTCAGCAGAAGATGCAACCCAATATGCTCCCGATGCTCCAATTTCCCTTATCCATGCAACCGTAGTCTTATTTACCTTCTTAACTTCATTTGCGATTTCTTCAGATGCAACAGCGCTTCCTCCAGGGCTGTTAATTTCCAATATTATTGCTTTTATAGAAGGATTTTTATCCGCCTTTTTTATCAGCTTTATTATTTCATCTGATGATGCAACCTCTTCAAATGAAAAATGATCCTCATCAGATACAATAGTTCCGTGTATTTTAATAACAGCAACATTGCCATCCAATGCCTCAAAATCATTGCCTAAAAATAAAGAGATAATAATGGAAACAAAAAAGCTTAAGGCTGTGATTCCAATAATAATCCATAATGCCCTTATCCACTTATTTTTTTCCTGTTTCATTCTCATCTTTCTTAAAAGCCTGAAAAATGTCTTTTTTGCCTTCTTTTAGATTATCTAAGATTTGGGTTTTTGCCATTTCCAGCAAGCCAATGGCTTCCTGCGGAGTCACATTTTCTGTTTTCATTGTTGTTTGTATATTATTGTCTGTAACATCAAACCTTAACAATAAAACCCCTTTTCTTGCGTTTTGCTGCATTTTACTGACTAAATATATACTTTCTCCATAACTTTTGTTTTGCTTAATATTTCTGACAGCCTTTGCCTGTCTTTTGAAAAAAACATAAATATTGGATCAACAATCCATAATAGCACAAAAGGGAATATTGGAATTAAAAATATGCTTCTGATGAAAAGCTGCCAGTATTTTAAATCTTTGTTTTGGCTTTCAACATACAAGTTAAAAAACATCTTTCCCGGAGTTTGGGCAAGCTTTTTTTCCAAAATAACAAAATATAAAATCGATAAAAATGATGCTGCAATCATTACAATGCTTATCGCTGCTGCATTTTCAGTTGCTCCTAAGATATCCAAAGTTTCCGAAAATGACTGCGCTTTAGGAAGCAATTCATCAAGAACGCCTTTAAAGGGCCATAGCACTATCCAGTTTATTATTAAGAAATCTGCCAAAAATGCAAACGCCCTTTTGAATGCAGAAGGCTTTAATTTCAGGGTTTTTTTCCTATCCAAAGCTATTTCTTCCATTAATCCTGCAAATGAGAATGGATATTTAATGTTTTGGATTATTAGTAACTGCTAACACTACATAAAGGGTTTTTGCGAATTAAGTGCTTGTGCGTATAGTGGCGCAACTAAATAATCGAACAATAATTATTGCGCCACTATGCTAGAGAACACAAAGTATAGGAACGGAAGTCAATAATCGTAATAGATGTTCCGTTCCT
>JACPMQ010000077.1 GCA_016185955.1 Candidatus Woesearchaeota archaeon | reverse complement strand
AGGAACGGAACATCTATTACGATTATTGACTTCCGTTCCTATACTTTGTGTTCTCTAGCATAGTGGCGCAATAATTATTGTTCGATTATTTAGTTGCGCCACTATACGCACAAGCACTTAATTCGCAAAAACCCTTTATGTTGTGTTAGCAGTTACTGTAATAAAAAGATTATTGGCGGCGTTACAAAAAACAATATTACCCTTTCACATTCCCAATAGGCTTAAACTTGCACACTTTCTTGGAAATTCCTGCTATGCTTGCAGCCTCTATAACATCATCTATATCCTTGTAGGCGCCGCCTGCCTCTTCTGCCAATCCTGAGAAAGATGTTGTTCTGACATAAATGCCTCTTGATTCCATTTCCTTTTGAAGTTTTTCCCCTCTCCATGTTCTTCTTGCCTGCGCTCTTGACATTGTTCTTCCGGAGCCATGCGCCGTGCTCCCGAATGTTTTCATTTCAGCTTCTTTAGTGCCAAGCAATAAATAAGAGCCTGTTTCCATGCTGCCTCCAATTATAACAGGCTGCCCTATGCTTCTGTATCCTTCGCAAACTTCTTTTCTTCCGGGACCTAAAGCTCTTGTAGCACCTTTTCTATGCACTAAAACTTCTTTTTCCTTGCCATCTACAATATGCTTTTCCAATTTTGCAGTGTTGTGCGCCACATCATAAACCATTTTTAAGCCGAGCTTTTCAGCATCTGCTTGAAAAATCTTTGAAAAAACTTCTCTGATGCGATGAAGAATTGTCTGCCTGTTAGCAAAAGACATATTGATTGCGCATTTCATAGCAGAAAAATAATCCTGCCCTTCTTTGCTGTTGAAGGGCGCGCAAGCCAATTCCCTGTCTAAAATTTTTATCCCGTATTTAGATTCCATAACTTTCAAAAAAATTTGCAAATAATCTGTAGCTACCTGATGCCCAAAGCCGCGGCTTCCGCAATGAAACATTATAACAACCTGCTCTGGAAACAATCCGATTTTTTTAGCAATTTCCTTGTCAAAAATATTTTCTTCTTTAACTACCTGCACCTCAAGATAATGATTTCCTGAACCTAAAGTGCCTATTTGGTTTAATCCTCGTGAAATAGAACGCTCGCTTATTTTCTTAGAATCAGCATTTTCCATGCAGCCATATTCTTCTGTCTTTTTCAAATCCTCCTGCCAACCGTATCCTTTCTCAACGCACCATTCTGCCCCATTTTCAACAGCTTCCCTGAATTCAGAGGCATTCAATTTTACAAAGCCTGTGCTGCCGACTCCTGCAGGAACCCTTTCGAAAAGATTGTCCACAAGCAATTTTAATTTTGGCTGGATATCTTTATAAGTCAAACTTGTTAATACAAGGCGCATGCCGCAATTCACATCAAATCCAATTCCACCTGGGCTGATAACTCCTTTTTCTGTATCAAAAGCAGCAACGCCCCCAATAGGAAAGCCATAGCCTGAATGCCCATCAGGCATGCACATTGCATAATTAATTATGCCTGGCAATGTCGCAACATTTGTTATTTGCTCATAAACGCTGAAATCCATTTCCTTGACGATTTTTTCTGTCGCAAAGATTTTTGCAGGAACTTTCATGCCCTGTTTGTAATCTTTCTCAATAATCCATTCAGCCTTATCAACTCTTTTAATTGAAGGCAATTTATTTTGTTCCATCTTAAAAAGGAAAGAATGTTTTTATTTAAAGCTTGCGGGTTTTTTTAAACGAAAATTCTACTGCTTAAGAGCGGTGGAATTTTGCATAATCCCGCTTTTCTCGACGATAAAATTGAATAAAATTGAGCGAAAGATTTATATAGAGTGCATCACCCTATTAATCCTATTATAGCTCAATAATAGCCTAAATCTAATATAAAATTGTGATTCAACACAGAAAAAATTTAGTCAAAAAACCAAAAAATGGAAACTAACGAAACTAGTGGAACTGATGAAAACAGTGAAACTAATGCTAATGACGCAAATGCCAATGAAGCTGCTGAAAATGAGTATGGCGCAAAAGATATACAGGTTCTTACAGGCTTAAGCGCAGTAAGAAAAAGGCCTGCTATGTATATAGGCGATACTGGCTTAAGGGGCTTGCATCATCTTGTTTTTGAAGCAGTTGATAACAGCATAGACGAAGCTCTCGCAGGATTCTGCACTAAAATCAGCGTAATAATCCACAAAAATAATTCTGTTACAGTAGAAGACAATGGCAGAGGAATCCCTGTTGATATCCATCCAAAATACAATAAGGCGGCAGTAGAAATTGTAATGACAATGCTGCATTCCGGAGGCAAATTTGACAAAAAAACATATAAGGTTTCCGGCGGCTTGCATGGAGTGGGCATTTCCGTGGTAAATGCACTATCAAAAGAATTGGATGTTGAAGTAAGAAGGAATGGAAAAGTGTATTACCAAAAATATTCCCGTGGAAAGCCTCTTGCTGATATTCAGGTTATAGGCGATTCTAGCGAGCGCGGCACAAAAGTAACATTTTTGCCTGATGATGAAATATTTCCGGAAACAGAATTTCATTTTGAAACATTGTCCAGCAGGCTTAGAGAGCTTGCATTCCTAAACAGCGGGCTTTATATCGCTCTTTATGACGAAAAAACCGGAAAAAGACAGGAGTTTAAGTATGATGGAGGCATTGTTTCGTTTGTTGAATTCCTTAATACAAACAAAAGCCCGCTGCATAAGGTAATATCCTTCCAGAAGGAAAAAAATATGGTTCAAGTTGAGGTTGCAATGCAATACAACACAGGCTACCAGGAAAATATTTTTACATTTGCAAACAATATAAATACCCAAGAAGGAGGCTCTCATTTAGTAGGATTTAAAACAGCATTGACAAGAACCTTAAACAGCTATGTTGAAAAATTGAAGGCAAATGGCGCAAAGCTTTCAAGCGAGGATGCAAGAGAAGGGCTGACAGCAGTTATTTCTGTTAAACTGCAAGATCCCCAATTTGAAGGGCAGACAAAAACAAAGCTTGGCAATTCAGAAATAAAGGGCATTGTTGAAATGTTGGCAAATGAAAATCTTGCAATATTTTTGGAAGAAAATCCCAGCATTGCAAAAATAATTGCAGAAAAATGCATAAACTCCGCTAATGCAAGAGAGGCTGCTGCAAAAGCACGCGAGCTTACAAGAAGGAAAGGCGCATTAAACCATCATTCATTGCCCGGCAAATTAGCTGATTGCTCGGAAAATGATCCTAAAAAATGTGAGCTTTATATTGTGGAGGGAGATTCCGCTGGAGGCTCAGCAAAACAAGGGAGAGACAGAAACTTTCAGGCAATACTTCCCTTAAAAGGCAAAATCCTGAATGTTGAAAAAGCCCGATTAAACAAAATTTTCCAGAATGAAGAAATAACATCAATGATAACTGCTCTCGGAACCGGAATATCGGAAGAGTTTGATATAAATAAGCTGAGGTATCATAAGATAATTATAATGACTGATGCGGATGTTGATGGAGCCCATATAAGGACATTGCTGTTAACTTTCTTTTACAGGCATATGAATGCTCTAATTATTTCAGGACACGTGTATATAGCCCAACCTCCGCTTTATAAGGCAGTTAAGAATAAAAAGGCTTATTATGCTTACTCTGATGAAAAGCTTGAGAAGCTGTTTAAGGAGATTGGAAGAGACAACACATCTGTGCAGCGCTATAAGGGATTAGGCGAGATGAACCCAGAGCAATTGTGGGAAACCACTATGAATCCTGAAAACCGGACATTACTGCAAGTAACCTTAGAGGATGCAATAGAAGCAGACAAGATTTTTACAATTCTGATGGGAGATCAAGTAGGGCCAAGAAGAGATTTTATTGAGCAGCACGCAAAAGAGGTTGCAAACTTAGACATATAAAAGGTTTATAATATGATTTATGCAGAATTTATTGGATTTGGCGCAGCATTCCTGACGGTAATATCTTTTTTGCCGCAGGTAATCAAGGCATATAAAACAAAAAACACGAGAGATATATCATTAGCGACGTTTTTGATATTAGGCATAGGAACTTTACTTTGGATAGCTTATGGCATTTTTCTAAAATCATTGCCAATAATCGTAACTAACATATCAGCACTTGCTTTAACGCTAATAATCATAATTATGAAAATCAAGTATAGGTGATTTATTTATGGTAATAAGAGCTTGGCAATAATTTAATTTTTTGATAAATACGGCTTATTTATAGCGTCGTTAGCACATAAAATTCTTAGTTCTTTAATTATTCGCGGTTCATAATCACTTCTCTTCATAATCGCATGCTCAACAACAGCTCTTCCAATACCAAGCAATTGGGCAATTTCAACCCCGGTAAAATTAAGGTCATGAGCTTCATAAATCTGGCTTGCTAGCATGTAGGACAATCTTTTTTCATTTTTATATCCCAAAAATTCAAATTTATGTCCTGTTCCAATTCTAATGAAAGCTTGAATTACAAGAGGAGGTGAAACTCCAAGAAAGTAAGCAATATCAGTAGCACTCATTTTCAAGCCATAACCTCTTTTGATTGCCTCTTTTTTTTCTTTAGGGGCAGGGTGTTTTATGTTGATTCCATACATTGGCTCTTCTCCTACTTCTTTTAGAATTCTTCCTGCATTCCCAAATGATATACTTAAACCATCGCAAAGCTCTCTTAATGATAACTTTTTATCATTATTTCTTGCTTGATAATACCTTTCAAATAGCGCAACAAGTGTTTCATATGGTAATTTTAGGTATTTTCCTAATAAGATTTGATGTTGATACTGGATTGCCTTTTGGTGAGCCCAAGGCAAATCTTGGATTAGAGCATTGATTCTTAGCGCTAAAATATCAACTAATTTTTGTGCAGTATCTTTTCTTTCTCTCTTCTTACGCTTTTTTGATTCTATCCATGCATCATATAGCCCTCTTCTAATAAGATATAGTCTTACACCTTCCTTCACAATCCCAACTTTATCACCCATTTCTCGAAGGGTTAAACCTTCACCAACCATATTTTTAATTTCAGCCCTTATCGCTTCCTGTCTTGATTTGTATAGAGCTCTACGAGGCAATTTAATTCCATAATAAGAGACAAATGCTTGAATTGTTGCAGGAGATATTTTAACTTCTGCGGCAATTTCTTTTAGGTTTGTTGCGCCATCAGAAATAACTCTTTCTATGCCACTTCGGGCATATTCTTCGTAGTCAAGTACACACCATGAAAGAATGTTTAGAGCTTGTGCTATTCCATGTTCATCAAAACCAGATTTTCTTAATTCAATAATTCTTGTTATTGTATCTTCTAAAGAAGGCATAATGAGCCCCGTTATTATTTCAAATAATAGTGTTTTTATAAATTTTTCGTTTTTTATTTATTTTATAGTAGTAATAATGTGCCTTAGTATAGGACATTAATTTAGTTTTAAAATTTAATGGATAGATAGGCGAGGTAAAATTCAATGGCAGAAGAATTTTGCCGAGCAGTATAATTTGCTGAAGGCGGTATTAAAAATATTTACAAATAATCCAAAATCTTTTTAAATTAGCTGAAGTTACCATAAAAAATGGCAAAAATTAAGATAGCAAGAAAGCAATGGCATCAGATATTTGCTCCTAAAATTTTTAATAATGTGGCATTGGGAGAAACATACGTTTATGAGCCACAGCAGATGATTGGAAAAACATTAAGAAAAAATCTTATGGAGCTGACTAATGATACAAAAAAGCAAAATATGAATGTTAATTTTAAGGTTATTAATGTGCAGAATGACAAGGCATTAAGCGAAGTAGTGGGTTGTGAAATAACAGCTTCTTCAGTCAAGAGAATGGTGAGAAGAAATATTGAAAAGATTAGCATGTCATTTCTATGCAAGACATCAGACAACAAGCATCTGATTGTTAAGCCTCTTTTCATTACAAAATCAGCAACAAAAGGCTCGGTAGCTGCAAAAATAAGAAAAACTGCGCAGGAATTTGCGGTAAAATATGTAGAAGCTATCACCTATGACAACTTTGTCAATGATTTGATAACCCACAAGCTGCAAAATTCATTAAGGGGAACTTTAAATAGCATTTATCCTTTAAGGCTTTGTGAGATAAGGTCAATGCAATTGGTTGATTTGGAAAAAAGGGCGCAAAACAAAGAAAAGGGCAAGAAACAGTCAAGGGCAGAAAAAAACAGCGCAAAAAAGAAAGAAAAAAGAAAGGAAACATCTGTTTCTAAAGAAAAGGAGGAGATTTCTGCTGAAGTTGCTGCATAGTGTATTTTTATACTATTGAAGTCGCGAATTTCATTATTTAAATAAACTTCCTCTCAAAAACGCCCATTAGCAGCATTAGGAAAACTGCTGCAAAGCAGACTAAAATTCAGGAGAATCTGGGCTCGTTTTGGCTATTCTTTAGGGTTCTGGGGCGAAGAATAGCATTAATTGAATTATTATTAGTTTTAATTCACTTATTTTATATCTCTTTTCCTCGACGACAACCGAAAGTTTTATATATCTATTAATATTTTTAAGATATTGATTGATATGGCAGGCAAAAAGGTGTTATTGACATTGAACCCAGAAATGTATGCGGAACTGGAAGGGCATGCAAAAGCCAATTTTATGACAATGCAGGAACTGATTACAAACACATTGAGGAAATGCGTCTTGTATGCTGCTGAAGCAAAGAAAGGCAAGGCTGGAAGGCCTCCAAAAGTGGATGAGCCTTTTCTGGAGTATTTTTCAAGAAAGAAATAGAAAGCTTTAAATATATGGTTTGTAACCATACTTCTATTACCTAAAATGGATAATGAAAAGCTGAATATACTTAAGTTATTGATTGAAAACCAGGAAACTCCTTTTAGCATAAGAAAAATATCTCAATTGAGGAAGGTAAACTACAAATCTGCATATTACGCATTAAAGAAACTGGAGAAGGAAGGGGCAGTTATCTTGAAGCATTCAGGAAACACTACGCTATGCTCTTTTAACAGGACTTTTAATGACTCTGTTTTTTCTGTTGAATACGAGAGAAGAAGAGAGCTTTTTAGAAACAAGAATTTCTTAGTGATATATAGTGATTTGAGGAAGGTAAAGGCTCCGTTTATTGCACTCCTGTTTGGAAGCCACGCAAAGGGCGCGCAAAATAAGCAATCTGACATAGACCTGCTTGTGATTGCAGAAGATTTTAAGCCAATAGAAGCGGTGCTATCACGTTTCCCTCTCAGCATTCATACTACTAATATAAGATACAAGGATTTTATTGAGATGCTGAAGAGCAGGGAATTTACAGTGGTAAGCGAAGCAATAAAAAGGAATATAATACTCATAGGCATAGAGGAGTATTATAGGATGGTGGAAAATGCTAACCGATAAAAGAATAAAGGAAGCCCAGAGCAGTTTTAATTCATATCTGCAGGACGGGCTTGTAGCGAAGAAAAAGGAATTTGAGCAGAGAATATTCAACATACTGGAAAACAACGCCAATGAAAGCCTCAAAATAGCGGAAATGCTTTTTGCCAATCAGGATTCGTGGCTCTGGACAATTGTAACCTCTTACTACTCCATGTATTACATTGCCAATGCAGTCCTTTACAAAATGGGATATAAGGTATGAGAAAAAATCCCGCATAAAGTGACTGCTGACTGCCTCATCGCGCTTGTCAGGGGCAAACTGAAAGCTTCCCTGCTTGAGCAGTATGAAGAGATGCAGCAGGATGCCCTTGCAGGCATCAAAGCGGACGAAATCATACAGTCATTTGACTATGAAAGGAAAAAGAGAAGCACTTTTCAATACGAGACAACTGAAGAGGTAAAGCAGGAAAAAGCAAAGGTATCGCTTGAAAGGGCAAAAGAATTCATGAACGAGATGAAGAAGCTCACAGCAAAGAGGTGAGTTATGATGAATGAATTGGTATTAATTGTCAATCATTTAATTTCGGCTTATAATCATTAAAATGCTTCATGCAGAAGGAGATTAGGTTGTTTGCCAATATTCTGTTCTTCTTGATTTGCTGTTTTTCTTCTTTAGTGTCGTTTTGGAATTCATATAAGCATAGTTCTTCAAGCTCTTCGTCTAAGATTTCCCAATCGTATCTATTAAATAGGTAGCCAGCAATACCATCAGAATTGGCATATTCGACATAATAGGTTTTTCCCTTATACTCAACGGTAAAGTGCTTGATT
>JACPMQ010000010.1 GCA_016185955.1 Candidatus Woesearchaeota archaeon | reverse complement strand
TACAGGCAAAATGGCGCATCTTTCTTCTTACTATACGAGCGGACTTTGATTTCCGTAATAATTGTCAAAGTCCGCAGTATATAGGCACGGATAATTTATTTACGGAAATTAATGTCCGTGCCTATATAACAAAATTATTTTGCACATACACGCCATTTTGATGGCACAATTAACATTCTTCTGCCCGCCCACCGCCCCTTATTTTGGAGCAGCCACTTATATTTGTTAAGGATTTCTACTGAGCTGTAAATGCGAAAAAAATAAATAGGGGTTTGAATGCCAAAAGCCAATTTCAATAGTTTTTTATTCCAATGGTTATTTCATAGTTATTGAGGTGAAGGGACTTGAATAAAGCACTTTTTTTTGCAATTGCCTTGAGCTTATTAATATTGATTGGATGCGCTACTGGCAAAAAGACGCCGCTTGAAAAAGAGATCACATTTGAAAAAGGCATTGAAAGAATAAATGAGATAGACGCAAAATTCAATGCCAATGCAAAAACTCCCCCAAACTCGACAAAGGATATAGAAAACCTGATTGCGCAGCTTACCGGCTTTAGCGCAGTCAATAAGATCCCAAAATCATTGGAATATTACCTTGGCTTTAGAATAAAGTTCTTGGAAGCGGAAAGGCTGCATTCAGAAGGATGGAAATGGGGCAAGGGAAGCACAACTGATTATGGCTTTGGATGCAAAAGAGGCTCTGCAAGAATACTTGAATCGGCAAAAATAAGAAACAGCTCAGCGCAAAAAGGATACGAGGCATTAAATTCCCTTAAACTTCTTATAAAAGAGTTTCCTGAAGAGGCTAAAAGCTTGAATCTTTCACAGAAAGATGTGCTTTTCCTCAATGCAGCGTACTACCAAATTGAAAATAAGGCAATTATTGATGCAGACATCATTAGGAGCTTATGCAAAAACAATGCAGATAACGAAACGACAAATACAGGCAACGAGACAATAAATGCAAATAATGAGAGATAGTAGAAGACAAAATAGAAAGCAAAAGCGATATTTAAGCGAAATATGGAAATTAAAAAGCCTGAAAGCATGGACGAGTGCATTTATTTTACAAACAGAGCGATTGGCGATGGCTATGCAATGGCATGGGCTTACAGAAAGGAATGCCCAAAGTGCAAAAAGCCAACTTTAGGAAAGCCATTAAACAAAAGAGGCAAGGTTGATAAAAAAGCACCATACTATGAATGTAAGATTTGCAAATACAAGGAAAATAACGAGCAAGTGGAAAAGGACTTAAAGCTGGAAGTCCAGTATAAATGCCCTTATTGCAGTTTTGAAAGTGAAACAACCACAGAATACAAAAGGAAAACTTTTGAGGGGTTTCCTTCTTATGTTTTTGAATGCGGCAAATGCAGCAAAAAGATAGGAATAACTAAGAAGCTGAAGGGCAAAAAGGCAGGATTTGAAAAATAAATTTTAAACAACAATCTTTTTAAACAAAAACCTTATTCTCAAGCTGATGGCAAAATTTAAAGAGCGAAAGATAATCGTGACAAGCGCATTGCCTTACGCTAATGGGAGTCTGCATTTGGGACATCTTGTAGAATACATCCAAACAGATATTTTTGTGAGGTTTTTAAGGCTAACAGGCAAAGATGTCATTTACTGCTGTGCTGATGACACTCATGGAGCGCCAATAGAGATAAAAGCATCTGAATTGGGAATAAAGCCCGAGCAGCTTATTGAAAAATTTTTAAAAGAGCATCAAGAGGATTTTAAGAGCTTCCATATAAAATTTGACAGCTATTACACCACAAACAGCGAGGAAAACAAGTATTTCTCAGATTTGTTTTTTGAAAAATTAAATAAAAAGGGGCTGATTTACAAGAAAGACATAGAAGTGACATTCTGCAATAACTGCAAGAGAACTTTGCCGGACAGATATGTCAAAGGGAAATGCCCAAAGTGCAATGCTCCTGATCAATATGGGGATGTATGCGAGGCATGCAATGCAACTTACGAAACGATTGACTTAAAGGGGCCTTATTGCGTAATATGCAAAAATACTCCAATAAGAAAAAAATCAGAGCATTACTTTTTCAAGTTAAGCGCATTTTCCGGAAAACTGCAGGAATGGATTGAGAAAAATAAAAATTTCCAGCCGGAAATTAAAAATTTTATTCTAAACTGGATTAAAGGTGGGTTAGAGGACTGGAACATTTCCAGAGACGGCCCTTATTTTGGCTTTAAGATTCCCGGAGAGGAAAATAAGTATTATTATGTTTGGCTGGACGCGCCTATAGGCTACATATCAAGCCTTGCAAATTACCTTAAAAGCACGAAAAAGGCTGAAGAAGCCTGGAACAAAAATAAAGTAATGCATTTTATCGGGAAGGATATAATCTATTTTCATTTTCTTTTTTGGCCTGCGATGCTTTCCGGAGCTGAATTTAATCTGCCTGATGATATAATTGTTCATGGATTCCTGACAGTCAATAAAGAAAAAATGTCGAAATCAAGAGGGACTTTCTTTACCGCTAAGGATTTTTTGGAGAAATATGACGCAGAGCATTTAAGGTTCTATTATGCAAATGTATTGTCAAAAAAGCTTGCGGACATTGACTTAAATTTTAATGATTTTAAGGAAAGGATAAATAATGAATTAGCGGGCAATCTTGGAAATTTCTGTTACAGGATAATAAGCTTCGTGAACAAGAATTTTAATGGCGAAATTAAAGGCATTGACAAAAATGAAAGCTTAATCAGCCAAATAAACGCAAAAGTTGAGAATATAAGAAAATATTATGAAAGCCTTAACTTTAATCTTGCAATAAGCGAAATAATGTCCATTTCTGATATTGGAAATAGATACTTTCAGAATAATGAGCCATGGTCTTTAATTAAAAAAGACAGTAAAAAAGCAGAGGAAATATGCGGCTTGTGCATTAATATTGCAAAGAACTTAAGCATATTAATAGAGCCTGTGCTTCCAAAATTTTCTGAAGGCTTGCAAAAGCAGCTTAATTTAAGCGCTTTAAAGTGGGAGGACATTAACTTCAAGCTGAAAAACCATAAAATAAACAGTGAAATCATTTTAATAAGAAAAATAGAGGAGGCAAAAGAAGAAGAATTTCCGTTAAGTCTCAAAGTGGCAAAAATTTTGGAAGCAAGCGAGCACCCAAATGCAGATAAGCTGTATGTGCTGCAAATTGACCTCGGAAAAGAAAAAAGGCAGCTTGTCGCAGGATTAAAGGGCCATTACGAAAAAGAGCAGCTAAAGAATAAAAAAATTATTGTAATAACAAATTTAAAGCATGCTAAATTAAGGGGCATTGAAAGCCAAGGAATGCTGTTAGCAGCCGAGGATAATAATGGCAGTGTTGGCTTATTGACTGTTAAGTCAACCGAACTTGGAAATGAAGCTAAATTTGGAAATTTAAAAAATTCCAATGGGGAAATAACCTTTGAAAATTTCCAGAAGATAAAAATAATTGCGAGAGAGGGAAAGGCATTTTTTAACAACCTTGAGCTAAAGACAGACAAGGAATCTGTTTTTGTTGAAAAAGTCAGGGAAGGAAAGGTAAGGTAACAAGAGGCAGTCATTTTTTGCTGAAGGCGGTGCTAAGAATGACAATTTCATTTAGATTTAGTATATGCTAACAGAACTTTGTCAGAAAAGTTGGGTTTTTGCGAATTCTTATTCGTGCTTGTGCGGAGCCTTAACTTACCTCTCAACTTCGCAATGCTATGGCATTGCTCAGGTCACTTATCACAATCTTAAGAAATTTTCTGAATTGGCAATGGCGCACAAGCACCAACTTTCGCAAAAACCCTTTATAGTATGTTAGCAGTTACTAGATTTAGAACATTTTTTGAGTGCTTGACTAAACGAGTTTACCTTAATTACTCTCCCAATAATAGCCTCTTTATTTCATCCAATATCCTATTGCCTATAACCCTTTTGCCTGCTAAACCAACATGAACGGCTTTCTTATCTTTATTGACGATAAAAACTTCGTTTGTTTCGGTGTCAAAGCCCCTCCCCTGCTTTCCAACATCATTCGCAACTACTAAATCCGCATTTGCCAGTTTTAATATTTGATAAGCTCGATTGATTAATTCTTTCTTTGTTGCTCTATATTCTGCCTTAAATCCTAAGAGAAAAATGTCTTTTTTTAGCTGCTTTATTTTCTCAAATATTTTTGTTGTTGGAGTCAGCTCAAGATTCAGGCTTTTAGTGCTTTTAATCTTGCTTTTTGACTTATTGCTTATTGTGAAATCTGAAACAGCGGCTGCATGAATCATAATATCCTTATCGCTTATATTTTCCCTAATTTCCTGAAACAACTCTTTTACGCTGCTTATTTTTATGTCTTTAAAGTGATATTGAGGCTCTACTGAATTTGCCCCTCTTATTAATGTTACTTCAGCTCCCCTCAAAAAGGCTTCTTCTGCAAGATAAACACCCATCTTTCCTGAGCTTTTGTTTGTGATAACCCTCACAGGATCTATTTCTTCCGAAGTTGCGCCTGCGGTAACAAGAATTTTTTTTCCCTTTAAATCGCTCCTTTTCTCTATTATTGCTTGTATATTATCAGTAATTTTGTCAAGGTTTGCAAGCCTGCCAATGCCCTCATAGCCGCATGCAAGCATTCCATATTCAGGCTCTATAAACCTATAACTTAATTTTTTTAATTTTTTTATATTTTCCTGCATTATAGGATTTTTCCACATCTTCACATTCATTGCAGGGCATATCAAAACAGAAGCATTTGTAGCCATTACACTTGTGCTTAATAAGTCGTCAGCAATGCCATTTGCAATCTTTCCCATGATATTAGCAGTTGCAGGGCAAATTAAAAATAAGTCGGCAATGTCAGCTAAACTGATATGCTCTATTTTGCTGTCTTTTTTTATGTAATCAAGATAGCTTATGTTCGGCTCAAATAATTCTGTATGAACTTTGTTATTGCTTGCAATTTCAAAATCTTTTATATCAACAAGCCTTGTTGCATTCTTGCTTATGATTACATGAACATTAGCTCCTAAATTCCTTAGCTTTTTGATTAATTCAAGGGTTTTATAGCAGGCAATGCTTGCTGTTACCCCAATAACTATATTCTTATCTTTTAAAATTTTGCTCATAAAATAACCACAAAATAAAAAAAGTAAGAGCGGTTTATAAATTTTGTTTTCTGAAAAAACAGACTTTGTCGATTAGATTTAGTTGTTTTGATATAAGCCAAAGCGGTGGCTCGTCTCACGTCGGATTTTTCCACACTCTGTATGGAAAAATCCGCCCTTCGCCATGCCGCCAGCTGGCATTTGCTGTTTAACGTGCAGTATCGGTCAAGCTCCGAAGGAGCCAACCCTCTGACCTCTGCTCTTGTGTAGCGTGATAATGCCAGCAAAAGGCGGCATTCGCCACCGCTTTGGCTTTGCTTAATCAATCGACAAACTCGAAAAAAGAAAAATTTTTATAAAATAACAATAAAAATAGAATGATGAACGAAATTGTAAGGAAAGATGCTTTGGAGATTATTAAGAAAGTTATTGCTATCTTAAGCATAAAGGGAGAAAAAGATATTATAGGGCTTAAGGGATTGAGCAACCATACCATACATAATGCTTCTGTGTTCCAAGACGAAATTTCCGTTTCAGTTGCCGTCTTGCTCTATGCGCTTTCAAAGATTATTGAAAGGAAGAGGAATGAGATGGATTATGGCAGCATAATAATGCATCTTGAAAATGCCCAAAAATATTTAGAGAAAAGTGAAGAGTCAAACTTTAGCAGCGCAATAAGGAAGCTTTTTTCTGAAATTTCAAGCATAGACAGCAAATTAAAGCTGTACATAGAAGAAGTGGTAAACCAAGCGCAGATAAAAAAAGGCTACAAGCTTTGCGAGCATGGATTGTCATGTGGAAAGGCTTCTGAAGTGCTTGGCATTTCGCAATGGGAGCTAATGAATTATATCGGAAAAACAAAATTAAGCGAGGGCATTGAAGATATTATTGATGTAAAAGAAAGAATGAGGCTAGCGAGGGGCTTGTTCTCATGAAGACAATTGTCTTTGATACAGGCCCTGTAATCAGCTTAACTATGAATAATCTCTTATGGATTCTTGAGCCTTTGAAAAATATAAGCAATGCAAATTTTTATATAACCCCTAATGTAAAAAGGGAATTAGTTGATAATCCGCTCAACAAAACAAAAAGATTCAAGTTTGAGGCATTGCAAACGCTCCATTACATAGAAAACAAAACTCTTGAAGTAATGGATAATGATAATATAAGAAGCGAAACTTCAAGGCTTCTTGGAATAGCAAACAACTGCTTTATGGCATTTGGCCATAATATGGGTATAATGCATGAGGCAGAAATGTCAGCAATTGCGCTTTGCATAGAAAAAAATGCGGATGCTTTTGTAGTTGATGAGAGAACAGCAAGGCTTTTAATTGAAAATCCAAGGAAATTGCTGCATATACTCAGGCATACACTGCACACAGATATAAAAGAAAACAGCAGCAATATAAAAGAATTCAGAAAAATTACAAAAAATATAAGCGTAATAAGGTCTGCTGAGCTTGTTACAGTAGCTTATGAAAAGGGATTATTGGACAAGTACCTTGCAAATGTTCCAAATTCAAGAAAAACTTTGCTTGAAAGCGTGCTTTGGGGAGTAAAGCTTAACGGATGCGCAGTAAGCAAAAAAGAGATTGAGCAGATTCTAAGGATTGAAGCTGGGTAATGCCAAATTTTCAATGCTCTTTAGAGCGGTGGAATTTTTGTATTAAAAGACATGCTAACCAAAAAACATACTATACACAAACTCGTCCTTTCCTTTGTAATAATGCTCCTTTAATGAGGTTTCATGCCTAAATCCAATTTTTTCATAGAACTTATGCGCTCTTAAATTGTCAGCATGCGTCAGAAGATAAAGCTTCCTTAGTTTGGAATTATTTTTTTTGTAAAACTCTTTTGCATCCTTTAATAAAGCATTAAACAGCTTTTCTGCAACTCCTTTGCCCCTATATTTAGGCAAAACAGCAATCCTGTCAAGCTCGCAAAGCTGATGCTTTGGAAGCCCATGCGCAATCCATGTAACAATTCCTATAATCTGTTTATTTTCTTCAGCTACAATATAATTGTGATTTTTTTTAATTTCATTTTTAAAAACTTCAATGCCCTCTTTTAAGCCTTTAATATTGTAGCTCTGCACAAGAACATTTGCTATTCCTTTGGCATCCTTTTTTACTGCTTTTCTTAATTTCATTTTTTATTCTTTGATTTTTTGTATCAGTTCATTGTCAATAACTATTTTGCTTATAAATTTTTTCGTTAGAGGTAACTGCTAACAATATAAGTGGCTGCTCCAGAGCCGCACTATAGGCAAAATGGCGCATCTTGCAAAATGGCGCATCTTGATTGTTATTACAGCAAAAACTTTTTGCACATACACGCCATTTTGATAACACACTTAACATTCTTCTGCTTGCCTACCGCCCCTTATTTTGGAGCAGCCACTTTAATGTTCTATATATATTTAGAATAAGAGGTGTTAGCAGTTACTGTTAGAGGTATTCCATTAATTTTTCAACAGCAATTCTTCTGAATTTTTTTAATCTCTCGCAGTCTTTTATTTCTCCATATGCTTTGCTGCTTCCTTCTGGAATGAAAATAGGATCATGCCCAAAGCCATAATTTCCTCTAATTTTTTCTGCAACGTAGCCTTTTTCTTCTCCTAAAAACCCTATTGGCTCTTTTCCAGGCTCACAATACGCAACTGCTGATTTGTAGTAAGCTGTCCTGTCATCAATTTTTCCCATTAATTTTAGAATTCCCTGCAAGCCAATCCTTTTATGAATGTAAGAAGAGCAAGTTCCTGGAAAATCGTTTAATGCCTTAATAAACATTCCAGAGTCTTCAACAACAACTGCTTTTTGCAATTCTTCTGCAAGCCTTTTTGCAGCTTCCTTTGCAATTTCCAGAGGATTATCGCTTCTTAACTCCTTATACTCCATCTGGATGTGGTTTATTTTTACTTTGCCTTTAAGAATTTCTTTGAATTCCCTTACTTTGCTCAAGTTGCTTGTTATGAGATTTATTTGCATAGCAGCAAGAAAAATTAGGGAGTATTTAAAGATGATTGGAAC
>JACPMQ010000082.1 GCA_016185955.1 Candidatus Woesearchaeota archaeon | reverse complement strand
AGGAACGGAAGTCAATAATCGTAATAGATGTTCCGTTCCTATATTTAGAGGAATTCAAGAGAAATCCGACACCGCCAGTCATAGACTGGCGGATTGCTCGCTCCCTTCGGTCGCTCGGCCGGATTTCTAAGAATACAAATATTCCTGCAGTTTGACGGCGCACTTATACCATCAGTTAAAAACTGATGGAATATTTGTATTTAACAATTATTATGGATATTAAATTCCTCTCTTATACTTCAATAAATTATTTGTGTTCTCCGCTATCTGAACGGTGGATTTTTTACCAGTGCGGCTTACGAGCCTTACACTTCCTATTATCATTCCGATGATTCCTAGTACGTCGTTGCGAAAATTCTTAATTTTTTGGTGACTTCTAACAGTACTTTGTCCGATAAGCGGGGTTTTTGCGAAAGTTTAATTTAGTGCTTGTGCGGAGCCTTATACTCCTCTCAACTTCGCAACATTTCATGTTGCTCAGGTCGCTTATCACAATCTTGCAGAGTTTTCTGAATTGGCAATTGCGCACAAGCACCGACTTTCGCAAAAACCCTTTATGGGGTGTTAGCAGTTACTTTTTTTGGAATATACTAGCGGACTTTGATTTCCGTACGAGAATTAGTGTCCGTGCCTATAAATTCAGAATAACCGCAATGGCCGCAGGTAAGCCTATCTTTATGTTTTGCTAGAAAATAGCCCGGACCGCATTTAGAGCAGAACCTGTTTTTTCTATCTGCCTTATTTCCAGAGATGCTATACAGGCTGCTTATCTGCATCTGCTTTCTTTCTTTCTTTTTTTCCTTTGCCATCTTTTTTCTTCTTTTCCGTTTCTATTCTCTTTAAGGATTCCTCATTTTCGTAAGCATAAGTGATATTCCTTGCCTTTTTCAGCCCGTATAAATTATAAATGCCCTTTACAACCAGCAATTTTTCATCTATGTTTAAGGCTTTTGCCATGCTGTTTTTTATTTCATCCCTCGGAGGGATTGCCTTCTCAAACTTGATTTCAGCTTCCACTTTTGTGCGTGAAAGCATAGGCTCTTTTTTTGTGCTTATGACTTTTAGCTCCATCAGAAAATCACCTGAATTTTATTGCATACTCTCCTTTTACTTTCATATCTATTTTCTCAGCAATTATAGACTTTGCGGGATCTAATATGTAAAGCCTTCCATGCCAATTTAAGGAAAATTGGTTGCCTTTGCATAAAGGACATATGTTGCCTTCAACAAAGAGCTTGCATTTCTTACATACTTTCTTTTTCATTTTTTCTTTTAATTTTTTCTTTTCCCCTTTCCTTTTTATGCTCCTTTTCTTTTTTGACTGCTGGCTCTTCTTCCACCCAATCTAACCTTCCTAGACCTTGTTGGCGCATGGTAAGCCCTATTTTTGGATTTAGAGGATCCTTAAATGAAACCGCTATTATTCTGGCTCTGCATATATCATTGATTTTTAATGTTTTTTTGCTCTCTTTGCCTATTAAGGTTTTATCCTTTGTAAAGCTGACAAAATCATCCATTGCCTGTGATACATGTATCATGCCG
Organism: Candidatus Woesearchaeota archaeon; assembly: GCA_016185955.1. Lineage (GTDB taxonomy): Archaea > Nanobdellota > Nanobdellia > Woesearchaeales > GW2011-AR4 > JACPJP01. The sequence continues at coordinate 23,945 of JACPMQ010000082.1, read as the reverse complement.
TCTATAGGCCCTAAAGTTATAAAGGCTCCAAAGTCAACTATATCCCTTATTCTTCCTAAAACCACTTCCTGCAGCTCAGGCTTAAAGGCTAAAACCTCAAATGTAGCTTGGTAGTAAGAAGAGCCATCTCCTGGGATTATAACTCCATCCCCTATTTCTTTTAAGGATGCAACATCAATAACTATGCCAATATCTTTGGATATGTAGCCTTCATATTTCTTTTTTATGCTCTTTATAACGGCATCTTCAACTTCAAGATTAAAAAGGCTGGGAGGCACTCTTACACGATCTTTAAGCTCTATTTCATAATACATTTTCATGCAAAGGATAAGTGATTGCTATTTAAACCTTTCCAAAGAAAAAATTTAAATAAAAACCATATAGATGCCAATAAATGGCAAAAATAAAGCTTACTTACAGGGAAATAAAATCCAGGCAGATACAAGACATTAAAAAGAATATTTCTGGATATTATGTTTACAGGCATCTTTCAAGCCCGCTGACATGGCTTTTTATAAAATTTGATATATCGCCGAATGCAATCACGATAGCAAGCCTTTTTATTCCTCTTATAGGATTCTTTTTTTTGTTTATCGGAACGTACTTAACACTTATTGCCGGCATATTATTTTTTATCCTGTTTAAGATACTTGACATGTGTGATGGGGAAGTTGCAAGGCTGCTCAACAAAACAAGCATCGAAGGAGTTTACTATGACAGAATAAGCCATTATTCATTTACATACTTTATCGGCATTGGCATTGGCGCAGGGCTTTTCAGGCTGTATGGTAGTTATTATTTTCTTATTGCCGGATTTTTATTTGCATTTGCCTTTATATTAGAAAATGCAATGCAGGATTTATTGCTCAGGCCGCTGCTAAAAGCCGGAAATGAGGAATTTTATAAAAAGCTATTAAAGAATTTAAAGGAAGCCTCATGGTCTGAAGCTAACATATTTTCGAAGATTGCAGGCATATATCCTGTACAAGGAATTGTTTATTCGGACACCTTTTTGCCAATTGTATTGCTAATCTTAATCTCAGCAGGGTACTTGCAAAGCCTGATGTTAAAAAACCCATTAGCGGATTTTATGCTTGCTATAGCAATTTTAACATATCTCTTGTTGGCATTAATATCAAAGAGTTTTTGGAGCGCAGCAATGATTTACAAGATAGAAAAAAATAGGCATATAAGCAAGCTGCTGCAAAAATAAAATTAATGCCTCATTTATTCTTTTTTCTCCTTGGCTAATCCGGCTTTTTCTTCAAGCCCCGCTTTGGCCTTTTCTTCTTTCTTTGCCTTAACCTTAAATACGCCCATCAACTTTCTTTTTTCTTCTTTCTGGGCCATTAACTGCTCAGAGGTCTTTCTTTTTTTCTTTGACCTTTCAGTTTTTTGCTTCGGTTTTGTTTGAGTTACTTTAATTTCCATCTCATCAAGCGCATTAACAACAGCTTCATGGCTAGCATTCTTTGGTATCTTTATTACTTCCTTTAGAGGCTCTAAATGGAGAATATTACATTTTCTTCTCCTAGTCTGTCCGTCAACTAAAACATACTTTTTATCCAGAATATCTGCAATAACACATTTTAAGCCAGCATCCCTTCCGGCTGTTTTTATGCATAATCTTCCTATCTCAATCATTTTTTCCTCCAAACACTTTTTTATTAGTTTTTATTTTTTATTATAGATGACGTCGCCAATCATCCAAGTGTTTTCTTTGTTATTTATGCTGTAATTTTGCTTGCACTATACTGCGTACTGCCTTGCTTTATTGACAATTTCCTGTCTCGTGCATTTGCTGCACAAATTGCCGCCATAGGGCCTTTCCGGCCTTTTCCTGGTTTTAGGCAGCTTGCTCATTTTTGATGAAGTTTCCCTTAACACACCTTTAAGCAATGAATTACATCTGCCGCATTTGGCTTTGCCCGGTTTTCTTTGCTTGTAATGCAATGCAGTCCTTCCTCCAGGCACTCTAACTTGCAATCTTCGCAGTCTTCTAGACCTTTTATTTGGTGCTGTCATCTGCTGCAGGAAACTAAAATCTTTTATAAAGGTTTTTATTGCTCTGGGGTTGGTGTGAAATTCTAATTCGTGCTTGTGCGGAGCCTTAAATTACCTCTCAACTTCGCAACATTTCATGTTGCTCAGGTCGTTTATCACAATCTTGCAGAGTTTTCTGAATTGGCAAATTTCGCACAAGCACTGAATTTCGCACCAACCCCTATTGCTCTTTAAGCTCAATAATGGCTTTTGCCAAATCCCCGGAGTTTTTTTCAATTGCTTCTTTAGCTTTTTCTTCTGTAACTCCAGTTTGCTGCATCACCATATCAATGTCATCTTTGCTTATTTCCAACTCAGAAGTAAGAGGCATTTCTTCAGTTTGCCCTATAATCTGGAAAGTTTCCTGTCCCATCATATTTACTTTGCTTACTTGGGGATTTTTGATTATTATTTGCTTGTCAGCAGCTTTTATAATGACCTCAGTTGCGTCTATTTCTTCCTGCCTTATGCCAAGCCTTTTCATCGCTTTCTGCATTTCCCTAGGATTCATTCCAGGTATCATGTTGCTCACTCCAAAAAATCTTTTTAAATTCTATTGGTTGCCATTACGAAATTTCCCGCTCAAAAAGCGGCGGAAATTTCATTTTATATATTAAAAATCCCGTTGCCATAGATATAAAGAAAGCTCATAATTACAATAACAACTACGCACATTATAATAATATGCCCCGGCTTTATTCTTATCTTGCTCTTATATTCATCAAAATAACGCATTAAGCCGCCCATGCCAGAGGGCATCATAATTTTGTCTTGCGCCATTTTAATTTGTTTTGTTTTTCTGTTTTTACTCTATTTATTAAAAATATAGGGCCAGAATAAGCCACCTTTTGTCAAGCATTCAGCAACAATGTTGCCATCGCTTGTCTTAGCATTTAACTAAGCGTCGTTAAAGCCATAGCTTTTAGACTTGCACCATGCAGGGCTCACCGTTTCATCCTTCCCATAAAAAATGTCAGCTGGTTATGCTAATATAACTTAGCAGCTTTAAAAGCGCTTGTTTTTGTCGCCAAAAACTTCGCAAGCATCATCCTATTTTATGGAGGTCTCGTTTCTGTGTGGTTGCCATCCGTCTCCGAATCTTGCTTCCGCAAGTGCATATTAGCTATCCGCATATTAGGCAAAGCCTATAGGCAAAGCCTAGGCGGGTGGACTTTCCTCAATGCATAAGCACCGTTAGCTAAGTACTGACCCTATGACTTAAAGCAATGATTCCACATTTATAAATTTACCCTTTTTATTTTCTCCAACCAATTGCCAATCCAAAAAAAATCAGCATTAAGGGCAGCAGGATTAAATGATACTTTATGTTTAATCCCATCAAAGCTATGTAATAGCTGAATATTCCTATTACCGCTGCTGATAAAACAATGCCGATTACAAATCTTTCTGTGAAATTAAGCTTTTCATTCCAGTAAAACATAATAAAATAGCCTGGAAGGGCGAAAAGCCAGAATAATGAAAAAACAATTCTAAGCAATACAACAAGGCTTTCCTTAAAAAATGCAATCTTGAATATAACAAAAACAAGCAGGAATAGCGTAACAAAGTAAGTTAATTCCTTTTTCAGCGTCTCAAAAGCTTCTTTCTTCAATGCAATTGCCTCCTTTATTCGAATTCTTTAATATAAATACAACTGGATTTTCAAAAACTTTAGTAGCGTTTTTTAAAGCTAACTGCTGGGCAATAAGCAGATTATATTGCGATAAAGCTTTTTGCTGCGTGATTTTGTCAAAAACAAAGTAGTCAAAATTGCATATGTTTTTAGCTCCAAAATGGAAATTCGCAGCTAAATTTTTTGTTGCATCCTCAAACTTGAAAAATGAAACCCTGTAAGTTATAACTCCGCCTGTGTCGCCTGGGAACTCGCTTACATAGGTTTTTTTTATTTTTCTTTCCTCCAAGGATTTTATAAAGTCCTCCGGATCAATTTGAGAGTGGACTCTTTTTGTGTTTCTTAGCAAGGCATCTTGGCTGTATATATCGCCGTAAAAAAAGTATATTGCTGAATTTTCATTTGTATTGCGGCTTATCCAATTAAGTGCTTCCCAGTGATAAGGGTTCATTATTCCCTGGTTTGCATCCATATTAAAGTAAGGTATTGACGGAATTGCCATGATTTCTGTTTGCTTTAATATCGGCAGCTTTATTATTCCAATAAGAAATATTGCGGAAATAATAAAAAATATAAGCGTATAAATCAAATTCCATTTTCTTATAACAAGCTTGAATAAGGCATAAATTCCAAATCCAAAAAATACGGAAAGATAAATTGGCCAGAAAAACCTTATTTGGAATGACCTTAAGCCAAAACCAATGTAGTTAAGAAAGCCGCTAAGCAGCATAGCAAAAGCAAGAATTAGGCATGCATGTGCCTCTTTTAATTTCGAAAAAGAAAATAAAATTCCAGCTATTATTGGTATTAACAGCAAGCCAAAGCCTGCTATATAAAATCCAGGATTGCCTTTCCATACAGGCTCAATAGCAAAAGAATAAGAATCTCCAGATGCCCAAGTATTTTGGAAAATTATAAGGTAATAAAATGATATTGCAAAAAATACAGCTAAAGATAATAAAAGATTCTTAAACTCACCTTTGCTGAATCTTTTTGCAAAAAGCTTTACGCCAAAAAAAAGAAACAGGAAAAGAAAAGCAAAAAACATTTCTGATGTGTGTGTCAAGGCTACCGCAGAAAGTGAAATTGCAAATAATAAAAATGAATTTTTAATCTCCATCCTCATAACGCTCCAGAAAAATAATATTAAAAATGACTGTGACAAAAGAGAAGGCCAGTGCCCCCATAAGATTCCTGCGGTAATTGGCTTAGAAAAAATTAATATGGAAATTGGAAGAGAAATCAAAGCAACAGTTTTGCTGAAGTTGCCTACTATAATAAACATAACAAGAGCAGCAATTATTACAAAAAATAAAACTATAAAATAAATTGAGTCGTAAGTTTCAATTCCTGACGCGTAAGAAAATATAACTGCGAGATGGTATATTAACGGCGGATATCTTCCAACACTATTGCTGATGCCCTTTGAAATGTACGGAGCTTCATACTTAAAGTTGCCCATATCCTTAATTGCTTCCGCCCTTATCTGATGCTGAAACGAGTCAGATGCGCCATACCCAAAAGGAAAATCATGCCTTATTTTATGCTCGAATGGTATTCCCGCTAAAAAAAGCATTAAAGCAAAAAAAACCAAGAGCATTATTTTGTCAAATTCTATTTTTGCCATTTTAATTGTGTGGGGGGATTGGTGCGAAATTCTAATTCGTGCTTGTGCGGAGCCTTAACTTACCTCTCAACCTCGCAATGCTGCGGCATTGCTCAGGTCGTTTATCACAATCCTACGGAGTTTTCTGAATTGGCAAAGGACGCACAAGCACTGAATTTCGCACCAACCCCTTGTGTAGGAACTGATATATAAAATATCCAATCAATATTAATATTGTTATTATTGTTATGATGCTTCCGAACTTAAATGAATCTGGCTTGTACTTGAACTTTAATTGTCCATTTGCGGAATTCAAATAAACTGCTGTTATGACGCTGTTTGCCTTATACATCTGCAGCTCTTTTCCATTTATTTCAGCTTTCCATCCTGGAAAATGCGCAAACCTTTCGCTGACAACAAGCCATCCTGTTTCATTATTAACCATAACTGAATACTCATTCAGTGAAATATCTTTCATTTCTAAAATCTTATACAAAGGATTAGGCTTAAATGCATTCGAGATTGCATACTGGTAAACTGCATCCTCTCCTTTTAGTATATCCGGAATTATTTTTCCGCTATTATTTGCGTATTTCTGAAGCTTGGGAATATCTTCTTCAGTAACAGAGCCTCTAAGCAGCATTATTGCATTAAATCTTAATAGCTCTTCATCGCTATAATCCCCAATATGCTCTTTTCCGCTGACTAAAACAGTTGAGAAGGGATTTAAGTCTGAATTTGCCATGTCAAAAAAAACAGCGGCTTTATCATTAATGTTGCCTACTGCTAATACACTATTATTTACAAGAAATGCTCTTGGGATTGAATACTTATTTTCATAAAGATAGGGCCCGTAAGCTTCCCATATAAGGCATTTTTTGCAGTCTTCAAATGTATTATTTTTGAGCACAAGCCCGTTATCATTGATGCTCTTGTCTGAAACTATGTATTTGCCGCTAAGCATGCCAAACATCTTCGAGGGATTTTCCTGAGCAATAAGAAGGTATTGCACATAATCATTCATCCATATACCCCCACCGCCTTTAATCTCAGGCATTCCCAACTGAGAATAATAATTATAGCCGGAAGCGCCTATTGGAGTTGATAACCCGTAAGTTGCAATTCTAAAATAGCTTTTATCTTTGCTTATTTCATTAAGGATAGGAATATCATTGGGCTTTTTGATTTCAATAGATTCAGGAAATTGCTGCAACACTATTGATTCTGCAACTAAAAAAGAAAGTATGATTATTAATATAATCCACTCTTTAATGTTTTTTGCATATTTGGATGTTAATGCTGTTAATAATGCTGTTAAGTTATTAAAGCCAAATGCGGCAATTATAGAAGATGAAAAAATGAAGATGGCTAATGAGCGCTCAATATGCCGCATTTGCCCGAATCCTGGCAACTGGTAAAAAAATTTTGCGGCAAACGTTCCTGTTGCAAGAAGTATAGAAAGAACAATAAGCAAAATTGAGAATAATACTATTTTTTTTCTGAATGACCATAAGCCAAACAATAAAAGAAATGAAGAAGTAAATCCTATTGCCGCTGAAAAGCCCGAATTTTTGGACATTTTAATCAAGTCTGTTAAAAAATTGCTAGGAGATATCGGATTGCCAAGATATTCGTTATAATTTACTTGCAATCCCCTGCTCGATATTTTTGTAAATTCAAGGACTGGAAGCAGTTTTAATGCTGAAAGCCCAAAAAGCAGAATTATTATGCTCAAGGAAACTAATGCTGCCCTAAAGAATCTTTTTTTAACATTGCTTCCAATAAGGCTCCATATTATGTAAAAAGCTATTATTAGTCCCGTGTAAAGAAAAAATATCATACCACCATTGTAAATCATCATTGAGAAGAACAAAGAGGCTATTACTGAATTCATTAGCCATTTTTCCGCATGGAGCGCTTTATGAACAAAAAGAAATACAAAGGGAATTAAGGCATAGCTTTCCAAAATGTTTAGATGCCCCCTAAGTATAAAATTGTGCATAAACCCATTAAACATGAAAATTAAGGCTGAAATGAAAGCTGCATTCCTTTTTTTTGTTATCTCATGCACTAAAAGATACATTCCCAAGCCCGCAAGGAAGAAATAGCTTACAAGAGAAAGGTTCATTGCAAGAAATATGTTCCTGAAAATCAGGATATACAAAAAATTAAGGTCAAAGAGGTAATATTCCGGAATAGCCATCAATGGCTGCCCGCTGTAGAAGTAAGGAGTCCACAATGGAAATGAACGCTCTTTTAGATGCTTAAGCATATTTTCAGATTCAAAAGTCATGTCGTTAACGTAATGTATATTGCTAAGAATTTTCGAGGAAGAAAGCATTTGCGAAAAGAAAACTAAAGTTATAGCGAATAAGGCTATAATATAGCCATAATTTCTCATCATGCCATTTAGTTTAATAATCCACTCCTTTTTCATCATCTCTCCAAAGGTTTAAAGTGTCATGAGCCCATTTGAATGGCTTGTCATTTTTTTTGATAAGCCCTGATACTATAGAAATAAATTTTTTGCCCACATCTTTTCCATAAAGCGGTTTTGCAGATTCCATGTTTTTTCTTAGCTTATCGTTGCTTACAATGTGCATTACCATATCAACTATAATGTCTTTGCTTGCGGGTGGAACTATAATGTTGCTTCTTGCATCAAACACTGTCTCAGGCCTGTCTGTTGTGAGCCTGCATGTCATGCAGCTTTTTCCAATGAGGTTAAGCTCTTCCTGAACACCGCCAGAATCTGTTAAGGCTGCAATGCACTTGTCAGATTCAAAAAACTCAATTACATGCCCGTATTCGGGCCATACGCTTGTATGCAAAAAATTTTTGTTTTTCCCGAGCATTTCAATTTCTTTCCTTAACCTGTAAAAGTCAAGAGCAGTTCTTGTAGCGCTCATTTCTATGAAATTTATCTTATGCCCTTTTTTCACAAGCTCCTTTAATGCAGCTATTATTGACTTAAATCTTCTTGGAGTTAAGTTTTCCCTTCTATGTATATCAACCCTAATCCACTGCCCATTTTCAAGCTGGGGATAAATATTAAATATGCTTTTTTCCGACTTGATTTTTCTTTTAAGCTCAAGGGCATCAACAACAGCGCCTCCTATAGTCCATATGGTGTTTTCCGGGTAGCCTTCCCTTAAAAGATGCTCTTTGTTAAGCTCAACAGGAGCAAAAAGATATTGGGAAGCTGCAGCAGATGTGTAAGTGTCCCATTGCTCAGGGAAAGGCTCATTCCTCATAAGCACCCACTTGCCATAAAACTGCTGGTCAATAAAAGTTTCAATATCAACCTTATTGTATCTTTTCATTACTTCAGGAGTCATGCTTCTTAAGCCTGCCTCATTTTGAATGGCTTTTTCATTTCTTGAGAACATCCATGCAGCAGGCACAATGCTTGTCATTATTGTGTCTCCAAGAACTACAGGAATCACAGTAACATCGGGCCAATTTTTCTTGAGATATTTTGCAAGCCATGACACTTTTATCATAAGCTCTGCGGATTTTTGCGCTAAATCCCCCCTGATAGAAAGGTTAAAGGCAATCTTATCCATAAAATTAAATTCCTTAATCCCGTGGCTTAAAACATCATCATAATGCTGGTTTGAGTTTATTATAAAAAAAGGGACTTTTGATTTGGATGCTGCCACTATGCTGCCGTAGAATTTATAGAAACATGGCTTTGTGCCGATAACAAAAGCAAGAACCCACTTATTTTCCTTTTTTGCAGTTTCCATTACTGATTTTATAAAAGGCTTGTTTAATGCAAGAGGAAGTATATTTGGCATAAATTTTTCTTCCTCAGTTGTTTCTGCGCCAAACATTGACTCATAAGCATCTTTCATTGCCATATTGCGTCACTTTGTTTCTTATTTTTATTCTTATTTTTATTCTTATTTTTTTACCACAAACATTGTATGCTCGACAAATGGGTAAAACCACTCTTTTTCAACGTGCCTTCTTATTGTTATGGTTTTTAATCCAAGATTATTAAAAATTTCTATCCATTCCTCTTCATTGCGGAAAAGCAATGGGGCTTTAACATTATGCAGTGCATTAAAAATAAAATCCATTGTCTTTGTTATGAATGATATTTTTGCGTCTTCAAAAATTATAATGTTGCCTTTGCACACCCTTTTTGCTTCCTTTAGCACTTGAAGTTGGTTTTCGCAGTGATGCAGGACATAGGCAAGCAATGCCGTGTCAAACTCATTGTCCTTAAACGGAATATTTTTGCCGCCATATTTTATTAATTTAAGCTCTGTTAAATTTAAATCATCAATGTCTATGCACGTTACTTTAACATTGTTTTTTTCCTTAAGCTCTTTTGCTATGTAGCATCTGCCAGCGCCAATATCAATGACTTTGCCTTTAACATATTTGCCGCATGCTTCATTTATTTTTCTGGCTTTTGTTAAAAGCAATGGCTTTATGATTTTTTGAAATAGGCTCATTTAGCCCATCCCCAGCCGCATTTTTTGTCAATGCATTTGGATTTTTGGATAAGCTCTTCCGGATAATGCGTCTCTATTGTTTTTTTGCCGCACTTTGGGCATCTATGCAATATATGCACGTTCCATAAAAGCGAAAAAAAATTTTTTATGTGCCAGATTATAGCTGCCATCTTTACCTCATGTAAATGTCAATCCATAACTTTATTGTTTCTTTTAATATGTCCAAGACAACCTTAGGCTTTGGCAAATTTAATCCTATCTCCCACTCAAAAACAGGCTTGCCATAAATTCTTGGATAATGATTCACGCCAATTTCTTTGATTTTGAAGCCATTTTTTCTTGCTTTAGCCAATATTTCAGTTGTTGCAACCCCTGTATGGCATTTTAAGTTTATGCTGTTTATAACATTTTTGCTCACTAATCTGAATGCGCAGTCAAGGTCGCGCTCTTTTACTCCCATAAGCATGCGCATCATCATATTGTAGATATTTGATATGATAATCCTTGTTTTAGGGTCGTGCCTTTTGATTCTATAGCCTGCAATTAGGTCATATTTGCCAATGTATGGCAAAAATTTTTTGAATTCTTCCAGATTAAACTGGTTGTCAGAGTCCGCATAAAAAATATGAGGGTATTTTGCATTTTTGAAGCCCATTATTTTTGCATAGCCAATGCCTTTTTTGCCTTTAGGCTGCACTAAAAGCTTGACATTCTTGTTTTTCTTTTCAAATTCTTTAACAATTTCAATTGTTTTGTCAGTTGAGCCTTCATAAACCACAACAAGCACTTCATATTTATTTGCAGCATGTTTCAGCACTTTTAATGCCGAAGCTATTATCTTTTTGATATTTTCCTCTTCATTATACGCAGGAAAAAACATCGTGATATCGGGTTTTTGCATTTTATCAATCCATAAGCCTGTACTTAACCAAATAATAAAGCGCCTTTATGCCATCTCTCCACGTTATTTTTTTGCCTTCACTGAACTTTCTGCCTGCAAAGCTGATTTGCACTTCTTTTATTTGATAGCCGTTTTTAAGTATTTTTGCAGTTATTTCCGGCTCAAAATCAAATCGCTTTGCCCTTAAATTAATTTTTTTTAGGACTTCTTTGCTGAACACTTTGTAGCCGGTTTCCATATCGGTTATCTTTGCTCCGTAAAGCATGTTTGTGATAAAAGTCAGAAAGCGGTTTCCAAAATAATGGAGCTTATACATGTTTTTAAGATTTTTTTTGATTGCATCTAATCGTGAGCCATATACGACTTTAGCTTTACCTTTTAATATTGGATTAAGCAGTTTCTTGTATTCAGCGGGGTTATATTCAAGATCAGCATCCTGTATCAAAATTATTTCTCCAGTAGCATGCTTTAATCCTGTTCTTATTGCTCCTCCTTTGCCTTGATTTTCGTGATGAAAAAGCATCTTGATAGAAATGTCATTGATTTTTTTTAATATGTTTATAGTTCCATCTTTAGAGGCATCATCCACTACTATTATTTCCTTTTCCACATTTTCCAAAGGAGCATTTTTTACTTTACTGATTACATCAAGTATGTTGTTTTTTTCGTTGTATGCAGGAATTATTATAGACAACTTCATAAAATTTAGGCTAATGGGCGTTTATTTAAATATTGCTGTGCAAACATAGAGGGGTATTTTTTAATACGCTAAAATCCCATAAGTTCTACGATTGGTGGTCTTTAGTTTAAGATTGTTCCCTATCCGTTAGTAGCCCATGGGATTATTGAGCATCAACCATTAAACATCATTTTAATTATCGTAGAGGTATCTGCTAACATAGATTTGTCCGAGAAGCAGGGTTTTTGCGAATTCTTATTCGTGCTTTGCGCGGAGCCGTAAAAATTCCGCTGTTGCGAACAGCGGAATTTTTACACATCAAATGCCAGTGGCGGCATGGCGAAGGGCGGATTTTTCCATACAAAGTGTGGAAAAATCCGACGTGAGCCGAGCCACCGCTTTGGCTTATTTTAATTTACTTGCGTAGATACTGAATGATTCATAATCTTTATAAAAGAATTAAAAACTATGGAATTGCATTAGTTATTGGAATAGAAGATGAATGCTAAGCCAAAATCGTTGTCTGTATTAATTCCTTGCTATAATGAAGAAGATAATATAGCAGAATGCATTAAAAGAATACCAAGCATGCCATGGAAATATGAGGTAATAGTTATTGATGACGGAAGCAAAGATGACACAGCAAAAATAGCAAGATATGCAAAGCGCAATAATCCGAACCTTAAAGTAGTTAGCTATAAGCCAAATCATGGCAAAGGGTATGCAATAAGAAAGGGAATGGAAAATGCAAAAGGAGATGTTGCTATAATCCTTGATGCTGACATGGCAACCCAGCCAGAGGAAATCCCTCTTGTTGTAAAGCCTATTTTTGACGGAAATGCTGATTTTGTGAATGGAAGCAGATTAATTTATCCTATGGAAAAAGGCGCTATGAAACTGCTGCATATTCCTGGAAATAAAATATTTGCATTGCTTGTTTCTATGATTGCAGGGAAAAAGCTTACAGACTCTTTATGCGGCTTTAAAGCCTTTAAGATAAAGCCTTTTCTTGGAAAGTTAAAAGAAGATAGCTGGCCTGACTTTGAGCTTTTGATAAAGGCAAAAAGATTTGGCATGAAAATAGAAGAAATCCCAATACACTATAAGCCCAGAATTGCCGGTGTTTCAAAAATGAAAACATTCAGGCATGGCTATAAGATGCTCAAGATGCTTATTAGAGGCTTAAAAAAAAATTATTAAGCCACGACTTTTGTCTTTTTGAACAATGCTCCAAAATATTTGGAAAATATGCCTTTATTTTCAGATTTTTTTGCCAGGAGGTTTTTTACTATAAGATAGCCTGCCTTAAATGTCCATTTAATTTCTCCAGGAGAAAGCGAAATTTTTGCTATTTCAATAATTTTTGACGGCCTGAAATAGAATTCCCGGAAAGCTTTCTTAAGATATTTGTTTATTAAAGCAGGGTTTACGTCTCCTATTTGGTATAGGTATGTTCCTGCTTGGTAACCAACTTCTACCCCGTCAATTATTGGATTAAGGAACTTGCCTTCTTTTTCAACAATATCATACATCTCTGTGCCGGGCAATGGCAAGCATCCATTAAAATTTGCAATATGCGGATTAGATTCAATTGCAAAATCTATTGTCCTTTGCATAGTCTCCTCATTTTCTCCAGGAAGCCCAAAAATAAAAAAGCCGTATACAACTATGCCGGCTTCCCTGAACCATTTTATTGCATTTCTTACTTGGTTTAAGTCAAGCGCTTTTTTTGCAATCTTTAATATTTGCTGATCTCCGGATTCAATTCCAATGCCTGCTTTAAAGACTCCTGCCTTTTTAAGCTTAAAGACAAGCTCTCTTGTCAAGCGGTCTGCCCTAACCCCATTTTGCAGATTAATCAAAACCTTGTTTTTTCTTTCTATTAGTATATTGCATATCTTTTCAGCGCGCTTCATGTCCAAAGTAAAATTATCGTCTAAAATGTCAACTTGCTTTACGCCAAACTCTTCTGCAAGATATTCTATTTCAGCAACAACATTTTCCGGGCTTCTGACTCTGAAGCGCGGCCCAAAAACGCTTTTCTTTGAGCTTGAGCTGCAGAAAATGCATTGATATGGGCATCCTCTTGTGGTAAAAATGGGAGCAACTGGAAATTTTCTTGCTCTGCATTTGTAGAGCTTTAATTGCGGTAAGAGATGGTAAGCAGGCCATGGAAGCTCATCAAGATTTTCTATAAGAGCCCTTTTTCCTGTATAAACAACATTGTCATTTTCCAAATATGCAAGCCCTAAAATTCCATTAGGACTGCAGTCATTTTTAACCAATTCAAGGATTGTTTGCTCGCTTTCTCCTATGATAACAGCGTCGGCCAATGAATTTTTTAAAGTCCTTTCTGTTACAGAAGATGCTTGTACACCCCCCATAATCACTTTTTTATTAAATCTTTCTTTTACCTCGCGAGCTAGTGAATTTCCGGCTATTGCAGTGGAAACATTAATGGAAATGCAAACAACATCAGGATCTTCTTGCTCAATAATTTTAAGGACGTCATCATTATGCATGCGCAGTATGTTTGCATCAATTATCTTGCATTCATAACCGTGCTTTTCCAGCATTCCTGCAAGGTATGCAATGCCTAACGGAGGGTAAACTGTAGCTTCATTTGTGCCTCTGGCATAATGCGGATACGGGTTAATAAAAAAAATCTTGTTTATCATAAATTTAGACTAAGATTTGTTTGTTTTTATATTTTTGCCTTTTATGGCTCAGTAGAAATCCTAAAAGTCAAAGACTAAAGTGGCTGCTCCAGAGCCGCGCTACAGGCAAAATGGCGCATCTTGATTCTTTTTTATCATAAAAATATCTTACACATACACGCCATTTTGATGGCACAATTAACATTCTTCTGCCCGCCCACCGCCCCTTATTTTGGAGCAGCCACTTATATTTGTTAAGGATTTCTACTGAGCCCCTTTTATAGAGTTTGCCGATTAAATTTGTTTAGTGAGGTATACCAGCCACCGCTTTGGCTTTGCTCATTTAATCGACAATCTCTCTTTTACCCTGTTTTCTTATTTATGTCCAATTCATCATCCTGTATGTACTCAAGATTGTTCTTTAAAGCGATATAAGCTTTTTGAAGCTCCCTTCCAAGATAGGCTGCATGCTCCATCCTAATATTTAGTTTTTCTTTGCTTAAGATTGCATGATAAATGTCTACAGGCTTTTTGCCCGTGACTTTTAATATAATCTTATTTTTTTCATTGCAGAATGCCACTTCGATGTTTTGGTTTTTTCTGTCAAGCCTTATCAGAAAATATCCTGCATTGTCAATTACAAACTCTTTTAAGTCGTCATACTCGGCAAAAATTTCTTTTATGTTGCTGCCATCAACCTTATTGCTGACAATATCCTTATTTTGCTCTTTGTCAATAACCCTTATGGCATTAACAGGGCATCCTCTTGCTGCTTCTATAAGCTGTTTTGCTGCGTTTTCATCGCAATGCCCTTCAATAAAGCAGCTATTTTTATTTGATTGGCTAAGTTGCTTGGAATTCAGCAGTTTGGCTTTTTTCCCCAAAAGCTCAAAATATTGCGGAGCTATAGCTGCGCATACGCCATTGCCTACGCATATTTTCTTGTCGAATTCAACTCTTAACTTTGTCATTTTAATCTATTATTTTGGTTATTTGAATCTCATTAGGTTTATAAACGTTTTTACTTAAGATAATTTTAAATAGGATACAACTTTCTTTTACTGCAATGAAAATTTTAATAACCGGCAGCAGCGGAGCATTAGGAGCATCATTAAAAAAGGCGTTTCCTCATGCATTTTCTCCAACTCACAATGAGATGGATATAACAGATGCAAATGCTGTTAACAAAACAATTTTAGAGCATAAGCCCGACACCTTAATACATGCAGCAGCCCTTGTTGGCATAAGAGACTGCGATGAAAATAAAGAAAAGGCATGGCTTGTAAATGCTGAAGGAACCCAGAATATTGTTAGTGCATTAAAAAAGCTAAATAACAATTGCTATCTTGTTTATATGTCAACAGCATGCGTTTTTGCAGGGGAAAATGAAAAATATTACACTGAGGAAGATACGCCTTCCCCAAAAAATTACTATTCCCTGACAAAGCTTTGCGGAGAAATAGTTATGAGGCAGTATGAAAATGCATGCATCATAAGGACTAATTTTGCGCCTAAGGGGCAATGGAAATACCCAAAAGCATTTACTGACAGGTTTGGAACTTATTTATTTGCAGATAATGCTGCAAAAGGCATTTATGATGTTTGGAAAGAAAAGAAAAGGGGCATTATACACATTGCAGGAGACAAAAGAATCAGCATGTATGATCTGGCATTATTGGCAGGCTCAAAAAATGTTGGGAAAATGACTTTAGAAGATTATAAAGGCCCAGCTTTAACAATAGATATGAGCTTGTCAACAAAAAGATGGAAAAAATATAAAATTGGTTAAGGCATTAAGGTAAATTATGGAAACTGATAGCATAAAAAGGCTGAACTTGGGCTGCGGCAAGGATATTAAAAAAGGCTACATCAACCTTGATAAAGCAAAACTTGGAGGCGTAGATGTTGTTCATGAGATGGATAAATACCCATGGCCATTCAAAGATAATTATTTTGATGAGGTTTATGCAAGGGATGTTATTGAGCATCTTGAAGACTTGTTTAAGGCAATGATGGAAATTAAGAGGATATGCAAAAATAATGCAATAGTGAGGATTATTGTGCCTTATTGGCATTCGTCAGCAGCTTTTTATCCGAACCACAATTATTTTTTTAATACAGACAGCATGAAATTTTTCACAGAAAAAAGGACGTATGACTCTTATTACGGCTTTAAGCTTGAAAAAATAAGATTAATGCCTTCAAGAATAGGATGGCTGATACCCCCAATACCCTTGCCGAAAAAATTGTTTTCGAATATTTTAAACCTCAGGCATTTAGCCAGCTATCTGCTTGGAGAGATTATTCTTAAAATAGATTTTACCTTAAGGGTTGTAAAGCAAAATGAATAATCCTTTAGTTTCAGTAGTTATAGTTAATTACAATGGAAAAAAGCTCCTGAAAACAATTTTAAATTCCTTAAAAAAATCATCCTTTAAGGACTATGAAATTATTGTGGTGGATAATGCGTCAAGTGACGGAAGCCAGCAGTTTGTTAAAAAAGAGCATAGGCATGTTAAATTAGTTGAAAACAAGGAAAATTTAGGTTACTCTGGAATTAATTCAGCCATAAAGCATTGCAATGGCAAATATATTTTTTTTCTGAATAATGATATGATAGTTGAAAAGGACTGCATTGCCCTTCTTTTGCAAACAGCTGAAAAAGACAAAAAAATTGCGATGGCCGCGCCTGCTTTAATTAATTATTATGACAAGACAAAGAAATCCGGGGGGACATGGCTTTCCAGAGCATTCTATAATGGGCATATCGACTCAAAAAATAAAAAAAAGAGAACTTTGGAGGAAATACCTTATCTTGGAGTGGGAATGGTAAAAAAGGATTTTGTTGATATTTTTGGTTATTTATTTGATAAGGATTATTTTATCTATGCAGAAGACGCTGAGCTAGGCTTAAGGATAAGGCTTACCGGCAACAAAATAATTTTTAATAAAGATGCTGTTTTATACCATATGCACGCTGCAACATCGCAGAAAAAAAATAAAGCCTTTAACACATATCTTATGGAAAGGAATTCATTAATGAATTTTTTTAAAATGCTTTCTTTGAAGAGCATAATAATTTTTGCGCCTTATGTCTTTGGCATGAGGGTTTTTGCAATAATAAGGGATATTTTTACATTGAAGATTTCAAATGCCCTTGCCAGAATTAAAGCGCTTTTATGGGTTTTATTTAATGCGCCTGTAATTTGCAAAAAAAGAAAGGAAATCCAAAAATTCAGGAAAGCTAATGATTCCTATATACTAAAAGTTTTCAGCGAAAAATATCTTTTTGGAAGGAAGTTTATCGTGTAAAAATTTTGCCTTTAGCTAACGGCAAAATTTTTACCAATGCCTAGGTTTTCGTCTGCAAAACACTGAAAAATCTGCAAGGCAGATTTTTCAGTGTTTTGAGCTATAAATTTCCGTTCCTGTCTTATTGTTTTTGTAAACAAGCTTGCCTTTTTTTATTTCAGTCAGTAAAGTGTTATTTATTGCCACTCTTTTATCAAGCTTAAAGTTCTGGCTTATGAAAGCATAATCGGATTTTTTTAGATTTTCAATATTTGGGCTTACGCTCAATCTTTCGATGTTGTAAGGAATACATTGTCCGCCTGCCATAAATATTGAATTTTTTGCGGTGTTTGCCTTAATCCATCCAAAGTCATCATTATAAGATTTCCACATGTTAGCTGCAATTATTATTTTTGCGGATTCTGCGAAAATAAATGCTGATATTATTAAAATAAAAAATGCCAAAATTAATTTCTTGTATTTTGGTTTAAGCATTTCACCAAATCCGTAAGCCCACAAAACAGCTATTGCAGGAATTGCAGGCATTATTATTCTTGTTACGCTGAAGCCTACATTTCCGACGTAAAGCAGAAACAAAAATATATAGGGAATTATCCATAATGCCAGCAATGCCTTATTTTTTATTTTTTTGGCAAAAAACGCAAAAATCAATGGGCTTATAAAAATTAAAGTTGCTATAATGCCCAATATAATTAACTGGTTTATATAAGGAATTTCAAAAAAGAATAATGCCTTTGGATTTCCGTCAGGGATTCCAAAAAATCCTGCATAAGCGTATGTTATCAAGTTGATGCTCGTAAATCTATTAAAATCGAATCCGGAGAATTTGGAAGGCACTCCATTAAATATGAAGTTAATGAATGGCCATACAGGATTTCCTAAAACTATCCAATTTCTTATAAGCCAAGGAGAAGCTATTATCAAAGGAATTATTAATATTATAAGCATACTCTTTATTGCGTCTTTTTTGCTTTTGCTGTTTTTGTAGGCAATATACAACAAGGCAGGCATAATGAAAACTGCATTGTATTTTGTCAATATTCCTAAGCCTAAAAACAATGAAGCCATTACATTTTTTTTGCTTATTGCAAAATATATGCTTGCAATAACAAAAAAAGCAAGCATGCTTTCCACATACCCAAAAATGCTGTAATCCATGAATAACGGGATAAATGCAAGAAATAATAATGAATAAAAGGCTATTTTCCCATCAAAAATTTTTTTTATTGAAAGATAAGAAAAGATGATTGTTAAAATGGCAAATAAAGGAGATATAAATTTTATTATGATATCGGCAATATTCATATTCCCAAAAATTATGTAAATTAATGCCTGGGTTAAATGAAATAAAGGAGGCGCCCAAAAAGGCTCGTCTCTCCCAAGATTTTCATTTAAAGGCAATTTTTTTTCTTCTGCTATGAATCTTGAAACAGAAGCATGCCAGCATGCGTCTCCTGAAATATGGTAAAAAAAAGCTAATGAAAAAACAATGGCAGAAAATAAAATAATTATGCAAGCGGATAATTTGCTGTAGCTGCTGATGCTTTTTAATTTTTTTGAATCATCCATTTTGCTTCAAAATTTTCACTATAGCTTTGGCAAAGCCATCTACATCATTTTCCCTTACAAGAATGCCATTTTTTACAACTTCAGGATGCGAGCCAATATCGAAGGCAACAACCTTTTTGCCGCATGCTTGCGCTTCAACAACTGGAAGGTCAAATCCTTCCCACAATGATGCAGTCACATAAATGTCGCATGCTGCATAATAAGATGGAAGCTCATCATCATCCACAAATCCTGTAAATATCGCATCTTCATCAGAAATTTTTTTTAATTTTTTAAAATAATTGTCAAATGTAGGCTTCCCGACGATAAGCAATTTCACATTGCTTATGCGCTTTTTGACTATTACAAACGACTTTAATAATAAATGAATGCCTTTATGCGGGGCAATTCTTCCGACATACAGCAAAATTTTTTTATTTCGGAGATTGTATTTTTTTATTATTTTTGCTCCACTTGCTTTTTTGTTGAACCTCTTTTTATCTATTTGGTTATAGATAACTTTGCTTTCTAATCCCGAAACTTTTTTTAGGTCTTCCCTTAGATAGTTGCTTACAGAATATGCCTCATCCACATTCCTTAAAGTTATATCGGTAAAGAAGGAAAAAAGCCTCATGTAAATTTTTTGCATAAAGCTGTTAAGAAGCCCTGTAGTGTTAATGCCATGGTTGAAGTAGATATACTTAATTTTATTTTTATAGGTTTTTTTTGCAATATGGGCAATCCAATTCATCGGATAAAAATGGCTTATAACCACATCATAATTTTTCAGTTTTTTATAATATAGAATTTTTTTAATATCAAAAAAGAAAAATAGCCTGTAAAGGCGCTGCAAAAATTGGCTTTTAGGCATTCCAAGCTCAAGTACTTGGTAATTTTCAGACTTTATTTTGGCTTCTAGGGCAACTACTAAAACTTTGTTTCCTTTTTTTGCAAATTGCTCTGCTTGCATTTGCGCAACCCTGTCAATGCCGCTATGGTAGCTGAATGTAGGAGTTAGAATAGCAATCCTTTTGTCTGTGAAATTTAGCGCCATTAAATTTTCCCCATAATACTCAAAATTTTTAATTTTAAAACCATAAAATAACCTGATGCAAGCTGCCTTAACCCCAGTTTTGATTTGCCTTTTGTCCTGTTAATAAATGTTATTGGAATTTCCTTTATCCTGAATTTTTTAATATTGGCTTTGAACAAAATTTCTTGGACTATGGCAGGCCCTTTTGATTTTATATTTTGAAGATTTATCTTTTCCAGCACTTCTCTTTTGAAGCACCTGAAGCCGGAATTGCAATCCTTGACTTTCAGTCCAAGAACTATCCTTATATATAAATTAGCCAAGTAAGTTATTATCCTTCTTATAAGGCTTCTTCCAATTTCTTTGCCGCCTTTAATCTGCCTAGAGCCAATAATTAAGTCAGCATTCTTTAATTCATCAATCATTAATGGAATATATTTTGGCTCATGCGACATATCAGAATCCATTTCAACAACAATATCTGCCTTATGTTTTAAGCAATAAATAAATCCGTCTTTTCCTGCTGAGCCTCTGCCTTTGTCTTTTTTTCTCAGCAAAATATGAACATTTTTGTTTTTTTTGGCTATGTTTTGGACAATTTTCCATGTAAAGTCCGGGCTGTTGTCATCAACAACAACCACATTTAAATTTTTTATTTTTAATTTCAGAATTTTTTCTATTAAGATTTTTATGTTATCTTTTTCATTATATGTTGGAATCATTACAAAGGTTTTCATTTTAACACCTTTTTGGCAGCATTCACCATCTCATCAATATCCCACTCTGGCGGAATATCACATTTGGATTTATAGCAACAAACGCATCCTTTTTTTGGAAGTATTTTTATTCCTCGACCATATAGTTCTATTTCACTCGGACTAGTCGGCGCAAAAAAAGCCACAATCTTCTTTTTCAAAGCTGTCCCAATATGCAAAGCGAGACTATCGGAAGTTATTAAGATATCACATAAATTCACTAAAGAAACAAACTCCATTAAGGAATTATCTGTGCCTGCGTCAATTATCCCGGTTTTTATTAATTGCTTGATTTTTTCATTTCTTTCTTTTTCTTCAGGACCTCCAAACAGCAGCAGTTTTGCATCGACTATATTCTTGTTTAATTTATCAATCAACTCAGCAGTTTCATTTATGCTTAATTTTTTGTCCTGCCATCTTCCACCAGCTCCTGTATTTATCCCGATAATTGTTTCATTTTTTTTAATATTGTTTTCTTTTGCAAATTTTTTACTGAATTCCAGCTCATTCCTGCTTAAAACCAGTATTGGCTCCTGTTTTTTATATTCTAAATTTAGCATGGAATGCATAATTTCCTGATACGTTTTTTTGTTTTCTGCCTTTAATTTGTCTGCCTTTTCCTTTCCAAACCTTGAAATGATGCCCATATCAAACCATAATGACGCATCTTCAGTATAGGCTCTTTTTCCGTCTTTAAGGCAAGCGCCTACAATTTTTTTTGTGTTTATTTTAGAAGCCAATAAGCACGCATCATACTCATCATCAAGGCTTATAACCATATCATAGAATTCATTAATTTCTTTGGCATCTTCAATTAAAAATATTTTATTGATAAATGCATTATTTTTTAAAATATCGAAAGAAACCTTTTTTGCAGCCCAGTCTATTTTACAGCCATTATATTTTTCTTTTAATGCAGGAAGCATAGAAGTTGTCCTAATAACATCTCCTATCGCTCCTAACTTGATTATTAATATGCGCATTTTTTAAAAAAACCTACACAGGTAAATCGAACTGAGCCAAAGCGGTGGCGTATGCCTCCGAAAATTCCGCCGCTTTTTTGAGCGGCGGAATTTTCGCAATGACGAAACCACGTAAACTGCGCTGATAAAAATTTCGCTGTTCGCAACAGCGGAATTTTTACGAGCCACCGCTTTGGCTTTTGTATCAAAAAACCAGCAAGATTATTAAAACTTTACCAAAGCAATATTTATAAACTATATTAAGATATGGCTACGCAATGAAACTCAATAAAGCCCATTTGCAGACATTTGCATTTATATTAGTTTATCTTTATGCCCTTTATTTCTGGTCGCAGCCTTATCATGAAAGAAAGCTGCCTTACGGCGAATATGACGCAATGTCGCATTTTGAAATTGCAGATTACATGGCTTATAATGATAAGTCATTTATGAAACTTCCTCCTTATATTGACGTAAGGTATGGAAATGACAATGACTTCAAGCCGCATACTTTATGGTACGCTCCCCCATTCCATGCAACATTGGCTATAAGCGAAGCTGTTGGAAAGGAAAGAGTGGTGCCAATATTCCTTATGAATACTATAATGGCTACATTTGTGATAGTGGCAGTTTATTTTGTCGTTAACTCCTTATTTGGATTTTTGCCAGCTATTTTGTCCGCTTTGCTTATAATTTTTTCTCCCAGAGATTTTATGCCATTTTTGTGGGGGCAATGGCCTGAGATATTTGCATATGCCTTTATCCCAATAATATTGTATTGCCTTTACAAATATCTTGTGGATTATAGCAGTGAAGCCAAGCCGCGTTATCTCTATCTTACGGCCTTGTTTTTGGGAATAGTTATATTAATACATCCGCTTGCCTTTTTTCATTCGGTTTTTGGAATAGTAGTTTTGTATATTTTTATTGCTGTAAAGCAAAAAAAATTTGCGTTTAACTGGAAGCATATATCAGTTTCGGCATTAATTTTTCTAACGCTCTTTATGCTTTTTCCATACCAAACATTTAATATTTTTGTGCAGTTTAATAGGGGTGCGGAAAATAAATCTCAGCCTTTAGGCTTGTCAAGGCTTTTTCAGTGGTCTTTAAATCCTAAAGAATACGAAGGAAGCGTTCCAAAATCTTATTTCTCATTTAAGGAAATGAACGGTTTATGGACATTGCCCTTTCTGCTTTTGGGCATATTAATTTTAGCTTGGAGAAGGGAAGAAAGAGACTTGTTTTTATTGGCATGGCTCGTTAGCTTGTATCTTGTTTTGCACCGCGACCTTATTGGAAAATCATTTTTTTTGCATAGGTCCTTATCAGCAACTATGCACATTTTTGCTCCTTTGACCGCGTTAGGCGCAATTTATGCAGCTTCAATAGTAAAGATAAAAAATTACGGCAAATATTTTAAATATGCAATAGCTGCTGTTTTTGTCTATCTTGTTTTTGCTGTAAACATGAAGTATGCCTCTTCAATATTAAATAAGAACACTTACAGCCCATATCCTGTTAATGGCAAGCTTACTGATGGTTTTTTAAAAATTTTAAGCAATGAGCAGCTCAAGGCAGCAGAATGGGCTCTTAAAAATGTGCCTTTTGATGCTGGAATAGCTGTTTTAGGGATACCGCATCAAGAGGGTTTTTTGCAGGCAACAGCATATAAAATGAGATGGTTTGCTGCTGTGTCGCAGCGTGTTAGCGCATTTTATTATCTTGCTGATGAAAAAAAGGAGATGCCAAACAATCCAAAATGGTATTTTCTTTTGGATTACACTATGCTGTTAGACAAGGAAATGCTGGATAATTTAAAGGCATTTGAAAAAGATATGCTTGCAAATTACACTTTAGCATATAATGAAAACAACATAAAGGTGTACAAATATGATAAAAATTGAGAATTTTGCATTTATCGCAGCAATCACAGCCTTGATAGCAGCTTTTTTCTATTTTTTGCTTGGCTTCTCTGCAATGGTTACTATATTAGGAATTATAATTTTAGTTATGACTCCAGTCTATCTGATACTTGACAATTTTGGCTTTTCGCAAAGCGAAAAAATAGTTTTTTCATTTTTGATCGGTATAGGCATTTTTAGCTCAATTGCATACTGGCTTGGATTTTTGATGCCATTCAAAGTAGCTATCTTTGTTACTTTTATATTGTTAGTTATCAGCGCTTTTGCGGTAAAGAAATTTTTGGTTATAAAACAATAACTCCTAACACAACATAAAGGGTTTTTGCGAATTAAGTGCTTGTGCGTAATTTGCCAATTCAGAAAAGTTTCACAGAATTGTGATAAGCGACCTGAGCAACATGAAATGTTGCGAAGTTGAGAGGTAAGTT
>JACPMQ010000081.1 GCA_016185955.1 Candidatus Woesearchaeota archaeon | reverse complement strand
GGAGTTTTTCTGGTTAGCCTTGATACAAAAAATGCAGAAGGAAATTTTAGTCTGAAGTTAAGCGCGATAAGCGAGCTTGGAAAGGTGCAAAGAAAAAAAGACATTAATGTTAATGTCAAAAATTGCTATGCTTTAAGCCTTGAGATGAATAAGGAAAAAGATGTTATATGCAGCGGAGAAAGCAGGAGCTATTCTGCTGTTATAAAAAATTTAGGCGCTGCTCAGAATGTGACTGTTAAAGGAGCAAGCGAGTGGTTAAATGTTGAGAACAATACCTTTGAATTAAAGCCAGAAGAGGAAAAGATATTTGAAGTAAAAGCCAATCCAGGCAAAGGCGTTATTGGCAGCTTTTCAGCCGAGATTTCTGCAGTAAATGAAGATAAAAAATCCAGAGCTTCTGATTTTATAGCTATTGATGTGATTCCAAAAGAGGAATGCTACAAAGCAGAAGTTATCGCTAAAGACAGCTATACCGTTTATGGCAATGATTTCTTTTTTGTCAAGGTAAAGAATAATGGGATAAAAGAGGCATCTTATAAATTAAGCGTTGATGGAGCTTCATGGGTTAGCTTAAGCCCTGAAACACTCGAGTTAAATCCTGGCGAGAGCGGAAATGTTAATTTGCTTGTTAATCCAAAGGATATTAGTCTAGGGAATTATGGAATTAAAATAAATTTAGAAAGCGATGGAGCAGTTTTTTCTAAAAAAATTGGTATAATTGTTAAGAAGGAAAATGAGCTTTGGAAAAAATTAAAACTTAATGCCAAGCTTTATAGATATTACTTTTATTTGCTTGTAGCCATAGCAATATTAATCCTCATTTTTCTTAGGCAAATAATGTGGGTAAAAAACAAGATAAAAGGAAAATACAGAAAATATAAAATCCGGAGAATGAGGCTGGAAGCCCTAAAGATTGCAAGGGAAAAAAGATGGGAAGGCAAAGCCAAAAATAAAGATAATTTAAAAAAGCAAAAGCAAAGGCGCGAAGTAAAAATAAACTATCGGATTATCGTTTGGGCTTTAGTTGCAGCTTTGGTTTACAGCATTTCTTATTTTGGCTTGTTTGCGAAGATAAAGGACTTTTTTGTTTTGTATTCCTATTACCTTATAATTGGATTTGCAGCGCTTCTTTTTATAATATTCTTAATGAATTTCTACAAGCCTTTGTTTAAATATATAAAAGGAAGGTGAAGATTAAATGGGAATGGGGACGCTGGGACATTCAAAAGATAGTTGTCCTAAAACCTTATTTGAATTTCTGCGAAAAAATTGATTTTTTTCGTCCCAGATCAGCTGGTATCGCCAATTAAATTCATTGCATAAGCTCATCGCTCCAATCACTGGAGCCAGCGATATTAGCCAGGATGTACGGAATGTTTCCTTTATACTACGCCCCCTTAAGCAGAAGAATTAATTGTTGTTATTTAAAGATTGTTGTTTTATGGCTCAGTAGAAATCCTTAACAAATATAAGTGGCTGCTTCAAAATAAGGGGCGGTAGGCTGGCAGAAGAATGTTAATTGTGTTATCAAAATGGCGCGTATCTGTAAAATTTTATTATAGTAAGAAGAAAGATGCGCCATTTTGCCTGTAGCGCGGCTCTGGAGCAGCCACTTATATTGTCAGCAGTTTCTGAATTGGCAAATTGCGCACAAGCTGCGCACAAGCACTGAATTCGCAAAAACCCTTTATGTGGTGTTAGCAGTTACTTTTTTCGAGCCACCGCTTTGGCTTGTATACCAAACTGAACAAATTTAATCGACAAACTTTGTTTTTTCAAAGATAATTTTATATACTCTTGTTTTGTGCAAAGCCGAATAAAATGATTACTAATAAAGAAGCCATCAAAGATTTTTTAAAGCCAAATAAACAGAAAATTGTAGCTTTTTTATTTATTTTTATAGCATATTCTTACTTTGCGAAGGAAAATGTTTGCGGAGCAAGCTTTTTTTTCGCTTTTTGCTATAAGGCTTATGGCTACCCTTTTTTTATGGTAACAGGAGACATTAACCCTGCTTTTGAAATTTTACGAAGCGAGCCATTAGCCAACTATTTCAGCAAATTTGGGAATTTTTTGTTTAATCCTTTTGCTTTTATAATAAATCTGGCTTTAGTTTATTTGATGGGCTGTTTTGCAGCATACATATATAATAAACTAACTCTTAAGAAGAAGCCGCTTAAAAAATGATTTTAATTTTATCTCCAACATTGGTTTTTGTTTTTTTAATGCTGTTGCATGGCAGCTCTATTACATATTTAGATTTTCTTTTTGGTTTGTAAAAGCTAAAGGGCATAAGATTTCTTTTTATTTCTACAACAATTTTATTTTTGTCTAAAAAGAGGACGTCAATAGGATAAAAGACAAAAAGCATGTGCAATGGAACTATTTTTTCCTTGTTAAAAGCAAAAACCAAAGCTTTCGGATTTTTTGAAAACATCAAGCCTATGGATTTTGAAATAATATTGAGACATAATTTGGCATTCTTCGCAAGAAATATTTTTCTTGTCAGGTTTTTTATTTGCATTTTTACAGATTAAACTTTTTTGTTAGTGTCTATTCCTATATTAAATTACTCATTAAATTGCCCAAAACTAGTTTTAATCAAGGCAAACGAAACATTTAAATAGATGTTATAGGATAACACAATAATTATACTTTGCAGCTAAAAATAATTTTAGCATTTAGTATTTATTTCATATTTTATTAACAAAGGGGAGTTTAATAATGGAAAAAGAGGAGTTTCGCTCATCATTTTTATTTAATAAGGATGGCAAGGTAAATTCAGTTCTGCTGTTTTGCTTAGTCTTGATTTTTGTATTGAGTGCATTTTTTGTTGAAGCAGTGCTAATTAATCCGGTTAGCCCTACAAATTTTTCAATAAACGGCAGCAGGAATATAAATTTTACATTTAGGGTTAATTGGAGTATGGCAGGGGAATTTATCACAAATTGCAGCATTTGGACAAATATAACTGGCACATTGGCAGAAACTAAAGCTAACAGCTCGACTAATGGCATCTTTAATGACTCTGGAGTAAGCGGCGGAAATTTAAGCCATATTAATTTTACTCTTGCACAAGACGGGCTTTTTAATTGGTCCGTGGCATGCGCAAATGGCACAAGCGGAGATGGGGGCCCATTAGCGGATTGGACTAACTTTTCTGTGAATAGAAGCTTGCTTGTTGATGCAACACCTCCAAGATTATTTGCAATAACTCCAAATACTTCTCTTGCTGCAAATCAGCCTACAAATTTTGCTTCAGGCAACTTTACAACATGGCCTATCTTTTATGTTAATGTGTCTGATAACAGTACTCATACAGTATGGTATATTCTTAATGGCTCTTACACAACGCAGGCAGAATGGACAGCAGGCACTTCAATCGGGCAGTTAGAAAATTCTACTGGAAAATTAAATAATGTAACTATGAGCCGAGATAGAGGTGCTGGTGTTAATGTAATGGAAAGGTATAATGCCACAATTTCATTGAACTTTTCAAGCGCGTGGAGAGGGCCAGGCGCGCATAGTGTAGTTTTTTGCGCAAACGATACAGTAGGCAATAAAAATTGCATAGGCTCTTATGATTTTGTAATTCTTGGAGTAAATGTAACACAAATGGAATTGACATTAGTTAATTTCGGGCAATCAGGAGCTCTTGGCTTAAATATAACTTATGGCAATGGAACAGAAGTTCCTGCAGGAGATTCAGATTCAGGAGGAGCGCCTCCAAGCGCAGGTTATTTTAATCCATTGGCTCAGAACTACACTTTTGTGTTTAACATGAGCAGGACAAATAAACTTTATCTTGTTGGCTTGAGCATAGATGAAGGGCAGCTTGGAAATGCAAGCAATGCAAATATAACTACAATGCCTGAAAAGGAAGTTCTTTCAGCAGTAGGTTATGGCTTTAACACAACTATGGTTGGAGGAGATTTCAGCAGATTTATACCAGACTTTGTTAGATATAAATTCGGAGTTATAGAATTAACAGGAGTTGGCTTTAATAGGCGCTTGTATTGCAGTGGCGCTTCAATTGCAAGCCCTAACTGTACAGCAGTTTTATCCTGTAATGCAACAGCTTTTGGAGTTAATAATGATTCTAATGTGCTAAATACAATATTGGGAGCAGGAAGTGCAAGCGCATGTTATTTAGAAGGAGACAAAGGAGAATTAAATGGTGTTTCGCTTACAGCTGGCAGAACTTACCTCTTTGTCAAACATTTCTCCCAAGGAGCATTAGGCAATGATTCAGGAGCGCCAGAAATACAGTTTTTTGGAAGCTTGGTTAATAATGAGACAAGAACAAGGCACGAGACTCCCCCATTTGACGCTGTAATATTTAATACTACAAGCACTTTTGTTGTCATTAATTTTACCGTTACAGACATAAACAGCACAGGAATAAATATGTCTGTCAATAACAGCATAAATGTGACAGTTAGGGATAATGGCATATCATTGAGTGCAGGCACATTTTATGTAAGCGGTGTAAGCAGTAATTTGACATGTGTGCCTAATGGGCATGTAACAAACAGCAGCGTTTATAATATAACTGGCTTAGATATTTCTGGAAACTTAACAGACGGTGTTAATTGTACGCTTACTGTTACAGGGTTATCAAACGGAACAAAAAACATAACTGTGCAGGCAAAAGATGCAAGCAATAATTCAAATATAAACATAACTTCTGTGTTAATGACAGTTGACCAAATACCTCCTAAGTTTTCTTATTATAATATTACACATAACGTAACCATAGATCCTACTACTGATAGCGCTGATAATTTACCGCTTAACGCTTCAGACTTTAGAAGCTCAGCTCAGGGAAAGAAGATATATATAGTGGCAAATTGGTCGGATAATTTAACACAGGTATGGAAGGGAACTTTCCAGTTTTATAATGCATCAACAAGCTCATGGCAGACATTGAATACAAGCCCTTCAAATTACATAGCAGGGCATAATAGCAGCTGGACGAACTTTACTTTTGGAGTGCCTATAGGACAAAATGAATTTGAAGGAAGAAATGTAAGCTTTAGAATAATTGCGAATGATACATTAGGAAACGTAAACAATTCTGCATATGCCCAGAACTTTACTGTGCTTATTAATGATACTTCAAAGCCAAAAATAGTAATTAATGGGACTGCTTTAGCAAATGGAAGCAACTTGTCTTCCACAACATTCTTAGCAAGCTGGTATATCATAGATGGCAACCAAATTTCACATATAAATGTAAGTATTGATGGGGTTGATCAGGCAAGTGAGACTGCAACCGGATGTGTTAAGTTTAAGCAATTTGCAGGAGTCCCAGACTCAGGAAATCCAAATGATCCTAATTCTAATACTAATAAGAATAGTTCTTTCTCACTATCAACAGATACAAATTGTCCTTTAACCAATGGCTCACACTTTATAAGAGTAGCAGCGAGAGACATGAGAAATAATACAGAAGTAGTGTTCCATAATTTCACTTTGCAGAGTGGAGGCTCCCCAAGATTAATAGTAGAGAACTTTACAAGGGGAACAACTTTGTGGAGTAAAAATTCTTCAACCATAAATAATACAAACATAACATCTGCTGTTGGAATAACATTATCTGGATCAGCACTAACCGGAGTAAGCGTAGCTAATATCAGCTATGTATCAAACTGTAATTCATCAGCATCAACTGTGACAATAGGAAATGGAAATATTACAGTTTACCCATTCAATGAGTCAACATGCCCAACACAATCTGAAAACAGGACATTAACAGTTACTGTAACAGACACTGCAGGCAACACAAATACAACTGTCTTCACATTTTTAGTTGATAATGTAGGGCCTACATTTGCAGTGTGGTCGCCAACAAATCAGCAGACATTCACGCAGACAAACACTTCATTAAACTTTTCAATCTTAGATGATGACCAAGCTATAAGCTTTTATGGCTATTATCTTGATAATAATGACAATGTGCTATATACCCTAAATATAAGCGCAACAATAGGCGCTGCAGGAAGAAATATTTCAGAAAGCAGATTAGTTAATCATACTGGAACGCATACTATAAAGTTCACAGCTAATGACACACTTGGAAATATTGCTAATACAAGCTGGATTGCATTTATCCAAATTGGAGCTGTAAATTTAACAAGGTTGAATGATAGCCTCATTACTAACTTAGGCTCAAATAATGTTTCAAATATAAGCTTCTTTGATGGCAGTGGAAATAAATTAGAAGGAATGCAGGATGTTAACCAAACTTTGCAGTTATTCCTTGAGCTAAATAGAACTCAAAGAAAAGCTAATGTGACAATTAACTTTAATGGCTCACTGGCTAATTGGAATATGACTAATGAGATATTTATCTTGATGAATGACTCTACTTTAGGAACAGATATATTTAATAATGAAACTGCAATTGTGATTGATTCAATACTTGCTAACAGCAGCAGCTTTTCTAAATTCTTGGTAGACAACAACAGCTATTTTGTGAAGGTAAGTATGCCATTGAATGCAACTAATAATAGCCCTGGAAGAGATGTGGAGTTGTGGTATTATTCAAATGAGAAGGACTTATCTACTAAAGTGAATGTAACTCAATGCTCAGTGGGATTAAGCCCAACACAGTCTATGGCACTGTCAGCTGGAAGCTTCCCATGCTGGAACAATACAGACAATAAAACTGTAGCCATTTATTTGCCGCATTTCAGCGCAGTTGCATTAGTTAATAATAGCGAAGCGCCATGGGTTAATGTTACAACTCCGAATTCAGCAAATCAAAGTGTGAGTATGTTCGTGCCAAACATAAGTGTTTCAGGAGATGTAGTTACATGTGTGTATTCTGTAAATGGAACAATAGCTAATGTAACTATGACTAAGAGCGGAAATATTTGCTTAGGACAAACTGAAAGGTTCAAGAACTTGAATGCTCTTAATGGCAACTATAACCTTACAATTACCCTTACAGATTCAGGAAGCAATGTAGAAACATACTTCTGGAAATTTAATGTTTCAGACAGCGCATCACCAAATTCGCCTAACAGCTCGAGGATAAGCTCATCAGTTACCTCAACTACTGCAACAATTACTGTAAGCGGTATAAATGAAAGTGTTAATGTTACTATGATTTATAGTACATCCATAAATTCATTGAGCAGTATAGCAATGGAAACTGACTTTAATCAAAGCCAGAGTGTAGCTTTAACAGGATTAACTGCAGATAGATCATATTATTACAATTTAACTGTATGTGATTATAATGGCAATTGCGCTACAAACGGAACATTTAACTTTACAACAGATGTTGCTTCAAGCACTACCACAACAACTACAACTACAGACAGTGGCGGTGGAGGAGGAGCAGCCACGCCTGCAGCTACAATTTCAGATTCAAAATCACAGATATGGGGTGTTGTATCAAAAGACTCTTCCATAAGCATGAGCATTAATAAGGCAACTATTGCAATAACAAGTGTTGCTGTTAATAATGTTAAATCGGAGCTTAAGAATGTAAACCTTGAAGTGCAGTCCTTAAAAGACAAGCCAGTTTCAAAGGTTGCTGCAGCAAAAGTATACCAATACCTTAATGTAGAAAAGAAGAATTTAGCTGATGAAGATGCAACATCCATAAAAGTTGCATTCAGGGTTACAAAATCATGGCTAACAGCAAATGGCTTGGCATCATCAGATGTTGTGTTATACAGATATAAAGATGGAACATGGAATAAGTTAGCCACTAAAATAATAAGCGATAGTGATGCGAATTATATTAATTATGAGGCAGAAACACCTGGATTAAGCTACTTTGCAATAGGAAGCAAGGCAGCAGCAAGCGCAGAATTGCAGGCAATATTAGACATGATTGACAGCTTTTATGCCAAAGGAACCCCAACGCTAATCCAGATATTGGATGCTATAGATGCTTATTACTTATCTGGTGGAGGATAAAATGAAAAAATTATTGTTTTTTCCAATTATTTTTTTACTGTCATTATCAGTAGTTTTTGCAGCTAGTGTAAACAGAAATATGCCGTCAAAAGTTGAGCCATCTGTTGAGGTAGAGGTAATATTGACTTTAAGCGGAGTTACAGTTGGAGAAGCAGTTGCAATTGAAGACAGCATTCCTAATACAATTACTCTTAAATCATGGGAAATTTCAGGCTCTAAGGAAACAAAAGATGCAGTAAGCCATGTTATGAAGGCAAGCCAAAAAGAAGGCTTTGACAGGCATAGCTGGGCATTTACAGCATCATCATCTTCTCCTGCAGTAACTTATAAGTTTGATGCTCCTTCTGTGTTAGGCAGCTATGAATTTGATGTAAGATGGGTGACTAAAGAAGGCTTTAGCCATCAAGCTTCAACTTTAACTGTAAGAACTATAAGCTGTGGAGATGGAGTTTGCGAGGGCAATGAAAATAGTGATAATTGTGAAAAAGATTGCCCAAAAAAGATAGCTGCTCCTGTAGAGGTTAAACCACAGCCAGTGCAAGCGCGAGCTAAAGCACCAGTAGGATGGGTTGTAGCAGCAGTTGTTCTTATATTGGGGATAGTGTTGCTAATGGCTTACCAGAAAAAGAAGAAGCAGCAAAGGTTTTAAACGAAAATTCCACCGTATTAATCAATTTATTAGAATAATTGCGATCCTTTTTTTTGTATTTTCTATAATCCTTTAGTAATTTTAACTGCTTTTTTTTTCATCAAAACTTTTGTAGGTATAAATTATCAAAGATAAAAATTTAGCATTAGCCCAGACGTAAACAGATATTCCAGAATCAATTAAAGGAACAAAGGCGTCGTAACCCTGATTTATTTCTTTGCCCTCACCTCCCGCGGGGAAAATATAATTGGTTTTCCATACATTCTGAGATTAAGAGCTTTAGTAATTGTATTGAAGTAGTCTACAATGACGCTTTTATCAACACCAATTTTATAGAATCCTTCAATTAATAACCTTTGTCTTACAATGTTTGGTGCTAAATTTTTCATACTATTAAATGCGAATATTCCATCCAGTCTCTGACTGGTGGTTTGAAAGCACAGTTTGTACCCAGAATATTCGCATTCTTAGAAATCCGATCGAGCGACCGAAGGGAGCGAGCAATCCGCCAGTCTGTGACTGGCGGTGTCGGATTTCTCTTGAATAAAAAAAAATAGCTTTAACTCCCCTAATCACTAAACAATATATAAGATATTCAAACCAAAAAACTAACCTTTTTTACTGTGCCCTTCCACTTATGGAGCCTTTTACTGTTCTTGTTAAGTCGGTATCTATATTTCTGTAGGTAACGTTTAAGTCGCCATTGAATCTTGAGCCAGTTGTCAAGCCAGTACAGCCTATTAACACTATCTTTTTATTGTCAGCCCCGTTAGGCATAGTCTGGGCTACTGAAGCCGGGCATCCTGATACAGCAGCTACTACACCATCCACATCAAAGCCAATGCCATTTCTTAATACTACAGTTACTGAATTTGCCTTTGCATCTATATTATGATCAATACATGCAATTCCCGGCGGCAAATAACATTTTCCCGGCAGGAATTTATCAGGACTCAAAACACCAAAATAAGCCAACGCGCTTATTGATACTAAAACAACAAGAATTGCCCAGCCATAAGTCATCAAGAACTCCATTGCAGCCTGAGACTTTTTAAGCATCTTCATTTTATTCACCTCTTAAAATCATATCAAATTTTTATATTTTATGTTTATTCTACTTTTGTTACTAGCTTGCCCTGTACGATTTTTGTTATGTTATAGGCAGTATCCATATATGTTAAAGTTACGTCTCCCTTGAATGCTGCCTTAGAGATGCCATTACTGCACCCAGTTAAGATAAATTTTGCTTCATCTCCTGTAAGCATACTTGTGTCAAAATTAGTGTTGCATGCCCCTACTTGTATGTTTGTAACTTTTATTGTTCTTCCGAAACCATTTGATATTATAAGCGTGGTTGTAGTAGGATCCACTTTGTGCTGAACGCAAGCAATTCCCGGAGCTAATATACACTGCTCTGGCAAGAACTTTTCAGGACTCAAAACACCAAAATAAGCCAACGCAGCGATTGCAGCGAGAACAACAAGAATTGCCCAGCCATAAGTCATCAAGAACTCCATTGCAGCCTGAGACTTTTTGTAATTAAAGTTTTTCATCAAATGCACCTTCTTTTATTAAAGATTAAACTTATTATAAATTTATTATAGATTGTTAAATAACTAATATTTAAACTTTACTACGAAATGGCTCAGTAGAAATCCTTAACAAATATAAGTGGCTGCTCCAAAATAAGGGGCGGTGGGCGGGCAGAAGAATGTTAATTGTGCTATCAAAATGGCGTGTATGTGCAAAAT
>JACPMQ010000075.1 GCA_016185955.1 Candidatus Woesearchaeota archaeon | reverse complement strand
ATTTTGCACATACACGCCATTTTGATAGCACAATTAACATTCTTCTGCCCGCCCACCGCCCCTTATTTTGGAGCAGCCACTTATATTTGTTAAGGATTTCTACTGAGCCTGAATTGGCAAATTTCAGCGGAGAACACAAATAGTTTATTGAAATAGTTTGTGTTCTTTAGCATAGTGGCGCAATAATTATTGTTCCATTATTTAGTTGCGCCACTATACGCACAAGCACCGACTTTCGCAAAAACCCTGATTCTCGGACAAAGATATAAGATATGTTAGCATTTACCCAACACACAAAGGTTTATATTTCACCAAAAGTTCTATAATGAAAACTTAAGACAAGATTAAGCAAGAAAATGGCATATTTCCATGAAGCATCTTTAATAGACAGCACTGATGATATGCAATTTAAAGTGTATAGCAGCAGCCATCCCAAAGGATTTATTATAGCAAAGCCTAAGTATATTCCGAGCAGCTTAATTAATTTGATTGGGCTAAAAAAGAGATTTTTATTTGGCAAATGCATGACAAGGTTTAACTTATTTAATAACAAAGAAATAGTCAAAAAAAATCTGGAAGCAATAAAGAAAAAATTTCCCGAATATATTTATGAATGCAGCAAGCATAAAAACTGGTTTTTAGGGCTGCCACAAAAAAAAGTAAAAAGGTTTTATGACACAAAAAAAGGGCTGCAGGAATTGCTGAAAGTGCCTTTGGAAGAGCTTGACAGCTATCTTAAGGCAACAAGAAAAATGATTGAATTTCTTGTTGAAGCGGGCATTTCCGCAAAAAATTTAGGAATAAGCCATTCAACCTTGCTTGGAAATTATACTCCGGGAAAATCTGACATCGATATATTAATTTTCGGCATAGATAATGGATGGAAAGGCATTAAACATATGGAAAAATGCAATAATGCTTCATTAAAATGGAAATCTGAAGGGGAATGGGCAAAATATTATAAGGACAGAGTTGTATCAAAGATTTACACCGAAAAGGAATATGTTGCAAATATGTCGAGAAAAAGGGATGATGGGTTTATTGATGGCAATGTTTTTTCGCTTTTCTGCATTGAAAATGAAAATAAATCGTGGTATGACTGGAATGCGCAGCACGAGCCATTAGGAACTATTAAAATAAAAGCTAAAGTAAAAAATGCATATTATTCCATTGTAAGGCCGGGCTATTATGAGCTGGAAGACAGTGTAGTGCTTGGGGGCTATGAGGATGTGCCAATAAGGAAAATTGTTGTTTGGGCAAGGCCATTTAACCTGCAAGCAAAGGAAAACGAGCAAATAGAGGCATATGGGCTTCTGGAAAAAGTCAAATCAAAAAATGATGAGTTTTATCAGCTAGTTATAGGCTACTTTGATGCTTACACAACTGACAGAGGTGAAAAGGAATATTTAAAAGCCTTGATAGATTAATAAGTTAAAATGCACTTCTACGAATCCTCGATAATTACAACAATTGATGGGCTGCATTGCCAAGTTTACAGCAATCAGCATCCTGACAAAAAGATTTTAATCAAGCCCAAGTACATACCTACTGACAAAATTTCAAGCGATTTTCTGCCTTACAGGTTTATTTCAGGAAGAAAGATGAACAGGCTTAACCTTTGGGTAGAGCAGGACAAGCTGAAGCAGTATATAGATGATTTCGCAAAGGCTTACCCAGAATATATATTTAAGAGCCCATTGCACGACAAAAGCCCGTTATTTTTTGTCGTTCCAAAAAAGAATATTGAAAGGCATTACTTGCCGAGGGAAGGGCTTGCTGAGCTTATGAGCATGCCCGAAAAGGATTTGGACAAACACCTTAAAACAGTTGTTGAGCTTGCATCTTTCCTCCTAAAAAGCGGCTTGGAGCTAAAAGAGCTTGGAATAACCTACTCAACTTTAATGGGGAATTATTCACAATACCATTCGGACATAAACATAGTTGTTTATGGAAAAAAGAAATTTTGGGAGTTGATGGAATTTCTGGAAAAAAACAGGCATAAGGACTTGAGATGGAAGAGCTATGAGGAATGGGAAGAGTTTTACAAAAAAAGAAACAGGCACATGCTGCACAAAAAAGAAATTTACATACGGAATATGCACCGGAAAAAGTCTGAGGGGTTTTTCAAAGAAACCTTATTTGTGATATTTGCCGTTGAAAATGAAGATGAAGCATGGTTTAAGTGGGGTGAAGAAAAATATAAAAGAATTGGAACAGCTAAATTTCATGGCGTTGTTAAAGATAATAAAAATTCGGTTGTCAGGCCAGGCTGCTATGAAATTTCAGGCTCAAAATTTGCTTCCGGAGACATATCTTGCAAGAACCTGCAAATAAGCAAAGTTGTTTTTTATTCCAGAGACTATTGCATGCTCGCTTATCCTAACGAAAAAATTGAAGCAAGCGGCATTGTCGAAGAAGTCCTTAAAGATTCTGGAGAAAAATATTATAGGATGGTTATAGGATATTTTGATTCATACCTTAATGATAGGAGAGATAAGGAATACATAAAGGTTATTGATGATTAAAATGAATCCAAAAGAAACTGAAAAATTGTTTAATGAGGGTGTGAGCATGAAAAGCAATTGCAACTTATGCAAGGAAGCGTGCTATGAGATTGGCAAAAATACAGGCTATGGAACAATAATCTACAGGATAGGGAATGCAAAAAACGGATGGTTCGCAACATTGTCGCCAAAAACCGGCGGCAATCCAAAACTGGATTTTACCATACAATTAATGCCGCTTTTGCATTTAACTCACTTTTCGCAGGTAGAATCCTATCATGGCTTGGGAAAAAATTTTGGGGCAGCATTTTC
Source organism: Candidatus Woesearchaeota archaeon (assembly GCA_016185955.1). Lineage (GTDB taxonomy): Archaea > Nanobdellota > Nanobdellia > Woesearchaeales > GW2011-AR4 > JACPJP01. The sequence continues at coordinate 8,476 of JACPMQ010000075.1, read as the reverse complement.
AAAAATATGCAGGGCTATGACGGCAATTCTCATGGATAATGAAAATTCAAAAGCTGATTCCGAGAAAAAAGAATTATCTGTGCCTATAGCAACATATGGAAAATGCACAACATGGAAAGAAAAAAAAGAGCATTTGCACATTAAAATATTCCCTTTTAGAAATGCCATTGGGCAGCCTTACACTGTTGACAGCTCTTTTGAAAAAAAAGAGGTATTCAAGGAAAAAAATGGAAAGGAATTTGTAAAAATGGAGCCTGTCAAGAAAGCAATGATTGAAGCAAAAAGGTTTAATCAACTGGCAAAGGAGCTAATAGGGATATTGAAAGTAAAATGATAGATTTGCAATGCCATACTGTGGCTTCTGATGGTGAACCAACTCCAGAGGAATTAATAGAGCTTGCAATTAAAAAAAAACTAAAAGCAATAGCAATAACAGACCACGATTCTTTAGATTCGATAAAAAGCGCTATTAAATATTCAAATGGCAAAAATATAGAAGTAGTGCCTGGAATTGAATTAAGCTGCGACGACCCCCTGTTTAATTATGATAAAATAGATGTTCTTGGGCTGTTTATAGACTTTAATAATAAAAAATTGATTAGGCTAATAAAGCATGTCAACACAAAAAGGGAAGAGAATAAAAAGCAAATAATTAAAAAATTAAAAGAGTTTGGCTATGAAATAGCGTATGAAGATGTAAAAAAAACGGTTAAAGGGGCTTTTGGAAGGCCTCATATCGCAAAATACCTGCTTAACAAGTATCCAGACAAATTTGCATCTGTAAGAGAAGTTTTTGACAAACTGATAGGTGAAGGAAAAAAAGCATTTGTTAAAACCAATGACAGGGTTTCAATTAAGGATGCTGTAAAAACCATTAAAGGCGCTGGAGGAATATCGATTTTAGCCCATCCAGGAATTTACCGAAGAGAAGACTCAATAAAAATCATTAATTATTTTGTTGATAATAATGGGAATGGAATAGAAACATATTATCCTTACCATATTAGATGCCCTGAATTGAATATTGATAAAAAAAGCAATGAAAAATTAATAGGCTTTTATAAAAAAATTGCGAAATCAAAAAAAGTGCTTGAAAGCGGCGGCAATGACCATCACGGCAATTACAGATTCACTTTAGGGGAAGTAAATGTTCCATATAAAGTTTTAAAAGAGCTTAAAAAATTTTTAGGAAAATGACAGAAGCATGGACTTTATGGTTTACAGGGCTTCATGGAGCAGGAAAATCAACCATAGCCAATAAGCTGGCAGAAATTCTGAGAAAAAATAATATCAAGGCAGTTATTCTTGACGGCGATGAGCTGAGAAAGGCTGTATCTTCAGATTTAGGATATTCCTTAAAAGAGAGAAATGAGCATATGAAAAGGGTGGCTAATATTTGCAAGATAATTTCTGAGAATGGGGCTATAACAATAGCATCAGTAGCATCTCCAACTGAAAAATCAAGGCAGTACGCAAAAAAAATCCTGAAAAGGGTGCTTTTGGTTTATGTAAAATGCTCTCTGGAAACATGCAAAAAAAGGGATGTGAAAGGGCATTATAAAAAATCAGAAAAAATGGAAAGTGGATTTGAGCATTTCAAGCACGGCTCTTTAAATTATGAAGAGCCAAAAAATCCTGATATAGTTTTAAATACTGAAATAGAATCTGCTGACGAGTCTGTAACCAAATTGATAACAAAGCTGAAGGAAATGGGGATAATCTAGGGAATATATAGTGGCGCAACTAAGTAATTTTGATCAATTATTTGTGTTCTCCGCTGTAATTTGCCAATTCAGAAAAGTTTCACAGAATTGTGATAAGCGACCCGAGCAATGCCGCAGCATTGCGAGGTTGAGAGGAATGTATGGCTCCGCACAAGCACGAATTAGACTTTCGCAAAAACCCCTCTTATCAAACAAAGTCCTGTTAGCAGTTACTAAAAAACGTAACTGTTAACAATATAAGTGGCTGCTCCAGAGCCGCGCTACAGGCAAAATGGCGCATCTTTCTTCTTACTATAATAAAATTTTACAGATACACGCCATTTTGATAGCACAATTAACATTCTTCTGCCCGCCCACCGCCCCTTATTTTGGAGCAGCCACTTCAATGTTCCATATATGTTTAGAATAAGAGATTTAGCAGTTACGATAATTTTAAATACACACAACTATTCAAGAATTATTGAAAATGGTGGAGCCAATCAAAGAATTAAGGAAAATATGCTACAAAGACTCTGGCAAAAAAAGGCCTTGGTATATGGAATTATTCACAATGAAGGTATCAATTTATGTGACAAAGCTTTTTTTGTGCACATCAATACACGCTGACCAAGTCACTATGCTCATGGTTTTGCTTGTATTGCTGGGCTCTGGAATGGTTGCTTTTGGCTCAATATGGGCAGTTTTTTTTGGCATAACCTTAATCCATTTCACTGTTGTTTTGGATAATGTAAATGGAGAGGTTGCGCGCTATAGAAAAGAAGGCAGCCTTATGGGCTCTTTTTTGGAGGAATTTTACCATACAATAAGCATGCCTTTTATATTTTTTTCATTGGGATATTGGATTTTTTTAAACACAGGGATTAAAATAGCATTAATATTTGGGTTTTTATGCTCGGTGTTTGCAAGCCCTATCGTGCTCACATCAATAAAAACAGCTGTTGTAAAAAAAGGGATTGACAGGCTTGAAAGCAAAAATGGAATGCTGCCGAAAAAGTATGCGCTATTAAAAGAAGAGATAAGCATAAAAGGAGGCAGCACAGAAACAGGGAAAAGGCTGTATTCCGCTTATGACATTATAAAAGAATTGTGGGGCTTTCCTTTTAGTGTCGTGCATATACACTTGATAGTTATTTTTGAATTGCTTAATCATTATTTAAGTTTTATGCAGCCTTATTTGCTTCCTTTGGTTTATATTATAGCTTATGGAACCGCTTCCGTAATAAAGCAATTTTTGTCTTTCATTGTGCATTACAAAGGAAAGACTGTTTTTCATTATTATAATGCGTTATTTGGGAAAAGGCAATAAAATGATAAAATGATTAAAAATGAATACTGCCAGAAGGATAACTACAAACTTCATGAGTTTGGCATTTTCTGAAGTTATTTCAAAAATACTCCAGCTTCTTGTATTTGCATACATTGCAAGAAAACTTGGAAACGATAACTTTGGAATCTTTAGCTTTGCAATTTCCTTTTCTCTGCTAATTGCAATCACAGCTGACTTTGGATTAAGCACGCTTCTAATAAGGGAAATAAGCCGTGACAAAAAATCTGTTGCGAAATATTTGTCTAATGCCTTATTTGTAAAAGTGCTGCTTTCGCTTATCACAGTTATAGCTTCCTACATATTTCTCAATTCTATGAGATATAGCCCAGAAGTAAAAATAATAGCTTATGTTATGCTTCTATTTGCGATAATGCAGTCATTTACTGATGTTTATTATGCTATCTTCAGGGCTTTTGAGCAAATGTATTATGATGCCATAATTAAGGTGCTGCGCATGCTTATTTTAGTTGGAATGGTAATATACGCTATAAAAAATAATTACGGGCTTTTTGCGGCATCTTTGGCATTCCCTGTAACCGAGACGGTAATATTAATTTTTGCTTCCTTAATAGCTTACAAAAAATTTACAAAAGTTGATTTTTACATTGATTATGAATTCTCAAAAAAGCTATTGAAAAGCTCTTTTTTGTTTTTCCTTTCTTTGGTTTTTTCGGGAATCTTTATGTATATTGATGCAGTTATAATTTCAAAAGTCAGGAGCACAGCAGAAGTTGGCATTTACTCAGCAGCAGCCAATATAATTCTTGCGCTTATTTTTATCCCAATGATGTATGGCAATTCTATTTATCCTGTAATCTCAAGGCTTTATACAAGCTCAAAAAAATCCCTTAAATTTGCTTATGAGCGCTCATTCAAGTATATGCTGCTTCTTGGAATTCCATTGTCAGCGGCAATATACGTTTTATCCGATAAGATTATTTTGCTGCTTTATGGCAATCAGTATAAAGGCTCTGCAATAATATTATCTGTGCTATGCTGGTATATTTTTTTAAGGTTTGTTAATGTAGTTTCCGGCTTTACGCTCACTTCCATCAACAAGCAAGGCTCAAGGGTTTTTAGCCAAGGGATTGCTGCATTTGCAAGCATAACCCTTAATTTTATATTAATACCTTTTTACGGAATCTTGGGAGCAGCAATTGCAGCCATAATAACAGAAGCCATATTTTTTTCAATGTATGCTTATTTTATATTTAAGCACGGGCTTAAAATTAATTTTTTAATGACTTTAATTAAGTCTGCTGGAGCCGCAGCTATAATGGCATATTTAATCACATTTGTTGAAAATATTTTTTTAGCCGCATTTATAGGGATTGTTGTTTATGGAATTTCCTTATTAATTTTTAGGGCTATAGACAAGGAAGATATGTTTTTGGTTAAAAAAGTGATAAATAATATTTAATGCTAAAATTCCACCACAAATTTTTCTCCAATCTTTGATTGGCGGAAAATTTGCAATGGAAAACTATGGTTTCGGCGCACTAAAAATCTGCCTTGCGGATTTTTTAGTGTTTTGCAAACCACCCTATAGTCTCAGTTAACCCCCTTTCCAAAGAAGTTTTTGGTTCCCATCCAAGAATTTTTTTTGCTTTGCTTATATCAGGGCATCTGACATGAGGGTCATCCAAAGGAAGCTCCTTAAAAATAATCTTGCTTTTGCTTTTTGCCAAACTCTTTATTATGCCTGCAAATTCCAGTATAGTATGCTCTTCAGGATTTCCTAAATTAATTGGCTCATTTACATCTGACATCATTAATTTGTAGATTCCTTCTATTAAGTCGTCTACATAGCAGAAGCTTCTCGTTTGCTTGCCGTCTCCATAAACTGTTATAGGCTTATTTGCAAGAGATTGATTTATGAAATTAGGGACTGCCCTGCCATCATCTTTTCTCATTTTCGGGCCGAAGGTGTTAAAGATTCTGACTATTTTTACATCCACATTGTGAATCCTATGATAAGCCATAACAAGCGCTTCTGCAAACCTTTTAGCTTCATCGTAGCATCCTCTTATTCCCACAGGATTTACATTTCCCCAATAGGATTCTGGCTGCGGATTTACAAGAGGATCACCATAAACTTCAGAAGTGGATGCAAGCATATATTTTGCCTTTTTTGCCAAGGCTAATCCTAAAGTATTATGCGTGCCTAAGCTTCCCACTTTTAATGTCTGTATCGGGATTTTTTGATAATCAATAGGGCTTGCGGGGCTTGCAAAATGCAGAACATAGTCAATATCATCATTAATTGCAATGTGCTTTGAAACGTCATGCTCGACTAACTTAAGACTTTTATTGGAAGCTAAATGAATAATATTTTGCTTGCTGCCCGTTATAAAATTGTCCATGCATATTATTTTAAAGCCCTTTTGCAGCAAAAAACTGCACAAGTGGCTTCCAATAAATCCTGCGCCTCCGGTTATAAGGACTGTTTTCATTTTTTATAATACTTATCTGCTTTTTCTAATTGCTCTAAGTTACCTATATCATACCATGTTTTGTCTGTAGTGTATGAATATACCTTATCCCTTTTATGCAGCCATTCAATAAAGTTGCCTGTCTTATCCGAGCTATTTCCCTGCTCAATGTATTTTGGTATTAAAGGCAGCGTTTTTTTTTGGAACAAATAAATGCCAGTTGAAATTAAAGTAGACTTTGGCTGGGAAGGCTTTTCCTCAAAGTTTACAACAATATTGCCCTTAATTTCTACAACGCCATAATGCTTTGCAAGAGCATAGTCTTTCACATCATACAAGACAATCAAGTTGGACTTGACTTTCTTAAAAAAATTAGCTATTTCTTTCAGGGAAAAATCAAAAATATTGTCGCTGGCAATCACTAATATGTCATCGTTAATATTCATTGATTTAATAACAAGATTCATGTCACCTATTGCTCCTAATCTATCATCATTGCTTTTTGTGCCGTCATTAATTATTTCTACAGGAGCTTTTGCATCGAAATTATGGAGCCATTCAAGAAACATGCTGTAAAACTTATCATTTGTTATCACATAAGCTTTGATTATACTTAACTCTTCAAGCCTTGCCATTATATGCTCTATAATTGGCTTTTCTGCTACTCTTAGCAAAGCCTTTGGAACATTTTCTGTTAAAGGATGAAGCCTTGTTGCATATCCTGCTGCAAGAATTATTGCATACATTTAAACCACATCCTTTCTTCCTATGCTAAAATACCTAAATCCTTTTTCCCTCAATAATTTTGGATCATACATATTTCTTCCGTCAATTATTATTGGATGTTTCATCAAAGATTTTATCTTTTCCAAGTCTAATTCCTTAAATTCATTCCATTCCGTAAGTATGAGCAAGGCTTCGGCATTTATGCAAACATCATAAGGCTCCTTACAGAAATTGATGCTGTTTAAAAGCGATTTTGCCTTCCCCATAGCTTCAGGGTCATAAGCATTTATTATTGCTCCTAATCTTTGCAGCTCTTGCAGTATATATACGCTTGGCGCAAACCTCATATCATCGGTATTTGGCTTGAATGCCAATCCAAGCACGCCGATTTTTTTATTATTTGGGTTTCCAAGCGCTTTTTTTATTTTCTCAACAAAAAATTTTTTCTGCTGCTCATTGATTGAATGCGTTGCTTTAAGCATCTGGAAGTCATAGCCGTATGACTCTGCAATTTTTATAAAAGCCTGCACGTCTTTTGGAAAGCAAAAGCCTCCATAGCCGATGCCTGCATTTAGAAATGAGCTTCCAATTCTTTTATCATACCCCATTCCTTCTGCTACTTTTCCAACATCTGCTCCAGCAAGCTCGCAAATCCGCGCAATTGCATTAATAAAAGATATTTTAGTTGCCAAAAATGAATTGGATGCGTGCTTTATAAGCTCGGCGCTTCTTACATCTGTAATAATCATTGGAGCTTTAATTTGACTATAGAGTTTTTTCATCATTTCAGATGCTCTCTTGCTGTCTGTGCCTATAACAATCCTTTCAGGCTCCATTGTGTCTTTTATTGCTGAGCCTTCCCTTAGAAATTCAGGATTGCTTACAACATCAAAATCAACGTTTTTTTTAATATTTGCTTCAATAATCTTTTTTACCTTTTCTCCTGTTTCAACAGGAACCGTGCTTTTGTGGACGATGACCTTGTATGATTTTATTGTGGAAGCTATTTCCAATGCGACTTTTTCAACGTATTTAAGGTCTGTTTCTCCATTGTCCTTTGGCGGTGTTCCGACGCAAATAAAAATTATATCGGCATGCTCTATTGCTGTTTTGTTGTCATTTGTGAAAGCAAGCCTTTTTTTCTTTATGTTCCTTTCCACCAATTCCTTAAGTCCTGGTTCGTATATTGGCATTATTCCCTTATTTAATTTCTCTATCTTTTCTTTGTCTATGTCTGCCCCAATAACCTCATTTCCAAGCTCTGCAAATACGGTTGCGGTAGCCAATCCAACATATCCAGTGCCAATAACGGAAATTTTCATCTTGCAGCTAAAATAGAAACTTATTTAAATATCTTACTGTTATACTACTTTATACTACCATAATATGGCTAAATATGGCTAAAACAAAGATTTCAATAACTATAAATGAAAAAACCTTGCAAGATATAGATGGAATTATTGATAATATCTACATACAAAACAGGTCGCAGGCAATAGAGCATCTTGTTAAAAATGCGCTTGGAGAAAACAAGACAGCAGTTATACTTCTTGGGGGAAATGAGGGGCATCTTAAAATTTCAGAAAGTGAATATAAGGCTACTGCAAAAATAAAAAATACTACAGTTGTAGAGCTGTCCATAAAAAAATTGAGAGAAAAAAACTTCAAGACAATATTTATAGTTGCGAGGCATACTTTATTGACAAAACTATTTGAAATATTAAAAGATGGCTCTGATTATGGCGTTAAGGTAAATTATATAGAAGAAAAAATCTCTAATGGAACTGCAGACTCCTTAAGGCTGCTAAAAGGCAGGATAAATTCGAATTTCCTTATTGTCTATGGCGACATTATTTTCAGCAAGATAAATCTTGAGGAGCTGTGGAACAGCCATATAAAGCAGAATTCAGTTGCTACAATCATGCTTACAACTTCCCCACAGCCCAGCGAGAAGGGAACAGTAAAGGTTGAAGGCAATAAAGTGCTTGATTTTGTGCAGAAGCCAAAAAAATCAGACATTTACCTAGTTTTTTCTCCTATTTTTGTTGTAGAGCCTCAAATTTTTGAATACTCTGGAGCAAGCTTGGAATTGGATGTTTTTCCAAAATTAGCTGAAAAGGGCTTGCTTAATGGGTATTTTAGCTCTGAAAAAGAGATGCATATACATGCCAGAAAAGACATCGAGAAATTAGAAGTTTAAGAAATTAGAAGTTTGAGAAATTAGAAGTGGAGCTTTTGATTCAATTGTAATAAAGGTGGACAGCTTT
>JACPMQ010000071.1 GCA_016185955.1 Candidatus Woesearchaeota archaeon | reverse complement strand
TACAGATACACGCCATTTTGATAGCACAATTAACATTCTTCTGCTTGCCTACCGCCCCTTATTTTGGAGCAGCCACTTCAATGTTCCATACATATTTAGAATACGAGGTGTTAACGGTTACTTTTGTTACAAAAGTTTATAAGCATTAAAAGAAAATAAGGATTATACTATGGCAGACAGTCTAGCCTCCAAACTGGATAATGTCCTAGAAAGGCTGCATTTCTTAGAAATGGCTATACGAAACCTTAAGGACAGAAGGGGCATATCTATAACGGATGTAGGAGATATAGATGAAAGGCTATTTAAGGAAATAGCCAGCTATGAGATGTCAACAGAAGAGCTAAAAAAGGATTTTGTGATGCTAATAGTGGATGATGCAAAAAAATTAGCTGCTGCATGCTCTAACAACCCGAACATTCTGAACAGGACAACTGAAGAGCTAAACAAAATAGAAGATATCCTTGATTTCATCGAACAGCACGAATATCAGGACATAGAAGCATCAAGAAGGCTTCAGGATTTTGTAGCTGGTGCTAAAGAAGACCTTGATAACATCAGAAAAGAAATGGAGTATGGTGTAATGACAAAGCAGCAAGAAAGGAGAAAATATGACCAGGCACAGGAAACACATAGGAAGGGTGAGAATTTTCCTGGCTAAAAGCAATAATGGCAAATATCTATGGTGCCTTTAAAAGAGGCCATTGCTCTTGCTGCGGCTCTTCTGGATGGTAACGCAATTTTGGATTGTCCCTTTTAAAAGGGCGATTTTTGGATTTTATAAGCCAAGCTGAGATTACTATTGCAATGCCGAGAATAAAAGCAGGCAGGACAAGATTGTAGCTTTTAACTTCTTTCTCAACTATTGGAATAGAGTGGCAAGAAAAATCACTGCCGCAATATTCCCCTTTTTTGCATTGCGAGTTTGATCTGCACTCCTTAGAGTTAAAATTAATGAACCACCCTAGGAATAATACAATCATCAAAGTGACTAATATTATGGTTATTGCTTCTGCTCTTTTGGATTTTAATAATGGCATAAGAACAGGTTATTTCTCAGTATTTTTAAATTTTTCCTACTTAACTACTTTAAAGTAAGTAAGTCATTTCTCTTCTCCTTCTGCCACTGCTGCTTCTGCTGTTTCATTAAACTCATCCAATCTCTTGTTTTTCCTCATTGTCTTATAGCTTACTGTCATTTTTGCACCCCTTTTAAATTCCCGTACTTCCAAAACCAGACTCATTCCTTGTGGTTTTTTCCAATTCATCAGTTTCCTCAAATACAGCTTCCTCAACCTTAATAAATACCATCTGCCCTATTTTTTTTCCCTTTTCTACTTTATAAATCTTATTGCTTAAATTTATCAAAGGCACTTTTATTTCTCCCCTGTATGAGCTGTCAATTGTGCCAACAGCGTTTGCATGGCTTATTCCATGATGCATAGCAAGCCCGCTTTTTGGCCTTACTTGCCCTTCATAGCCATAAGGTATTTCCAGCTTTAATCCAGTAGGAATCAATTTTCTTTCCATAGGCTTTAAAATATGCTCTTCTGCAGCATAAAGGTCAACTCCTGAGTCCCCTTTATGCGCATAGCTCGGAGTGGGAACGTCTGAAATCTTTATCATTTTTATTTTAATTGCCATTTTCAAAAAAATTAAGTTTCCGCAAATTATTCTTTTTTGTTTTTGCTGCTAATAAAATCCATAAAATTATCCAAGCTATGGCTTATTACCTCTCCATTCTCAGCATTTACCTTTATGTTTAATGCGTTAAAGGAATGCGTAATATAAGTGATATTCCAGTGGTCCCCGCATTCCTTAAGGTTCTGGAGTATTGCTATTGTTTTGCTTATTAATTCCTTAGGATAGTTTTCTTTCTGAAAATTTATCGCTTTTTTAGATATTTTATTAAATGAAACCTTTACCTTTTTCACGTCAATTGGAATTAATTCCATATCTGGTTTTTTGAATATCTCTTCATCTTTGCGAATTGTAATTAAAGTTGCTCCTACAATAAATGTAGTCATTTTGTCAGTGGATTTCTGGTAAAAGCCAAGCTGCCAGTCTTCTTTGTTCTCTTCAGGAATTTGAAAGGCATACGAGAAAAAATTGTTTGTGTTTTCTTTGCTCCACTCAAGAAATTCTGTGCTTTTTTTCAATTTTTCCAGTGCAGATTTCAATTCCATGCATAATGGCTTATAGTAAAAATTTAAATATGTTTTGGTATTACCTGGTTATTGTATATGCCACTCACATTAAACGTTATACAGGAACAACAGGAACAAAAGGAGATAAAAAACAAGAAAAGATATACAGAAGGCTACAGATTAGTTGGCAATCATTCTGCTGTTAAAATATGCGCTTACTGCAAAAAAGCCATAAAAGGGGAAGATGTCTGCTATAAAAATACTTTTTATGGCATAGAAAGCTGGCGCTGCATTCAAATGAGCCCCACATTTTTTTGCGATCACAGATGCGTTTTCTGCTGGCGCGATATAGACTACATATGGCCTAAATGGCAAGGTCCTGTAGATGAGCCAAAATTTATTGTTGATGAGTGCATTAAGTCTCATGTGGAGCTTTTGCAGGGCTTTAAAGGCAATCAAAAAGCAATTGAGTCTAAATTAAAAGAAATGCAGAAGCCATTGCATTTTGCAATTAGCCTGACAGGAGAGCCTACAATGTATCCAAGATTGCCTGAAATGATAGACTACATCAAAGAAAAAGGGATGACAGCATTTTTGGTCACCAATGGCACAATTCCTGAAATGGTGGAAAGGCTTATTGGGCACCAACCAACTCAGTTATACATTAGTGTTTACGGTCCAAATAAGGAAATACACCAAAAAACTGCAAATCCTATAACAAAGGACGCATGGGAAAAACTCCAAAAAAGCTTGTCAATGATGCATAAATTCAATAGGAATGTTATGAGGCTTACTTTAACAAAAGGCTTTAATTTTGTTGCTCCTGAAAAATATGCAGAACTTGCAGAAAAATACAAGCCGATGTTTATCGAATGCAAGGGTTATGTGTGGGTAGGGCATAGCCAAGAAAGACTGGAAATTGAAAACATGCCTTATCATCATGAAATAATGGAATTTGCAAGAAAAATAGAGCAAAATTCTTCTTATAAGATAATTGATTTTAAAGAGGAAAGCAGAGTGGCATTATTGGCAAGAGAGGATTATAAAGACAGAAAAATGGATTTTTAGGACACTAAAAAATCTGCGATTAGTGTGATTAGTGTCATTGCAAATTTTTTATCATCTTCCCATAAGGACCCGGATTTATAATAAAAGTTTTTTTTATATAGTCCCTTTTTCCAAAATTCTCGTGCAAATGCCCGCATATATTCAAATCAATTTTATTTTTCTCTATAAACCTTCTTAGAGTTTTGTTGCCGCAATGGCTCCCCACTATTAAATCAAGTTTTGTCTTGTAAGGCGGAGCATGCGTCACCAAAATTATTTTTTTATTCCTGTTTCTATTTATTACTTTTTTAAAATATTTTGCTGTTTTGTAAAAATCCGGCTCTATTAATGAAAATCCGCTGCCGCCATAACCTAAAAAAACATGATTGTTATGCTTATAATATTTTTTGTGGATAAAAATTATATTCTTGTATTTTCTGCACAATTTTTTAAGTATGCTCGCATTCTCATGGTTGCCGTTTATCATCAATATTTTTTTCTTGAGCTTATTCAGCTTATTGAGCATAAAATCGATGCCCTGCTCGAAAATAGAAATATCCCCTGCGCATACCAATAATTCGGGATTTTCGCTTTTTGCCTTTGATTTGATTTTCTTGAACGCATTAGATGACAAGTGCAAATCCGTGAATGCTAAAAGTTTCATTTTGGACTATAATTTTAGGGGTTATAAATATTTATGTAGTTACTTATAGATGGTAAAAGATAGAAAGATTAATAAAGTGAATATATTTCAACACTGTTATGAATACCACACTTTATGAAGTTGATGCAATGCCCGAATATCCCAGACAATTAAACATTGGTTTATTGGATGGGAAACGTAGAGTTATCATACCAGAAGATTTTAGAAAGGTAATTGCGGGAAGAAATGCCTTTTATGTAGCTCATTTAGGTCATGATAGCTCACCTTTTAGATATGAAAAAAAGGGCATCTATTTGAGTAGGGAAATAATAGGAGTGATAGATACAGCAGGAAGAAAGGAAGACAGCGACAGATACAAAAAAAATTTAGTGCAAATATTAAATGAGCCTGAACACATTGCGGATATTAGCAAAATAAATTCAAGAATCTATATAACCGCAAGAAAATTAGGGAGTATGGAATTTTTAATTGGCTACGCATTTTTTGATTGGAAACTTTATTTGGAAAAAGCTGGAGTTGAGAGGGAAAAACAAGTAGGTACTACGTTTTCTGGAATGGAATGTTCTACGCTGGAATTGGATGCACAAGGTAGAATAGTTATGAGTTCTTTTATGAATAGATTAGGAATCCAGCCAGAAGGATATGTCGGTTTTAGAGGCTTTAGAGACTTTATAATAATCGGAAACCCTGAATATTTATTAGCACCAGAAAGATTAAAAGTTCAAAAAGAAGGAGGTTTAATGCAAAGAATAAAGGACGCACTGCACTTTAGCTAATAGAATAATAATCTTCCAATACAATGCTGTCAACATTTTCAATATCCTTGGCAACATAAAGTTTTCCGCTTCCTAATTCAGCTATTTTCTCAGCCAGTTTTTTTCCATTCTCATTTAAGCCAATTCCTATAATAGATATAGTAATGCCTTTGTTTCTTGCAATGGAAGCTTCCTGCAATGTCTCTTTTTCAGGCTCATTCCCTGCTGTTGGCAATGCATCTGTTATAAGAATCAAGTGCTTTGTTATGTTTTCATTCGGAAAAAGCTCTATTGATTTTTTTAATGCAGCCACTATGTTAGTTTCTTTAGAGGCTCTTGCAGCAGCAATATTTTTCAGCAAAAAAGGAAAATCATCAGTAGGCTCGACAATAGTTTTTATTTCCGAGCCAAAAATAATCAATCCAACTTTATCTTTTTCGCTTATTGCCTTGTATGCCAAAGCAACTCCAGCGCGCTTGCACGCATCTATCTTTGCCCCTTTCATGCTTCCAGAAGCGTCTAAAGCATAAATAATATAGCTCTGCCCTTTGCTCTGCCTTTCATAAACCTTTAAATCTGCAGTTTCAAGTTTTTTATGCCCTCTTCTTATTGACAATTTTGCTGATTTTTTAATTGCTATGTCCTTATATCTGTCGCCTTTTTTATAGTTTCGATAATCTTCTTTTGAGCCGTAAATAGAGGCTTTTTTATGCATTTTTTCCCCTAAAATTCCTTTAGGCATTATCTTGTCAATTTCTTCAAAATATAAAATCAGCGAGGAAAGCTCAATTCCCTTTTCACTTATAGAATTATCTTTCTCAAGCAAGCCTTTTTCTTTAAGCATCTCCGCAGTTTTCTCTATTCTTGACTTAAGCTCTTTTCTAAATTCAGGGATATTAATATTTTTTTCAATATAATCAGGATTATAGCCTGAAGCCAGCTTAATGAGAGAAGGGCCGAAAATATTCTTTGCAATAGCATAATTTTTTACAATCTGCTGGTAAACTAAGTCAGGAGTGAAAGAGCTCATTCCCTGATTTAAAGAATCTTCTATAAGCTTGCCTTGCTCTATAGTTTCCTTATCATTTTCAAGAATAGAGTGCATCAACTTGTTTTCTGCATTCTGGAAAGAAAGGCTTGCATTCAGCTCTTCTATATCCTCTTTTTCCCGTATATTTTGCGAGCTGTCAAAGTAAATCACCTGTTTTTTCTTCTAATGCATCATTATCCAAAATATTTTTTTCAAACTGGCTGCTTATATAAGTTTCTGCAGCTTGGAGATATTTCACAGATGGCTTTAGCCTTATTCTATGCGCGAGAACTGAAACAACAACGCACTTTAAGTCTTCAAGAGTTGCTGTTTTTCTGCCATTTAAAATTGCGTTTGACTGCGACCTCTCATACAATCCTATGGAAGCCCTCACAGAAGGCTTCTTTTCAAGGTTTTTGTCTTCCCGCAGCAATCTTATAAAATATATCATAATTTCCAAAAGATTGTCACTTACTTTTGCGTCATTAAGCCTTTTGCCTTTTTTTAATACTATTTGCTTTTCTATTTCTATTGTTTCAGGATAATTCATGTATATTAAATCAAACCTGTCTAAAAGAACATCTGAAAGCTTTTCCGTTGAAGAATCTTCTGGGTTCATTGTTGCTATGAACACAAAATCAACATCAAAATCAACGTCATAGCTTGCTATAGTAGCCTTTTTTTCCTCTAAAACCTGCAGAAGAGCGTTCTGCACCTTTTCAGGGCATCTATTTAATTCATCAAAGAACAATACTCCCTTATCAGCTTTAAAGATTTTGCCTTTTGTGAATGCTTCAATGCTTAAAGGCCCATATTTCAAAGCCTTAATTGGATCAATATCTCCTAATAAATCTTCTACGGTTAAGTCTGGACTGCCCTGAATTCTGACAAAAGGAGTTTTTTTGCCGATGAGCTTTGCTATATTTTTTGCCAGCGTAGTTTTTCCAATTCCCGGAGCGCCAACTAATACTATGTGTCTATTGGACAATAATGCAGACTTTACAGCTAATTTTACTGGATCTTGCCCGATTATTTCATCAAAAGGCTCATTCCTGCCCAATAATATATCACTTAATTCTTGGCTTATCATTTTTAAAAATAGGTATGTAAGCCATAGAAATTTATAAAGGTTTACATGGAAAGTATATGCTAACAGAGCTTTGTCCGACAAGTCCGTCTGTGCCATGACAAAGCCTTAAGATGGGTTTTGCGAATTCAGTGCTTGTGCGCAATTTGATAGTGACAAGCCGTGGTTAAGGCAAAACGATGCCAAATGCGTGGTTTATCGTTTTTGTCATTGCGAAAATTCCACCGCAAAAGCGGTGGAATTTTCGTAGTTAAGGCTCCGCACAAGCACGAATAAGAATTCGCAAAAACCCATCTTTTCGGATAATAGTTCTATTAGCAGTTACCTTCTCTGTGCTTTTTATAATCTTCTATTAGCATTTTTAGGACATTGCTATCTTTTAACAGCTCCTGAATTTCTTTTTTTGGCGCAATAGCAAAAAAATCACCATCTTCCATCCTTATTTTTTTACAATCTACAAACGAAAAGGAATATTTTTCCCTTATTTTGCCGCTTATAGGGTTTTTTGTAAGTATAATGCTGACTTTGTCTTTTAAAAATGCCATGACATTTTCGCTTATTATGCTTGGGTTTTCTACAAGAAGAATATCATCTTTTTCTATGTTAAGCAATTCTTTTTTCCTTTCAAACTCTAATCTGCCGAGGTTGTCTAATTTCTTTAATATAAAAGAGCTATTGCATTTTGAGAGCATGCAATTCAGCTTTTTAATGTCTAAAGCGGATTTTTTTACATCTTCTTCTGACATATTTAATCTGTTTTGAAGAAAATTAATGCCTTTTTCTTTCAGCAAAATTTCTTTGATATTTCTGCCATCTTTCTTGCTAATACCTTCACTATGCTCTTTTTTTGCGTAATTAAGCCTTTTTTCCAGAGCTTTAACATAGTTTTTAAGATTGTTATTTTGCCTTTTAAGGAGATAATTTTCTCTTTCATGCCTTTTTATTATGCGGTAAAGCCTCATAAAATCATTTTGGGTCATCTTATTTTCTTCAACTACCTTCTTTATTATTTCAGTTTCCTCAGAATCCTTGTTTTCTATAAGCGAGGCAGCTTCCTTTATGCTTAGCCCTTTAGCTAGCACAAGTTCAGTTATCTTTTCCTTGATTGAATTTTTGTTATTATCCTCAACAAAGCCCTCAATCTTGTCAAGAGTGGCTTTTATGTTGTTAAATGCAAAAAGAGAGCTTGCTAATGCGTCATTTTGGTGCCAATTTGCAGTTTCAAAGCTTTCCGTCAATTTTTTCTTTTCCTCTGCCTTCAAATCATCGTTTGGATGAAAGATTTTTGCCCCCGTTTTGGCTGAAAAAAGCTGGACTAAATGAGGTATTTTTGCTTTGTC
The DNA here is from genome assembly GCA_016185955.1 of Candidatus Woesearchaeota archaeon. Lineage (GTDB taxonomy): Archaea > Nanobdellota > Nanobdellia > Woesearchaeales > GW2011-AR4 > JACPJP01. Next base: position 25,374 of record JACPMQ010000071.1, on the reverse strand, counting down.
TGTGCCTACTGCAATCACTTTGCCTATTTTTGTTATGTCCAAAAGCAATTCATTCAATCCAAAGTTTTTTGAGGATTTTAATGCCATAACCTCTTTGTTCAAATCAAGCGCAGCATAGCCTAATGTAGTCCCAGGGTCAATTCCGACAACAAGAAGCCTTTTTTCCATCAGACAGCAATATATTTCTTTATTTAAAAATTTTTACAAAACCTTTTTAAACATCCCTGTTTAGCATGCCTTTGATGTTGCTATGACAAAAAATACGCCTAAAAAAGACAAAGAAGCAATCAAAATGCAGCGTGAAAAGGGAAAATTAACTGCAAAAGAAAGGATAGAGCTTTTAGTAGACAAAGGCTCTTTTGTTGAGGTAAATGAGTTTATGGAGCTTAGAAGCCATGATTATGGATTGCAGGAAAAAAAAATGCCGCGAGACGGAGTAATAACGGGCTATGCAAAAATTAATGGAAGGCAAGTATGTGTATATGCCCAAGACTTTGCCTTTATCGGTGGCTCTATGGGGGAAATGCACAACAAAAAAATATCATCAATAATGGAGCATGCCCTAAAAACAGGCTGCCCAATTGTCGGTTTGCTGGATTCCGGAGGCGCTAGAATCCAAGAAGGCATTAACAGCCTTGATTCCGGTGGCTTAATATTCAAAAATAACACATTAGCGTCTGGAGTAATTCCGCAAATATCAGCTATACTGGGACCTTGCGCAGGCATTGCTGTTTACAGCCCGGCTTTAACCGATTTCATTTTTATGACAAAAAAAGTCAGCTATATGTTTATAACCGGCCCGGATATTATAAAAACAATAACAGGTGAAAGCATAGACTTTGAGTCTCTTGGCGGGACTTTAGCTCATAACCAAAAAAGCGGCGTTGCGCATTTTGTTGCAGAAGACGAAAAGGAATGCGTTGAGCTAATTAGATTTTTACTGAGCTATCTGCCGCAAAATAATTTGGAAAGTCCGCCTTTTTTGAATGCGCATGATAATGCAGAAAGGCTGAATAACAAGCTAAAGGACATAATCCCTAAAGACACAAAAAAAAGCTATGATGTAAAGGAAGTCATAGAGGAAATTGTGGATAAAAACACATTTTTTGAGATACATCCATTATATGCTCCTAACGCTGTTGTTGGCTTTGCAAGGCTAAACAATAATGTTGTTGGCATTGTAGCCAATCAGCCAAAAATATTGGCTGGCTGCCTTGATATAAACAGCTCTGACAAAATAGCAAGGTTTGTAAGATTTTGCGATTGCTTTAACATACCTTTGATAAATCTTGTTGATGTTACCGGCTACTTGCCGGGAGTTGAGCAAGAGCATAATGGCATAATAAGGCATGGAGCAAAAGTCCTTTATGCATATTCCGAAGCTGTTGTCCCTAAAATAAGCCTTGTTATGAGGAAAGCTTATGGGGGAGCTTACATTGCAATGGTTTCAAAGGAAATGGGCTTTGATGCGGTAATTGCATGGCCTGATGCAGAAATAGCTGTTATGGGCGCAGAGCAAGCAATTAATCTCATATTCAGAAAAGAGCTTAAAGGGAATAATGGAGCCAAAATAAAAAATGAAAGGATTAAAGAATATAATGAAAAATTTCTAAACCCTTATGCAGCAGCCAAGTATGGTAAGGTGGATATAATAATAGAGCCAAAGGACACAAGGAAAACCTTAATTAGCTGTTTGGAAACTCTTCTATCAAAAAGGGAAAGAATGCCTGCAAAGAAGCATGGGAATATGCCATTATAACACTAAAAAATCTGCTTTGCAGATTTTTTAGTGTTTCGTAGTGCAGGGCTTACCAACATAACTGGTAAAAATTCCGCGTTCGCAATAGCGGAATTTTTACAAGGAATAAATCTCACATGGCAAAGAAAAACAAAAGTATAGCTCAGGATGTCAGGAATATGCTGTTATCTTCCCTAAATAAGAGCCTGATTCCTGTTGGCTATTCTTATAATTATGCTAAGAAGCTGTTCAGCGGCATAAAAAAGGCAGCGCCATTGGTTTATAATGAAGTAGAGGAATTTTTTAAAAATAATTTTGTTTCAATTGCCAAGAGCAAAAAGATTGTCGAAAGAACGGATTTAGCTGAGATAGGGGATGTAATAACCTCAAATATAATAAAAAAGGTTCCTGCTATGGGTGAAAGGGAAATCAAAAAAATAGTGGCTAGCAAGTCTTCACAGAGTTTTCTTGACATGGTAGCCAAGGGATTAAGCATTAGTGAAAAGGATTACACCTTTCTCTCAAAGGAGAAAAAGTTTAACAGGGTTTTGATAGCAAATCGCGGAGAAATAGCATTGAGGGTTATTAGGGCATGCCGAGAGCTTGGAATAGAAACAGTATTAGTTTACTCAACTCCTGACAAAAACACCCTCTCAATAAAATTTGCTGATAAAAAATATTGCATAGGCTCCGCGATAAGCTATCTTGACACTAATAAGATAATAAAGATTGCAAAAAGGGTAAAGGTGGATGCAATACATCCTGGTTATGGCTTTTTAGCAGAGAATTACAAGTTTGCAAGATTATGCGAGAAGAATGGCATTAAATTTATAGGACCATCTTCAAAAACAATTAGGCTTTTGGGAGATAAGGTTATGGCAAAAAAAACAGCATCAAAGGCAGGAGTTAAGGTTATAGAAGGCACAACAACCCCATTAAAAAATAAAAAGCACGCATTTAACGTTGCTAAGAAAATTGGGCTGCCAGTGATAATAAAAGCAGCTGCTGGCGGCGGCGGCAAAGGAATGCGCATCGTAAGAGTAATGGAAAAGCTGGAAAGGGCTTATGAAAATGCTGAAGCAGAATCTTATATGTCTTTTAACGATAAATCCCTATACATGGAGAAGTATATAGAGGAGCCACGCCATATAGAATTTCAAATATTAGCTGATAGGTACGGCAATGTTATACATTTAGGGGAAAGGGATTGCAGCATACAGAGAAAGCACCAAAAGCTTGTAGAAGAATCTCCAAGCCCTGCATTAAGTGATGAACTAAGGGCAAAAATGGGAGAAACTGCCCTTAAAGTGGCATCAGCAGCAAAATATGAAGGCGCAGGCACAGTAGAGTTTTTACTTGATAAAAACAAGAATTTTTATTTTATAGAGATGAACACAAGAATTCAAGTTGAGCATGGCGTAACAGAGATGGTAACTGGAGTAGACCTTGTTAAAGAGCAGATTAAGCTTGCTTCTGGCGCAAAGCTTGCGTTTAAGCAAGAAGACATAAAGCTGGATGGCTGGGCAATTGAATGCAGAATAAATGGAGAAGACCCATCAAACAACTTTTATCCGTCAATGGGCGCAATTACTAATTATCTTGCGCCTGGAGGACCAGGAATAAGGGTAAACAGCATATGCTATCAAGGCTATAAAGTGCTGCCACATTACGATTCATTGCTATCTTTGCTTATATGCCATGGAAACACGAGGCAGGAAGCAATCACAAAAATGATAGGAGCCTTAAAAGAGTACACTATTGCAGGAATCAAGACAACAATACCTTTCCATTTGGCAGTTTTAAACAACAAAAATTTCATCAGAGGACATGTGTCAACATCCTTCATACAGAAGAATAATATACTTGAATATGTAAATGAGTATACGGAGCAAAAAAAAGAGCTGGCAAGTGAGCAGAAAATACTTCTTGTTACAACCGCAGTTTCAAAATATCTTGAGAAAAAAAAGTCTTATAGCAACAATAGCAACAATAAGGTAAGCCCGTGGGTAATGGCAGCAAGGCAGGAAGCAATACAAAACAGTGAGTCTTAATGCCAAACTTTCAGCTTTATAATTACAATACTGTTTCTTCCACTAATGATAAGGCCAAAACTTTTGCTGAAAAGGGTAATTTTAACTTAGTAGTTATAGCTGAAAGGCAGACAAAAGGCAGAGGCCGCTTTAACAGAAAATGGAGCTCTAGTTCAGGAGGATTATACATGACAATTCTCCTCAAAGAAAAAAACTCCGACAAAATTAAATACCTCACACTAATCGCTTCTTTAGCTGTTTCAAAATCAATAAAATCCTTGTCAGGATTAAATGGAATGGTAAAGTGGCCCAATGATGTTTTAGTAAATGGCAAGAAGGTATGCGGCATTTTAACAGAAATTTTGCACGGCAAAAAAACTTATGCAATCATTGGCATAGGGCTTAACATAAACCAGAAAAAATTTCCGAAAATTATTATGGAAAAAGCCACATCATTAAAAATAGAATGTAATAAGCAATTTGAAGTTAAAACAGCGGCAAAATTTATAATAAGGGAATTTCAGCGGCTATATGCCTATTATGAAAAACATGATTGCCTTAAAATCACCAATCTCTGGAAAAAATCTTCGCATACAATAGGCAAATGGGTAAAGGCAAAGACTTTAGAAGGAGAATATGCAGGCAAAGCAATTGGCATAGACAAAGACTGCAACTTACTGTTAAAGCTGGATAATGGCAAAATTAAAAAAATAATGGAAGGGGATATTTTCATAACTGCTAACACAGCATAAAGGGTTTTTGCGAAAGTCGGTGCTTGTGCGTATTTGCCAATTCAGAAAACTCCGTAGGATTGTGATAAGCGACCTGAGCAACATGAAATGTTGCGAAGTTGAGAGGAGTATAAGGCTCCGCACAAGCACTAAATTAAACTTTCGCAAAAACCCTGCTTCTCGGACAAATCTATGTTAGCAGTTACTATTTTTACAAAAATTTAAATAATCGTGAAATTTGCCTATATTTTCCCAATGATAAAATTTTTAGAGCAAGTGCCGATATTGAGGAGAATGCTGGAAGTGGCATACACAATAGCATTAGTCATATTAATAAGCGGAATAGTTGGATTAGTGCTTGCCCTTCCAGTGAAATTGCTGTGGAATTTTATTTTTGGCAGCCTATACAAGATAAATGTATTGCAGGCATGGGCTTTGAATGTGCTCGCAGGAATTTTGTTTGGGCAAAAAACTTCTAAGGAGTAAACTTAAAAATTCTGCCGCTCATAGAACGGTGGAAAATTTGTTTTTACCAGCGGAGTTTATGGCCATTGCAGTTTTGCTTTTTTCTTTTTGATGAATAATTTCTTGACAGCATAGCCTCGCTTACAGTGGAAGCAGTTTTAAACAGCCTTTCCATTAAAGGGGCAACTAAAAGGTTCAAATGCCTTATTTTAAAGGCTCCAAGCCTTGAAACCCTTGCATCTTTTATCTTTTCCGCATATAAAAAAAAAGAGGGTATGAACCTTATTGCGAGGGACAATAAAAGCGAAACATTTCTTTGGTTTATTCCAAAAAACTTCAGAGGCATTAATAGCTTTTCAATTGCATTAGTTAAGCTGGTTATGGTTGTAGTAAAAGTTAATATAGCTCCTATAACAACAAATAATGCGAATTTCCACACTGTTAATATTCCTATGAGAAGCTGATTTTTTGAAAACAATGTGTACATAAGTATTATGAAGAGATACATATAAAAAAAAGGCTTTAAGCTTTTAATCAATCTTATTATTCCTATTTTAGCAAGCATCACTGTAAAAATCACAAAAAAAGTTAATATTGCCATCTTATCATAAGACTTAATCGTTGATGCAAATAAGCTCAGCAAGAAAACCGATAAAATTTTTACTCTGGCATCTAATTTGTGGATTGCGGAGTTTTTATGGATATACTGTCCGAAAGCAAGCTTCTTAAGCATCTAAACCGCACCTTTTTATTACAGCATTGCTAAGCCTTGATTTTTTTCCGTTAAAAATTATGCTTCCATTTTTTATCGCGATAATGCTGTTGGCATGCTTTATATCCTCCAAGATGTTTGTCACAAGTATTATCCCGATTTTTTCCCTTTTGTTTAAATTGCCCATGATATTAATGATGTTTCTCTTATTTCTTGTGTCAAGCATTGCTGTAGGCTCGTCAAAAACAATGTATTTTGGCTTCATTACTAATACTCCTGCCAATGCTGCAAGCTGTTTTTGACCGCCGGAAAGCATATTCACATTCTGTTTTGCAATATGCTCTATGCCAAGCATCTTCGTTATTTCCTTGACTTTCTTCCTTATGTCGCTTGCTTCAATTCCAAGGTTTTCAAGCCCAAAGGCAATATCTTCCTCGACAATAGAATAAATTAATTGGTCTTCAGCATTTTGAAAAACAAAGCCTACATTTTTTCTTGCATTAAACTGTTTTTTTTTTGTGTCAATATTATCTATTAAAACATTGCCCTTTGTGGGGAGAAGCAGCGCGTTAAAGTGCTTCGCAAGAGTTGTTTTTCCAGAGCCATTTGCCCCGATAATGGCTATAAAGCTGCCATCATTTATTTCTATGCTTATATTTTTTAAAATAAGATTGTCCTCATATTTAAAATAAAGATTTTTTGTTTCTATCATTGGAATGAAAATGAGTATATTGCCAAATTAGGATCTGATATTAGCCTTAGCTTATTTAGTTTACTGGATTTTAATTCAATAAGCGTATATAGCCTTGGCTTGCCCACCATTATTGTTTTTATATAATTATTTACTTTCACATCCACTTTTATTTTTTTTTGTAACAGAGATTCTGCAACAAAATTTATTATCCTGCCTTTTGAGGCAATTTCTAAAGAAGCTTTATCAGCTACTGATTTAATATATTCCTGCCTTTGAATCCAATTCTTATCAGTATAAATAACATTAAATTTTAATTTTATTTTTTGCCCCAATAGTTTTATTTTTCCATTTTTTCTTTTGCCGCAATACACGCTTGGAAATTTGCTGTAGCTCGGCTCTTTTCTGAATACTTTTTTAAATACCTTATCGGGATTTATTTTTAAGAGCTTTATTATTTTATTTTCCAGCTCTTTGTAATTTCCTTCTCCAATATGCTTATAGGCAATTTTTACAAATGTGCCATTTATCGGTTTCGCATTTTTGCCTTTCATCGGCTTGGCTTTTGTTTTACCACAACGAAATTTCCACCGCTCTATGAGCGGCGGAAAATTCGTTTTTAGCAATATCTGCGCTGGCCAGAAATCTATTCCAAGCTTTTCTATAACTTTCTTATTTCGGTCAATTATTATTGGAATCCTAATATTATACTTTTTTAATGCGCAAAGCACATTGCTTTTTTTCTTTTCAAATTTCCATTCAGGAGGATGTACAATAACTGTTATTAATCCATATTTCCTGTACTTATCATTTATTTTTCTTATAAATGCAAAAGACCTCAGACAATTCATACAGCTGTAAGAAAAAATTTTCAGAAGAATAAGTTTTTCATGCCCTAATTTTTTTTGTAAAAATTCTACCATTATACGAGAAGCAAATTAATATTTTATTTTTATAAGCCCTTTTACCGCATTATCCGCTATCCACGCAGCTATTAACAGTTTTATCACATCTCCGACTATAAATGGAAGCACCCAGCCTACAAATATCGCGCTCCATGGAAGCTTAGTAACGATTTTTCCGTGCAATGCTCCCATAGCGTAAATTATCAAAGTAGCTGCAAGCATAGCAAGCACAATATCTGCAGGAAAATATTTTTTTGCATAAACCATTAAGAATAACAAAAGAAGCACAAATATGCTGAGCACTATAACCATCAGTCTTACCCTATCTGATATTTTTAAGAGAAAGGGGATTACTCCAATTTTAAATATTGAGTCAGCAGCTACAATAGCCACCAAACTAACAATAGCAAAAAATGAAAAATATTTTAAAAATTTGTTTCTTTTGTTTTCCAATATTTTTCCTACTGCAAATGCAGCAACTGGGTAGCTTAATAAATAGCCTCCAGTGGGACCGAAAAAAGCGGCTATACTGCCAGAACCGCCTGCAAATACTGGAAGTCCGATCGCGCCTAAAGCAAGATAAATAGTCATAGACATTGCGCCATAATAAGGGCCTAATATTGCTCCTGCAAGCAATACAAGCAAAGTTTGCAAGGTTATAGGGACAGGAGTAAATCCTAAAGGTATTTTAATTTGCGCAACAGCGGCTGTAAGCGCGGCAAACAAAGCAGATAAAACCAATGGCTTCAAATTTAGATGCTCGTCGGCATTTTCATTTTTTGCAATATTTTTTTTTGCCATATTCCTCTAATCACTCTATAATAAGGAGAATATCATCCTTATTAACATTATCGTTCTTTTTGACATTGACCTCTTTTATAATTCCACCTTTAGGCGCAATTATATCATTTTCCATTTTCATGGCTACAAGCTTTATTAATAAATCGCCTTCTTTAACAATATCATTGGGCTTTACCCTTACTTCATAAATTGTTCCAGGAAGCGGAGCTGTAACAGCGCATTTTCCGGTTTCCTCTATGCTCTTTTTCTTAGTTCTGTTGAAAATTGATGTTTCTTTGCTTCCAGTTGTCTGAATTTCATAAACATCGCCGTTGCAATGCACTAAAATTCTGCCGTCTTCTGTCTCTTCTACCTTAACATTGTATTCCTTACCATCAACTTTTATTGTCAAATCCTCCATTTTCAAAATTTGTTGTATAACTAACTATAAAAATTCCACCGCAAAACACTAAAAATATGTCTTGCAGATTTTTTAGTGTTTTGATTTATATATAAACCATTCGGAAAAAAGCTTCTCAAAAAGATGCAAAAAAGGCATAGTAAAATGTTTCCTATTTAAAACATAAATTTATAAACACCCCTATATTCTTTTTCTTACCGGTGGTTTTGTGATTAAGCTGGGAATTTTGGCTTCTACAAGGGCAACAGATATGCAGGCTATAATTGATGCCATAGAATCCAAAAAATTAGATGCGAGGATTTCTATTGTTATAAGCAACAAAGAAGATGCCTATGCTCTTGAAAGAGCAAGAAAGCATAATATAGATGCTGTTTTTGTAAATCCAAAAGGACTAAAAAGAGAAGAATTTGATAATGAAGTGAATAAAGTTCTTGATAAGCATAATGTTGATTTAGTGCTGCTTATAGGCTACATGAGAATTTTAAGCAATAGTTTTGTAACCAAATGGAAAAACAGGCTGATGAATATACATCCTTCTTTACTGCCGGATTTTGCCGGTAGCATGGACATGGATGTGCATGCAGCTGTTTTAAAATCAGGAATTAAATTTACTGGTTGCACATTGCATTTTGTCGATGAAAATGTTGATTCAGGGCCAATAATACTGCAAAAAAAAGTTAATATTGATAAAAATGAGACTGCAGGGAGCTTAAAGGAAAAAGTGCAGAAAGCAGAGCAGGAAATTATAATTAAGGGAATAAAATTATTTGGCGAAAGCAAAATAGTAGTAAAAAACAGCAAAGCAGAAATTTTGGAATAGCATGAAAACCGCATTAATATCTGTCTCAAATAAGAGAGGTATAGTAGAATTCGCAAAAGAATTGCATAAATTAGGAATAAAAATATTGTCAACAGGAGGAACTGCAAAGCTGCTGAAAGAAAATAAGATTCCTATAACTCTTGTCTCTGATTACACAAAAAGCAAAGAAATGTTAGATGGAAGAGTAAAAAGCCTGCATCCGAAGATTTATGCAGGCATTTTAGCATTAAGGAACAATAAAAAACATCTCCAAGAATTAAAAAACAATAAAATAGATGCTATAGATATTGTTGCTGTTAATTTATACCCGTTCGAGGAAACAGTAGCAAAAAATGCCAGTTTTGCAGAAGCAATTGAAAATATTGATATAGGTGGAGTTTCAATGCTAAGGGCTGCTGCAAAAAATCATGAGTTTGTTGCAGTAATTATTGAGCCAGATGACTATAAGCGCGTTATAGAAGAGCTAAAAAAAGGAGGAATAAGCAAAAGCTTAAGGGATGAGCTGGCATTAAAGGCTTTTGCGCATAGCGCAAGATATGACGCAACAATAAATCAGTATCTTAACAAATCTTTTGGAAAAAATGAATTTCCGGATATATTAAACTTAACTTTTAAGAAAATGCAGGATTTAAGGTATGGAGAAAACCCTCATCAAAAGGCTGCCTTCTATAAGGAGCAGTTTGTATACGAGAGCTGTGCTGGAAATGCAAAGCAATTGCACGGAAAACAGCTTTCATTCAATAACATACTTGATGTTGATAATGCATTTGAGCTTGTAAAGGAATTTAATGAGCCTGCTGCTGTCATTGTAAAGCATACCAATCCCAGTGGAGCAGCAATTGCGAATAAAATAGAAGATGCATTCAAAATGGCTTATGAAGCTGATCCTTTATCAGCATTTGGATGCGTCATAGCGTTAAATCGCCCATGCAATATTGAGATTACAAAAGTAATAAGCCCGTTATTTGTGGAAATAATTGCATGCCCTAAATTTGAGAAAGATGCGCTTTTAATTTTAAAGAAAAAGAAGAACATAAGGCTTTTGGAAACCGGAAATGCAACAAAAAGCTTAGAAGGATATGAGCTAAAAAAGGTTGTTGGCGGATTATTAATGCAAACAAGAGAATATCCCGACATAAAGGAAAAAAACTTAAAAATCGTCGGTAAAAGAAAGCCGACAAAAGAAGAGATAAAAACAATGCTGTTTGCATTTAAGGTCAACAAGCACGTTAAGTCCAATTCAATTGTTTTGGCTAAAGGCAATGCAACAGTTGGCATTGGCGCCGGCCAGATGTCAAGAGTAGATGCAGTTAAGATTGCCATTTCAAAAGCAAAAGAAAAGACAAAAAATGCAGTGATGGCTTCTGATGCATACTTCCCTTTTAGAGATGGAATTGATGAGGCTGCAAAAGCAGGAATTACTGCAATAATACAGCCAGGCGGCTCGATAAGGGACAAAGAAGTGATAGAAGCTGTTGATGAGCATAATATGGCAATGGTCTTTACAGGGATAAGGCTTTTCAGGCATTAAAAATTCCACCATTCGCGAATGGTGGAATATTTAACAGCTCACCAATGCGAATTTTGTATGGTAAGTGCATCTATCTCTTTCGCAGCCTCTTTGGCAAAAATAAGCTTCTGCCTGCTTTCAGAATAGATTGTAAAAAGCGTTTCATTTTTCTTTACCTTGTCCTTAACATGCTTATGCAAATATATTCCAGCGCCTTTGTTGGCAGGAGCTCCGGCAATCCTTGCTATTTTTGATATATCTTTATTGCTTATTTTTGTGATAATGCCCTTTTTAGAAGCTTTGACATCAAATTTAAATCTGCCAATGCTTATTTTATCTGCATCGAAGATATTGCCGTTTTGGGCTTTTATTATTCCCTTCATTTTATCATAAGCTCTTCCAGAGTTTAGTGTTTCCATAACCTTGCTTTCGCAATTTTTAATTTTGAGCATATTCAAAATTTCGCATGCCATTGAAACACATTTCCTTTCCAAGTCAATAGGCTTTCTTTTATCGCGGCTGAGAATCCATAAAACATCCCTTGCTTCTAATGCAGGACCAATTCCATTGCCTATAGGCTCATTGCCCTTCGTGATTATGACTTTAATATGCTTCCTTAGCCTTTTTCCTATCATCTCGAAGTCTTTCTTCAATCTTTTAGCTTGCACCGCATTTTCCACTTTTGTTCCTCTGCCAACCGGAATGTCAATAAGTATATGGGTGCTTGAAACAGAATATTTTTTTGCCATAATAGACGCTAAGAGCTGGCTTTCAGCGTCAATCTCAAGGGTTTTTTCCACATTTATGATTTTATCATCAGCAGGAGCTAAATTTAAGGAACCGCCCCACACAATGCAGCCATTGGTTTTTTCTATAATCCGCTTCATTTCTTTTATCGGGAATGTCACTTGCGCTAAAACCTCCATTGCATCTGCAGTGCCTGCCGGGCTTGTTATTGATCTGCTTGAGGTTTTTGGTATTGTAATGCCCATAGAAGCTATAATCGGAACTAAAACCATAGTTGTCCTGTTGCCAGGAATGCCTCCAATACAGTGCTTGTCTATTACAGGATGCTTATTTAGATTATTTAGCTTTAAAATGCTTCCATGTCTAGCCATAGATTTTGTGAGCATTATAGTTTCATTGATTGACATTAGGTTTGTATAGCACGCAGCAACAAAAAATGTAAGCTCTGATTCGCTTAGCTTGTTATGCACAATATCCCATACAATCTGGTCAATTTCCTTCTTGTTTAGCCTTTTTCCGTCAAGCTTTTTCTTTATGAAGTTTATAGAAAGCGGCTTTCTCGCAAGATGTATGCTAACCTTATCATTATTCTTTAAATTCAATGAGCTTAGAACTTCCTCATAGACACCTATTTTTCCCGGAGAAACTGTTTTTGAACTGGTTGCTATATCTGCAACAACGGTTTCAAACTTATTTCCTTTTATTACCTTTATTCTGTCTAAAGAGTGAATGTCAAACTTCATTGCATCTTCCCGATTTAGGATTACAACTAATGGTCCGCCGGTTGCTATATCTATATCTTTAACTTTTAATTTCATTATTCTCTGCCAATCAGCTTTTAGTCTTATTTTTTTCCTCTTCATATATCTTAATAAAGGCAACAAGCATTGAGAGGGTTATCGGACCAACTACTATGCCGATAAAGCCAAATAACTTTAAGCCGCCGACAACGCCAAGCAGCACGAGAACTGGGTGCAAACCAGATCTGCTGCCTATTATCTTTGGCTTTAATATGTTGTCCATTGTGCCAACTACAAAAATTCCATATAAGATGAGCAACAAACCCTTTATTATCAAAACAGTTTTGAAGTTAACATAACCATCTAATATAAGCGTTAGAGCTGCCGGAAACCAAATAATTGAAGAGCCTACATAAGGAATTAATGATGCAAAAATCATGACCACTCCCCAAAGCAGGGGAGATGGAAGCCCAAATATAAGAAATCCCATGCCTCCTAAAATTCCTTGGACGATTGCAATTATTATGCTACCATAGATTACTGCATGAGCCATATCATTCAATCTTTTAAACACATGCTTTCGGTATTTGCTCTTTAAAGGCAGTATCCTTTCAAGCTTATCAAGGAGTATATAAGCATCCCTAAAGATAAAGAACATGACGAATAGCATAATAAAGACATTCATCAGGAAAAAGGGTATTGAGAGCAATAAACCCGAAATGTTTTCCGTAATTTTATTTGTAAAATCCTTGATTATTGTGTCAACATAATATTTTACCTGAGGCTTATTAAGCATGGCTGCAAGAGAGCTTGTTATTTTGCATACAATTTTTTCAGCAGGCTGGCAGTTGTCTGTAAACTGAATGCTTACAGATTTCTGCTTTGAAAGCAAATAGGTAGTATAAGCGTCTTTTGATATTGTATCGAGAATGAAGAACAAAGGCAAAGTTATTATCAGGACAACCATTATTGAGGTAATGGATGAAGCAATATTTTTGTTTGAAATTTTTTTGTGGATTACCCTATACAAAGGATGGAAGATATAAGACATAATTATTCCTGCTACAACAGCAGTAAAAAACGGCTTTACGATTAGGAATGATACAGCTATAAGTGCTAGAAAGATTATAGTAAAAAATGTTTTTTGGTATAGTTCTGAATTCATTTTATTTAAAAATGGATAGTTATTGCAAAACACTAAAAATCTGCCTTGCAGATTTTTAGTGTTAAATGGGCCTGGAGTGATTTGAACACTCGAACTTCGCCGTTGCGATAAAGCCGATGCTTAATGTCGAGGCGACGTCATAGCTTCTAGCCTTAAGGACACTAGACCACAGGCCCTATAAGCAATGTTGCGAAGAACAGAGAATATAAAAACATTGCTGTCACTGCAAAAATTCCGCCAATCATAGACTGGTGGAATTTTTGATTTAGTACACCTTAATAATCTTCCTAACTACAATGCTGAATATTATTGAGAAAATTATGTAAGTTCCAAGCCATCCTATTTTCCATCGGAATAAGGGCAGCAGCTTTTTGGCTTTATGCTCAATTTCTATTGTTTTTATATTAGCATCTGCAATTTTCTTTACCGGATTGATATACTCATTTTTTTTTGTTATTAGAACTTCATGGGCATATGTTTTTCCGTCGAATTTGTATTCGAGAAGATAATTGCCCTCTTTGCCATTTAAAACCCATTTGGCCATGCCGTTTTTAATTTCTTGAGTACCATTTCCATTTATTTTAATCCCTTCAGGCACGCTTAATTCTATGATTCCTTGGGCATTATCTGCAAAAGTAACAGTTGCTGTAAAATCTTTTTCTGGATTTATTGGCTCGTATGCGAAGTTTGCATTCATCCAGCTAAAAATAATTATAATCGGAAGAAAAGAAAACAGCGTGCTTTTCATGGAATTCATCATATATTTCATGTTGGTTTGCATTGCCTTTTTTTGCACTTGCATTGCCTTTTCAGGCTCTTTTCTTAATTCCTTAATCTGTTTCTGGTAGCCTTTCATTTCATCTTTTAGCTGTTTCATAAGGCTCTGGTCAGTGGTGTACTTATAAATCAAAGTGACCATTAGCGATACTAAAAAAGAAAGCAGCGTGACAGCTAGGAGAGTAGGCAATTTTAGCAATGGGGAAAAAACAGGGTTTAATAAATTTTCAAAAACCATTTTAAGCTCCAATAAATTTCCGCATCATGGGATTCATATCCATCATATGCTGTTTCGATATATCTTCATAAAGCTTGTAGACAATCATGACAGTAAGTAAAATTCCAGTGCCTCTGCTTAAAGTTCCTGTGATATCAGCAATGCCTGCCAATAAGCCAACAGATATGCCGCCCATTATTGTTAAGGGCCAGATGTATCTGTTAAGCAATCTTTCAAGCACTCTTTCATCTCTTCTAAATCCAGGTATTTGCAATCCGGAAGCCATCATCTGTTTTGCTTGGCTTCTGGCATCCATCCCGGCAGTTTGCACCCAAAAAATACTGAATACCATAGAGCCAGCCATTAAGAATGCTATATAAAACAAAGCTTGCAGGTATTGGGGTGCTCCTATAAACAGTGTATGCTGCTCAATTATCGATCTTATAATATTCGGGCTTTGCAGCCAGTAAACAAATCCGGAAATTGGTTGCTGAGTAGCTTCGCTAAATCTTCCCAATATGGGAAAGCCAACATTTTGCAAAAATCCGCCTAAAAGCTGGAAGTTTGCAATTAGTGCAGCTACTAATATAACAGGTATGTTTGAAGTGTACATAAAGGATAAGGGCCATCTTATGCCGTGCCCTCTCACCATTCCAAAAGACAATGGAATTTCAACTTTCATAGATTGCGCATAAACCGCAAGCACAAAGACTAATACAGTAGATAACAAAGTGGCTAACATTATTCCTGCTGTTGTAGGATCTCCTGCTATTAAGCTTTGAAAAAGTGCAGGAACTGCTCCAGCTGAATAAGTAACTCCTGCAAGTCCTGTCGGCCCTGGAAGCCAATTAAATGCCTGCACAAAAATGCCCTTGCTTACTCCAGCGGCTATAAACAGGCTTATTCCAGAGCCAAAGCCCCATTTGCTTACAACTTCATCCATAAATAAAATCATTATGCCTCCTAAAAAAAGCTGAAAGATAAGGACTAACTGGAGTTCTGTATAAATTGGCATTCCCTTAAATTCTGCTGGAGGCGAAAGCCCGCCCATTAGCACATATATGGCTGCCTCAAATATTATGAAGAATATTGACAGCAATTTCTGCGTCCCTTGAAATGTCTTTTTTCCTTCTGGCTGTGTGAGATCAAACTTAAGAATGCCGGAGCCATTAAGCAACTGCAATATTATGGATGCAGTGACAATAGGCCCTATGCCTAAACTTATTATGCTTCCAAACTCTGCCCCTAAAATTATAGACAAAGTCTCGAATCTCTGCAATGCATTAACACCTAATCCAAACAGTGGCATTAATCCTAAAATGTAAAAAATAATAAGGACAATTAAAGTCCATTTTAGCTTCTCCTTGAATGAAAGAAATTTCTGTGAAGGTCCCTCAACTTCAGGCAAATTGCTTAAAATATTCTTCCAAACAGACATTTTGCATTAACCCAAAAGAACTTCTCCTTCCTTTTTTTTTATTTTTTCAATTGCCTTTTCTGATGCATGGGCAACTTTTATTTTATATTTATTTGTGGCTCTCCCTTTGCTTAACAGCTTATCAAATCCTAACGTTTGTAAATCAACTTCAAGATAGCCATTTTCTTTTTTAATTAGGTTTTGTGAGATAAGAGCCTGCATATTATCCTCTAAATAGCTAATATTTACCGCCTTAATTTCATTTCTGGCCTTGCTTATAAATCCATGCTTTCCGAAATAATCTATTTGCTTTGATACAGTAGGCTTTTTGCTGTCAGCCCTTTTGCCTGAGCCTGCCCTGCCTTTTCCTCCCCTATTGCCGCTGCCTCTATGTTTTTTCTTGGCACCCCAGCCATGTGTTTTGCTTCCTCTCATCCTTACATTTTTCTTTCTTTTGTTTATTGTCATTATACCATCCTCGCTATAAGCTCGTTAATCTTATTTTCCCTGTAGCCTAAAGCGCCGCCGTTGCCGAACGCAACTTTTATTCCTTTCCTGCCATATCCCTTTTTGGGGCTATTTAATCTGAAAAATTTCTTTATCTGTTCTCCATTTGGTTTTGCAGATTTTTCCTTTCTTTTTTCCAACAACAAATTGTAAGTATCTTCATCAATTTCGCCCCAAGTGGCATAATCCTTAATCTTGTTTACCATGCCCAGGTAATCTTTAGTCTTAGGCAAAACAACACAGTAATTTTTTTTATAGAGCCTTAACTTTTTAAGCGTGGCGTCAATATCATGCCTCACTCCAGTAAGCCCCCTTATCCTAATAACTGCAATTTTTTCACTGCTCATTTTAGCCAATACGCCCTTCTATAACTCCCAAATTTCGAATAGTTTCTTCCTGCAATTTAACTTCAATAAGCTTTCTTAATGCATCAAAACATGCATAAACCAAGTTCGTTTTTGTCCTTGTTTGTCCTGATGCCTGTGACCACACATCTTTTATGCCTGCAATCCTAAGCAGCTTTGCGCATTCATTTTCAATGCAGAGTCCTGTGCCTCTTGGAGCCGGCATAAGTTTTAACACTACAGAACCGCATTTACCCTCAACAGTGAATGGGACACTATGCGCTGTCTTGCAGCTGCATTTCCAGCTTCCACATCCTCTCAAAATCTTAATGATGTTTTTCTTTGCATTTCTTATTGCCTTTTCCCTAGCAGGCACTGTTTCTTTGCTTTTTCCATATCCTATGCCTACATAACCATTTCCATTTCCTATTACCGCAAATGTTCCAAACCTTGGCTTATTGCCTTCTTCAGTCTTTTTTTGTGTCTGCCTAAAAACTCTTCTTTGACCTCCTCCAAATTTTCCCTTTGATTGCCCAACAAGCAAAAGGTCAACAATTAGATTTGGTATTAATGCGTCTACAATTTCATGCTCTAAAATCTTTAGCCTATTATCAAGTATATACTCAATGCTGTTAATCTCTCCAGACTTGACTTTTAAGCCTAACGATGTTTTAGGTTTCCAGCTCTCCTTATTAAACTGTCCGCGAGGTATTGCTGCTTCTATTTTTTCCTCTTCAAGCTCTTCTTTCTTTAGCACTACCAGCTCTTCTTCAGCTTGGTGTTCTTCCTTATTTTCCATTTTTATTTTATCTGTTTTTTATTTTACCTTCTTTTGAATATTTTGGTCTATATCCTTTTTTACTTGCTCAAAGGTTTTAATTATATCCTTCAAACCCTCTTTTTTCAGTAATTTGTTGTAATCAGTTATATGTTTTCCCATAATTCTGTCCTTTGTCGGCAGAATTTCCTTATCATGGGGTATTTTTAATCCTGCATCTAAAGCGCCTGCCAGAACAGCATATATCCTTGTTCCTTTTACAGATTTATTCATTCCTATATCCAAAACTGCGTCATTAAAGTTTGCGTTTATGGCTTTTTTTCCAATCATAAAGCCTATAAGATAAGCAGTTGGTATATTTCCTGTGCTGCAATCCCAGCCAAATTTTTTAAGCTGTGAGGAGTGGCAAGCTATTTTAATGATATCGCCATTCTTGTGGTACTCTACTATAGCAGCGTATATGTTGTTCAAGGATTTTCTTACAACAAGCCTCGGTTTTCTAGCTGTCAATATTCTTAAACGATTCCTGTAATTAGTAATCCCTTCCCTCTTCCTTCTAAACTGGACAGTGTAGATATTTCTGATATTCTTCTTCATTTTTTGCCATGCTCCTGCAAATATATTTTGATGTGCCTTTTGCTCCTGAAAAAACCGCCCTTGCTTTTTAAGTATAATGCTCTGTACAAGGACTTGTCAATAGCGCCTTTATCTCTTAAATTCTGCAAAAATTCCCTTTGCACTCTTATGTGTTGCGCCCATCCCTTCTTTTGCGGCAATCTTGCATGTCTGCCTCCTTTTATAGAGCCAGCACCGCTTCTTCTGCCTTTAAGTTTTTGCAGTTTTCTTTTTCTTGTCCTGTACCTTGAAATTCCTCTTGTATTTTTACTCCATATAGCATTATCATTTATCAAGGCGCGTATATCTTCTTTTGTTATTGCCTCTTTTATCTCTTCCAACCTGTTTGTGTCTAATATAACATTGCTCTTTGATGATTTTAACACATCGGCTGCAAGCCTTTTTTGCATATTTAGTTGCATTTTACTTAACCTTCTTAATCAACAGCTTATCTTTCTCTTTCTTTTCCAGCTCCTTTTTGTCTTCTTCTAGGAGCTTATCTGATAATTTTTCTTCTTTCTCTTCTTTCTTTTTGTTTTTATCCTCGCTTTTATCCTCTTCACTCTTAACTTCTTTTTTTTCTGTCTTTTCTGTCACTTCTTTTTTCTTGGCTTGTTTTCTTGCTTCTAATTCTGCCTCTACTTTCTTTATGTATTCATCAGCATTAACATTTACAACATTAAATCCTAGCTCTCTTGCCTTTTTTAAAATGACAACTCTTTTTCTGTTTCCTAATGTAGATGAAAGCGCAATGCAGTATTCTTTAGGATTTAAACGCTCTAGCTCTTTTTCTGATTTCAAGACATGCTGCATTAATCCGCTTTTGTGCAAATGCTTGGCATTTTTTGGGCTTCCATAGCCTGTTGAAACTGCTTTTGGCCTGCCCTTAAGCCTTAATCTGATTTTTGAGTCCATGCCCTTTGGCTTTCTCCATTTTCTCTCTAATCTTTTTTTCTTGCGGATATCCTGCCTGACAAATTCCGGCTTTTTGCGTTTTATCTCCGTTCTTATTTCCAAAAGCTCATTGATTGACTTCATTTTAGTTGGTTCTTAAGGTTATTTTAATTCTTCCCCGTCCTTTGATATTATCCATATGCCGTCCTGAAAAACCCTTAAATCATATCTAGTTCTTCTTGTAAGCTGCTCTATGTCTGCGCTTACCTGTCCAGCAATCTCTTTGCTCGGGCTTCTTACTATAAGTTTATCATTCTCAACTTTAACTGCTGCTCCGGGCTTTAATTTAAGCACTCTTGGAACCTTTTCCCCAAGAAAATTTTTTACAATAAGAGAGTCTTTGCTCACAGAAACATTCATTGGAAAATGCCCCGAACATATTTTTAAAAGATACTCGTGCTCTTCTAATGAGCCTTTAATCATATTTTTTATATGAGCCGCATATGATTTTATAACCTTCTTGTTTTTTTTGTTGAATTTTGCCTTCATTGTAATTAGCTTGCCATCAATTTTCATAAAAATGTTTTTGTCCGAAATGTCTCTCTTTAATTCCCCTTTAGGGCCTTTTATAGCTAATACTCTTTTGTCTAAATAAGCATCTACATTATCTTTTAATTTAATTTCAATTTCCAGCTCTTTGTTTTTGCTTTCGCTGTTTTCCATTTTTAATATTTTTAATAATTTTAATAACAGTAGGCTAAAAGCCTGCCGCCAATATTTTTCTTTTTTGCTTCTGTATGGGTAAATATCCCTAAAGGTGTTGATACTACCAGTATTCCCATGCCCCTTGCCAGCAAATATCTCTTTTCAAACTTTTCAAATCCGTCTTTTTTGACATTATACCTTGGTTTTATAACTCCGCACTTGTTTATGTTGCCAGAAAGGCTTATTTTAAGCGAGTTTCTTCTTCCATCATTTATCTCCTGAAAATTAGTTATGTAATTAGCAGCTTTCATCACTTCAAGAACCTTCTTAATAATCTTTGAAGAAGGTGCTATATTGCTTTCTTTCTTTCCCATTTTCTCGTCTGTTAAAATAATGGAGAGCGTGTTTGCCAATGGATCATTTAATGTCATTTTAACCTCAATTGTATTCAATTTTATATTTAATTATATTTTTTAAACCCCAAGCTTGTTGCTATTTCCCTAAAGCATTGTCTGCATAGGTGCAGCCCATAGCTGCTTATATGAGCTCTTATTCTTCCGCATCTGCCGCATGGCTTAAGCGCAATGCCGCAGCTTCTTTTTTTAGGTGAATTATGCTTAAGAAATTTTTTTAGCTTTACCGGCTTGACTTTAAGTTGTTTCAAGGCTTTCCTATAATTGCTGTATGTCATTTTGGTTGCGTTTAATTGTTTACCCTCACATTAAATTCCTTTTCCATAAATTCTATAGATTCTTCCTTTTTTATTCTGTGTTTTTTTGGTATTAAGCGCCTTTTTATGCTTCTGTGCTTTATCCTGAATCCGTTTCTTTTTAGTGTCGCGCAAACTTGCAGTCCCATAATGCCTATGTCAGGATTATACTTAACTCCAGGTATGTCTATGTACTCCTTTATGCCAAAGGATAAATTTCCCTCATTATCCCAATTGACAGCTTCCAGCGTATTGTCCCTAGCTTCCAGCAGCCTTTTAACCAGCTCCAATGCTTTTTTCCCCCTTACTGTTAGCTTGCATCCTATTGGCAGCCCGGGCCTTAATCCCCATTCCTGAATTCTCTTGTTAGTGAATGTTTTAATCGGAGTTAAACCTGTTATTGTCTGTATGAGCTTTATTCCCTTCTCTAATCTAGCCTGATCTTTCCCAGCGCCTATATTTAAGGTAACTTTTTCTATGCTTATTTGTCTCATCGGGTTCATGTCACTCAGCAATTGTAATTAGCGGTTTTGTTTTGCCTACTGCAAATGCATATTTTTTTAATGTCTCGGCAATTTCATTATTTTGCGTTTTGTATAATATTCTGTTTTCATTTATTCCCTGTATTATTCCTATTTCGCCTATATGTTTTCCTCCAGTAAGGTAAATAACAGCACCCTTGTCAATGCCAATGCTTTCCTTTATCGTGGCTTTTTGCCCAAGCTTTAATAAAACAGAATCACTTGTTTTAAAGTTGCCATCTGCAAAAATGTTCCTTCCATCATTTAGGTTTAACTGAGTCTTGCCTTTTACAATTTTTTTCCCAGTTATTTTGCATAATTTAATGCTGCTTTCTTCCTCTCCAATCTTGATTAATGAAACCTTGCCCTTCTCGTCTAAAATAATCCTGAAATGCTCGTTAGTGTCATTAAAAGACAGGACATCAAACAAGCCAACTGGAAATCTGGAGTCGTTTCTTTTTATTCCATCAATAGTAACATTTCGCTTTTCAAGTATATACTTGACTTCTTTTTTTGTATTTGCATACCCTAATATGTCTCTGATTATTATTATTAATGGCATCGACATGCTTAACTCATGGGTGCCTGGGCTAGGCTTTGCAACATATTTAGTGCCTTTTCTTTCTATCTTCCAGCTTCTTGGCGCGAAATGCCTTTTAATGTGCATATTACTTCCTCTCCAAAATTGCAGCCCTCATTTTATCATCCGTAATAATCTCGGTAATCATAAGATTTGACGGATGCAATTGGCATTTTACTTTTGTGCCGTCTTTTTTTGTTAAGTTAATGCCGCTCACAAAAACAAAAGTTTTTTTTAAGCTGACAAGCTCAACTTTGCCTGTTTTATTCTTAAATTGGCCTCTCATTATCTTAACTGTGTCGCCTTTTCTGACTGCTATGCTCCTCTTTTTGTATTTTTTACGCAGATCCTTTGAAAGATGCGCCCTTACAAACTTCTGCCTTATATGCAGCGGAGCATTATACCTATACTTTCTTTGCTTTCTTGGCTGCTTGCTTTTTTTCCATGAAATTGAAAATTTTGTTTTCATTTTTATAAGTTTTATACAACTATGCTTGCTATTTTTGCAATTCCGGGCCATTTCTCACATACTTCTTTTGCTATAGCCCCCTTGAATATTGTTCCTTTAGGAGTGCCTTTATCGTCTTTCAGCACAACTGCTGAATTATCCTCAAATTTTATTCTTGTGCCATCAGCCCTTCTGTATTCCTTCTTTTGCCTTACTATCACTGCATGGACAACCTGCTTTCTCATGTCTGGCCTTCCTCTTCTTACAGATGCCATGACAAGGTCAGAAACACCTGCTGCGGAAATCCTGCCCTTTCTGGTTTTGCTCCCCACAACAGTAAATATCTTTATTACCTTTGCCCCTGAATTATCGCAAGTTTCTATTTCACTTCCGACAGGAAGCGCTTTTGTTATTTTTGATTTTGTTGCCTGCATTTTAGTCACTCGATTTGCTGCTCTGCGTCATCCTTTTTTTCTTCTTTTTCAGCTCTTTTGAATTTTGCCGCTGCTTCAGCTTCCATTTTTTCCTTGAAGCCCTTTTCCTTGCCCAATACTCCTATTATAACAAAAGTTTTGGTTTTGCTCAATGGTCTGCATTCTGAAATGCTGACAATGTCGCCTTCATTGGCATTAATGCATAATGGATTATGCGCTTTAACTGTGCTTTTTCTTTTTTCATATCTTTCATATTTTTTTAGGAAATGCCTGCGCTCCCATCCTACTGTTGCGGTTTTCTGCATTTTTGTGGAAAGCACAGTAGCTGTAAAGATTCTTCCCCTGCACTTTAAAGTGCCGTGAAACGGGCAGTTCCTATCTTCGCACTTATTTTGCGGAACTGCAGTGTTTATTCCGATATTTTTTGTTTCCATCTTACCTTTCTTATCTTACCTGTATTGTATCCCCTGGAAATCCCATTTTTACCAAAACAGCTTTAACCTTGTGCTTATGGTCGCCTTGCAACTCTATTATTCCTTCTTTTACTGTGCCGCCGCACGCAAATTGCGCTTTAAGCTTCTTCGCAAGATCCTTTATGTCTATTTCTTTTTGGTCTATGCCCTCAATCATAGTGGAATATTTTTTGAATTTTTTTTTCTCAAGGAAGACTGTTATCAATTGGCTTTCTTTTGCAATTGTCTCACAAACGCAAAGCTCCTTCGCAAGTCCGCACTTGGGACATATATCACTCATGCTTTTTTATCAACCTCCTGTTTTTTTGCATCTTTTTGGCTTTGTATTGTTATTATTCTTGCTAAAGTTTTCTTTATTTTTTTTAATTGGCCCGGATTTTTTATGGAAGCCCCTAACGCTACCTGCGCGTTCATCTTCATTAACTCTTTCTTCAGCTCACTGATTTTTTCATTAATCAGATTAACATCCATACCCCTTATCTCATTTGCTTTCATTTTTATTTATTTCATCTTTTACTTCATCTTTTAGTTCATTAGCGTTTTCCTTAACTTCCTCTACTTTTTCCTCCTTTTCTTCAATAAACTCTACTTTGTCCGGCAACTTTGTTCCAGCAGGCATAATGCTTACCTTAACCCCTATTACGCCGCTTTTTAATTTTGCTTGCGCATATGCCTTGTCAACAGCCATAATCGAAATATCGCCGCATTTCTTAAGATAGCCGGAGTAAAATCTCCATGATTTTGCCCTGCTGCTTGGTATTTTTCCGCTTATTATTATTTCAACTCCTAATGCGCCTGATGCCATAATGCTTTCCATCATCTTATGCCCGATTGCCTTAAACTTCTGGGCTCCATACCTTTCCAATGAGTCGGTAATCCTCTCAGCAACTATATTGGCATCCAAATTTGCATTCTGCACCTCGCTTATTTCTATCTGCGGATTTTCCAATCCAAATCCCTTTTTAAGCGTCTTTGTAAGCTCTTTTATATTTTGCCCCTTTCTTCCGACTACAAGCCCGGGCCTTGATGCATAAACTACAATCTTTTCTCCTAAAGGGGTCTTAACCATTTTTGTATGGCTATGCCCTACATTCTTTAAATTATTAGCTATATATTCCTCAATCTGGAACTCCTTTATTTTCTGCGCGACAAATTTTCTTTCAATCATTTTGTTTTGCTCTTGGCTTATGACGCTTATACTCTTTCTTAACATCAGCTTTTTCTTCAACAACTATCTCTATATTAGTCCTCTTGAACTTTCTGCCACGTTTTCTGCCGGAATGCAGCATGCGCGAGGCTATATTTGCATTAATGTGCTTTATAACCAAATTTGCTGTGCTCATGCCCTTGAACTGCGCATTTGCCTCCACACTATCAATCAGCTTTAAAATTTCCAATGATGCCTTTTTCGGATATTTTCCCGGGCCAATTCCTTTTTTATGCCCGGTATTGTCATTAAATCTTCTAAATGGAATAGCCTTTTGCTGATTTATCGCTTTGTTAAGCACATCCTTTGCACGGCTTAATTTTTTGTTCCTTATATAGTTGCATATCTCCACACTTTGCTTAAAGGATATAGGCAGAGATATTCCTATTGCTCTTGCCATGTTTTCCTTTGAATAATCCTTCATTGAATAATTGTAACTCATTTTTTTATTTATTTTTTATTTAACAGACAATGCCGCGCTTGATTTTGTAGCTCCGATTCCTGGAGCAGAGTGCTGCACTTTCTTTCTTGTCAAAGCAAATTCACCTAAACAATGGCTTATCATTTCCGCAACAATTGCAATTTGAACAAACTCCTTGCCATTGTACACTTTTATGTTTTTTCCTACCATTTCCGGCAATATTATCATGTCCCTGCAGTGTGTTTTAACATCATTCTCATGCTTTAATCCGTTAAGCAGGATTTTTTGCTGCTCTGTAAGCCCCCTTTTCAAGCTTCTTCTTTGTCTTGCAGGCATTAATTGTGCTAACTCATTAATGCTTAATTGTTTTAATTCCTCGATGGTTTTTCCGCGATAACTGAATTCTTTTTTTGCCATTTTTTAATTTTTGGTTATTTTTGATTATATTGCCCTTATCTTTTTCTGCCTGTTCTTTTAGGGGCAATTTTTCCTACTTTTCTTCCTGGAGGCGAATTTCTTGAAGATTGGGTTGGCCCGCCTTTCGATGCTGAGCTTCTTCCTCCAAATGGATGATCAACAGCATTCATGGATGTTCCTGAAACCTGAGGCCATAGCTTATTTTTTGCTTTCATAGCATAATATCTTTTGCCCGCCTTTAGAAAAGGCTTTTCTTTTCTGCCGCTGCCTGCGATAGTCCCTACTGTTGCCCTGCAATCCGGTAAAAAAACTCTTCTTTTTGAAGATGGAAGCTCTACAACTATTGTATCCTGCATTTTAGTAATGATTTTAGCTGAGTTTCCTGATGCTCTCACGAACTTGCCACCGTCTCCTGGAAGGGCTTCTATGTTATATATGGCAACTCCCTCTGGTAT
>JACPMQ010000065.1 GCA_016185955.1 Candidatus Woesearchaeota archaeon | reverse complement strand
TAGTCTCAAATACCTTTTTTATTTTTTGGATTACCATTGGTTAATGAACGATATAAGCTATATATTTAAATTTTTTCTTGTTAGTGACTGCTAACAATATAAGTGGCTGCTCCAGAGCCGCGCTTTAGGCAAAATGGCGCATCTTTCTTCTTACTATAATAAAAATTTTACACATACACGCCATTTTGATAGCACAATTAACATTCTTCTGCTTGCCTACCACCCCTTATTTTGGAGCAGCCATTTCAATGTTCCATACATATTTAGAATAAGAGGTGTTAGCAGTTACCAAAAATTTCACTGTATCGCTTCAGAAATCAAAGTCCCCATTTCCGATGTCAAAATTTCTTTCGCGCCTTTTATTGATATATCTTTTGTTCTGTAACCCTCTTCCAGCACTTTTATAACTGCATTTTTTATGTCAAGCGCAGCATTATCCATCATAAAATGCATATTTCCCAAGCTCATTAAAAGTTATACATTTAAGAAATCTTGCGGGTATTATCCTGTCAGTATCTATATCATTGCCTTGCAATGGAATTGCACGGCCTTTTACTGTTTTGATTGATAGCAGCTTTTTAGTCATTTCTTAATGTTGTTATTTATAAAGTCAGCAAATAAATTTACTGGATACTCACGCAATGCTTTGTGGTAAAGCGTGTTAACTTCTAGCGGATCTTTTTTTCCACATTTAGCATCATACGCTAAGGTTAGCACATCCGCCATCGAACTGAGAGCACTTTTAATTCTAGCAGAATGTTCGCCCAAAAACGTCCCCAATTCTTTCCAGTCAAGTCTGTAACTGCTGTAACCATAATCTATCCTATGCCATGATGATGGCAAAATCCCACTCTTAATTGAATCAGGAATATTCCACCCATCTAATAATATGTTTTGGGCTATGCGACCATCATGCGCATCCGATACATCATAACCCATATCTATTCCAACCTCAACGAAAGCATTTACAAAGGGTATCCATTCTGACAGCTGGGAATCCCATGGAAATGCACTTGTGCCAGTTACATGCTGCATGACGTAGCCATCTATAGTGCCATTATCTAATTGCAGCCCTATAACAGATGGCACATGCCTACGGCCGTATTTGCCCTCGTGTACAAAAAGAATATCAATTAAAGATGCTATAAGATGTGTTAAAAAAGGCGTATAATCTTCTACCACTTCCCTTCTATAAACTGCTTTTACCCAATTAGGTTGAGCAATCGAAGCTCCTATTATTCCATTAAGGTTAAGGCAATTAGTATAGAGAGAGTGTCCTCCGTCTTCTATGGGCTGCCATCCTCCCATTTTTGCATCAGTTTTTGTCACTGCAAAATTCACCTGTGTGAGGAATAAGATGGATGTTTAGCAATCATTTGTGCTAACCTTAATATTTGATTCGCAGTTCCGGCAATATTGTCATACCAAGCGCTTACCGTTATCATCATTCCTTTTTTTCCAACAACTTTTGTCAATAATGCGTCAAAGACACTGGGGATAGGGTTGCCTATTACATCTGATGAAACAAAGGCATCATCTTCTAGATATTGAAGTATTCCATTTAGATAAGTTTTAGAAGCCTCTTTCATTGCTAAATTTATATCATCTGCGCTAACTTCACGTTTTAAATCTGCAGTAAGATGGAGTATGGAGCCTACATCAACAGGAACTCTATCAGCAGAGCCTTCCAACAAACCTTCAAGAGATGGCAATACCATACCAATGGATTTTTCAGCGCCTGTTGTAGTCGGTATAATATTAGAGCCTGCAGTCCTGCCTTTTCTTTCATCCTTTCCATCAAAACTGTCTACCACAGATTGGCTTCCTGTGATTGCATGTGTCGTGGTAAAAATCCCCCTAGATATTCCAAATTTCTTTTGCAATACATATGCTACCGGAGCCAAACAATTTGTAGTGCATGAGCCGGATGCTATTATTTTTTCTCCACTATAAAGCTTATTGTTAACACCGTAAACTATAGTCCTATCCGCAATCTCAGTTCCTGTAGAAACTATAACACAACGTGCACCGGATTTTAAATGTGCTTCTAATCCAGTTCTATCTCTAGCAAACTTGCCAGTTGCATCAATAGCTATATCAATTCTATTATCTCCCCATGGTATTTCAGAAGGGTGTTTCTTATTGTAACAGTTTATTCTTCTCCCGCCTAAAATAATATCTTCCCCTTCTACTCTAACCTCATCATCAATTTTTCCATAAATAGAATCATGCGTAAGCAAATAAGCTTTTTTTTCTGGAGGAGTTGGATAATTGTTAATTGCAACAATTTCAATTCCCTCATAGGTTTTTACGGCTCTCAGAACATGCATTCCTATATGCCCTAATCCATTTATCCCAACACGAATTGGTTTATTGTCCAAATTTTACTCCAAACTTTTTAAAATTTTTTATTGTAAAATATTACAAAAAGTGTGCAGGGCTTTTTAAATTTTTGGTATATAATTTCTAAAAAGTAGTGAAATATTCGCCACGATGGAACTTACAAGCAATCCCTCACATCAACTAATTTGCCGTTAATTGCAGCAGCTGCGGCCATTGCAGGGCTCATTAAGATTGTTCTTCCATTTGGGCTTCCCTGCCTTCCTTTAAACTTGTATCAAATACTATGCAACAGAACTAGCAATAACAAAAGAACCGATACAGGAATATTTGCCCTTGTTAAAGTCATAAAAATGGGAAGTATAGAGCTTGTTTATAAAATTGCGGAAATTTGAGCTTTGCCCGAAAAGTCCGTCTGTGCCATGAATGCCATGAATGCTGAAGGCATTCAGGGCATGGCCAGACTGAGTTCGCAACGTTCCCACATGTAGTATGGGGCCAAAATTCCACTGCTCTAAAGAGCAGTGGAATTTTGATAATGACTGCCTACGGCCGAGGCAAAACAGTGCCTAAGTACAAGGCTAATGAGGTACTATTAAAAATTCCACCGTCCGCAGACGGTGGAATTTTTAGTTGTTGCAAACGAAGTAGGGCTTGAAAAATGTCTTAAAACTAATGTCGCTTACTAAAAACTAAAAACTTTTATAAACATACATCTAAACTCTTTGCTTGGTGATTTTAATAACAAAAGGGCAAGTAATCAGCGGTGAATTCGGAAAAATACTCATAAGACAGAAATCCGGCCAAAACCTCGAGATAGGAGAGCTATTGATATCTGAATCTAAAAATGACAAAATCAAAATCATGATGCAGGTCTTTGAATTGATGTATGGAAGCCAGATAAGCCAGCAAAATCTTGAGCTTATTTCAGGTTTAAGCCTTGAAGAATCTGCAGAAACAGAGTTTTTTGACAAAAATTTAAGAAATTACATGCTTGCAAAATTAAAAAGCCTCGTTACAATTAAAAATGAAAAGGCTTTGATAAGCAAAATAATGCCTGATTTTTTTTCAGAAGTCAGGGAAATAACAAAAGATGACTTGTCGTTTTTAACAAAACCATCCAATGCCTTATTTTTGGGAGATTTAAGGTCAGGCAGTAAAACTCTTGATGTTCCTATTTATCTAGATGGAAG
This sequence comes from Candidatus Woesearchaeota archaeon, assembly GCA_016185955.1. GTDB lineage: Archaea > Nanobdellota > Nanobdellia > Woesearchaeales > GW2011-AR4 > JACPJP01. The sequence continues at coordinate 15,537 of JACPMQ010000065.1, read as the reverse complement.
CAAAGTCTTGAGCCACCACATTTTGATAGCAGGAACTACAGGAAGGGGAAAAAGCAATCTCATAGCAAATATTTTATGGAATTTATCTTCAAATAATTACTGCGGGATGCTTGTGCTGGATCCGCATGACGAGTATTATGGAAGAAACAAGTTAGGGCTTAAGGAGCATCCTTCGAATAAAACAGAATATTACACTCCAAAGAATGTTCCAGTAGGAGCTAAAACCTTAAAGATAAATTTGCATTCAATTAAGCCGCATCATTTTGATGGCGTGATTGATTTTTCTGATGCGCAAAAGCAAGCTTTGATTATATACTATAAATATTTTGGAGAAGAATGGATAAAAAGCATTTTGCTTGAAAGAAAAATAGATGGCATTAATTTCTTTGAGCAGACAATCTCTGTTGTTAAGAGAAGGCTTCTTTATCTGCTTGACTTGGAAATTAATGGGGAAAATATATCTTCTAAAGGCATTTTTGACTTTAATATGGGAGATGCAACAATCAGCAACATCTCGCAAGAGCTTGAGCAGGGAAAAATTGTTATTATAGATACTTCCAGCTTTTCAGGAGCTGTTGAAATTTTAGTTGGCAGCTTGATAACAACTGAAGTTTTTAACAAGTACAGGCAATACAAGATGAATGGCACTCTGCATGATAAGCCAGTTATCTCAATTATATTGGAAGAAGCCCCCAGGGTTTTAGGAAAAGAGGCTCTGGAAAAAGGGCATAATATCTTTTCAACAATAGCAAGAGAAGGTCGAAAATTTAAAGTTGGATTGACTGCAATTACACAATTACCTTCGTTAATACCCCGCGATATACTTGCAAACATAAACACAAAAATAATATTGGGCATAGAAATGAAGCCTGAAAGGGTTGCAATAATAGAGTCTGCTGCCCAAGACTTAAGCGATGATGACAGGACAATAGCTTCTTTGGATATAGGAGAGGCTTTAATAAGCTCTAATTTTTCCAAGTTTGCAATACCTGTAAAAATAAGCAATTTTGAGGAAACTGCAAAAAAAGATTTTGATGTTAAGAAAGAAAAAACAAAGAGCAGCTTTAGCGGTGTAAAGTTTGTGTAGTTTCCGTAACCGCTAACACCTCTTATTCTAAATATGTATAGAACATTGAAGTGGCTGCTCCAAAATAAGGGGTGGTAGGCAAGCAGAAGAATATTAATTGTGCTATCAAAATGGCGTGTATCTGTAAAATTTTTATTATAGTAAGAAGAAAGATGCGCGATTTTGCCTGTAGCGCGGCTCTGGAGCAGCCACTTTAGTTTTTGACTTTTAGGATTTCTAATGAGCCAAAACTCCACAAAATATAAATAATAAACAATACTTTTTCAAAGTATGGACTCTTTGGCTAATGAAAGGCTGGAAAGGGAATTCAAAGTTACAGAAGAGGCGCTTAAAAAAATAAAAATAGCAATTAACGAAAATGACAAATATTACAATATTGCTCTTAAATTTATTGACACTGCAAGAAGATACTATGAGGATGCCAATTATTTCAGAAAAAATAATGACAAGGCATCTGCATTTGGCGCCTTAAATTATGCATTTGGCTGGATAGATGCTGGAAAGGCAATTGGATTTTTTAAAGAGAAGGATTAAAACTAATCAGAGGCATAATTTTAGAGTTAGACAATATTCTTTACTTCGGCTTTATGGCTAGAATGCAAACTGATATAGATGTGGCTATTATTGCGTAAATGATGGAAAACCTCACCAAATTGGAGATGTCAGCAGCCTTAAAGGCATAAACCATAATAGAAACCAGCCCAAAAAGAAAAAGGATGGCAATAGCTGAATGCAATATATTTTTCTCTGAAACAAACCTCATTGCCGATATTAGAAAAAAACAAGCCATAGATACAAACAGGAAAATAATCATAATTCTCATAAGTTCTATGCTGTTAAAGTGCATGGCTGCAAAAACTGATGTATACACTGTAAATAAGAATACTGCAAAAATTGAAGAAATGTGAAACCATAGAGGCTTGACAGGAGCATTTTCCTTAGTAAGGTTTTCCTTACTCAGGGCTTTTACTTCTTCCTCTAAACGCTTTAATTCTTTGTCTTTTATTCTGTTTTCTTTTTTTTCAGCAAGTTTCCTATTAAAAGTTTTTAAAAAAGAAGGCACAAAAGATGCTACTGGATTTTTCTTTTCAAGAGGTGTTTGCTGCATTGTTTCAGCTTGCAGTAACTGTGATTTAATTTTTGGCTTCTTTTCCGGCTTTTTTTCCGCTGTCCTTCTTTTTGCCTTTCCTAATTTATTTAGGGCATTAATTTCAGTTTTACCGGACAAATCTGATTTTTTTGTTGCGCTAACAGGCTGGCTTGCGGACTCATTTGCGTTTACAGGCTTGTTATCCTCTATTTCCTCTTTATTATTGTTTGTTTCCTCTTCCATTTTTTCTATTTTGAAAAATATGAGCATTTAAATTTATCGATTATTGCAAATATTTTTCTATTATTTCATCTGTCACATCTTTAACTGTATTCGATTCTATGGCAAATCCAAGCCCTTCAAAGCCTTTTATTTTAAAATTATTGATGCCTATTATTTTTGAGTCCGAATTGACTAAAGGACCTCCGGAATTTCCTGGATTGATAGGAACGTCAGTTTGCAGGTAAACATTTAGGTTATTAGGGCCTTTCCTATGCACAGCGCTTACAATTCCTTCTGTAACAGTAAATGAAAGCCCTGCGGGATTGCCCAAAGCTATTACCCTTTCGCCTACTTTAACAGCGTCAGAATTTCCAAATTTTAAGGCTTTCAGTTTAGCATCCACTTTAAGCACAGCTATATCTGCCACATCATTATAAGCTATTAGCTTTGCATTGTAAACCTTATCATCATATGTTAAAACCCTGATAATGCTTGCAGATTCAACAACATGCAAATTAGTTATGATAAAGCCCCTGTCATCAATTATTGCGCCGCTGCCTTGGGCATTATTTGTTCCAACGCTAACGACAGACTGCATTACATCTTCCACTATAGCGCTGAAATCTTCGCTTTTGACTTTGACACTCTTTAGCTCATCCTTTAGCTCATCCAGCTTGATATTGCTTTGCTTTTCTATTTCATCAATTAAGCTGCTTAGCGTGTTTATTTCCTCCTGATTTTTCTTTTTAAAGCTTTGCAGGCTGGTGTCCATAAGCTGAATTTCTGAAGTTAGGTTGCTCTTCAAAGAAGATATATCTTTAGCAAGAGTTTGTTTAATCTGGCTTAAAGTTGAGGCTGTTTCTTTGCCTATTTCAATAATCCTGGAATTAAAATCCTGGCTTAATTCACTTATTTTGGAGTTATAATATACCACCAAGCTCAAATTCGAGACTAATAGAAGCACAAGTGAAATTACAAGCACTTTTGTTGCGCTAAGGTTTATTTTTGCCATGTTCCTCTTTTTGTTAAAGGGATTTAACTATTTAACTGATAATACTGCGTAAAAACAGGAATGCTAAAGCTACCATAACAATGGAAAAATAAACAGCTTTGTTCCATCTCAAAATTTTTATGCCGTCAAAGTTCCAAAAAGGCAGCATATTAAACAAGGCAAGCCATGTATTTATGTAAAAGCCATAAAATGCTATTGCAGCAATAAATTTTGCATTGGCTGCCAGCAAAACAGCCAAAAAAAATGTTGCAAGAGCTAAATTGATTATAGGGCCTGCCGCAGATATTTTGCCGTTTCTTCTTGTTCCTACAGGACCGTGTATCATGACTGCGCCGGGAGCTGCAAAAATAAAGCCAAAAAAGGACATTATGATTGCAAGCAGAAGCATATTGTCAAAAGAGCGGAATTCTGCAAAACAGCCGTATCTTTGCGCAACCAATTTGTGCCCAAGCTCGTGCAGCAAAAATCCTGTGCCGACAGTTATGGATGCCACTATAAAAATGCCATAAAAATTTAGCATTAAAAAGCCTTTCATCGCTACTGCAAAGGCTATTGAGATTGCTATCCATGCCTTTATCAAATCCTTTATTTCCCTTTCAGAAGTATTTATTCTTCCGATATTTATTGTCTTTTCTTGCTGAAAAAAATCCATGAAAACACAAAATAAGCTTTGCTATTAAAAGTTTTTGATTGTGTGTAACTGCTAACAGAGGGTTTTTGCGAATTCAGTGCTTGTGCGCAATTTGCCAATTCAGAAAAGTTCCATAGGATTGTGATAAGCGACCTGAGCAACATGAAATGTTGCGAAGTTGAGGGGCATATAATCAAAAATTCCACCAATCCGAGATTGGTGGAATTTTTGTCAATGACGAGCAATGGACAAAGCAAAACAATGCCGAATTGCAAGATTACCAACGTAACTGGTAAAAATTCCATAGTTCGAAGAACGATGGAATTTTTACGGCTCCGCACAAGCACGGATTAGACTTTCGCAAAAACCCCGCTTATCAAACAAAGCTCTGTTAGCAGTTACTTTCTTGGATAGAAAGCTTTATATCCTTGATTAGCAATAAATTACATAACTATGAAAATAACCATAGATACAAAAGAAGACAGCCCTGAGGAAATAAAAAAAGCTATTAAGATGCTTTCTTCATTAATAGGGGAAGAAACCCAAAATGCTTTAGACAGCAGCAAGGAAACAAGCCCTGATATATTTAATATGTTTGAAAATGCGGATTCTGAAAGTAAAGAAGAAAAAGAAATAGAAGATGAAGAAGAGCAAAACAAAGACATAGATATAGACATTCCGAGGGTTGAGGAGTATAGGTAAGAAAAGGTTTTTTTGGTTTTCTTGTGATCTATAAGATTTAATGTGGTAAAAAGTGAAGTTAATGCTTCACTGCTCAAATCTCAATTATCTTTCCTTTCTTGCCAACATTAATAACTTTAGTGTTGCCTATCTTTTCCTCTATGCCTTCTGCCTCATGCACGTGGCTGCAAAGCAATATGTCAGGATTAAATTTTTCAATGGCTTTTCTTACGCCGCTGCTTCCGGGAAAAACCTCTGTAAATTTTTCCATCTTGCTTCCTGAAGGATGCACATGCGTTGCCATTATTTTTTTATTCAAATATTTTATTTTCTCAAATCCTTTTTTTAATAAGCCGTAAATCTCATCTTCTTCCAGCTGGAAAAGCCCGATGTTAGCGCCTCCGCATCCAAAAATCCCAACGTCTTTATATCTTACAGAATAGCCGTGCAGATTTTTTATGCCGTAAAGCTGCGATAAAAAATCAGCAGTTGCAACAGTCTCATGATTTCCGGGAATCAGTAAAACTTTTTCTTTTCTTTTGACAAAAGGACCTATAAGATTATCTGTGCTTTGCTCTGCCATTGTAATATCGCCACACAGAATAACTAAATCTACTTTTTCCTTTTCAGCCCTTTGCGCTAATTTTTCCGCTAGTGATGTATCTCCATGAATGTCTCCAGCAGCTAATATTTTAAGCTTTTTGTGCAGTTCCTCACTTTTTTCTTTGGTTTCCATTCTTGCGTTGAGAGGGGTTTTTGCAAAAACCCTTCATAACAAATACAGAATAAAGAAGGATTTAAAAAATTTGTGCTGATACCAGTATCTACGCAAGGAGTTACTCTGATATAAAAGCCAAAGCAGTGGCTTAATTCGGTTTACTTGCGCAGATACTATATACTACTATTATGCAAGAAAAAAACCTGTTGAAGATTGCCTTAATAAGCTCATTATTAGGATTATTAATCTTATACCTAATTTCTAATATTATGCAAATCAAGGAATACGGCGCAGAAAATATTATTCCAGATAATGAAGATGACTTTATAAAAATAAAAGGAGTTGTGAGCAATGTTGTTGACAAAGAAAAAGTTGCTGTGATAAAAATATTGCAGCCAAAAGAGCTAACTGTGCTTCTATTCAAAAAGGACAATAAAACAATGCCTGTTAAGCAAGGCAATGAAATTGAAGTTATAGGGAAAGTCAACCAATATGAAAATAAAAATGAGGTTATTGCCGATAAGGTAAGGGTTGTAAGGTAAAGATATTATTAAAGCTCTTTTTAAAATAGGCTTTCAACATGTACGAACAATAAAGGAAAGATTACCATTCCAGTTCCTTTACATAAAGAGTTAGCAAAGGAAACCTTAAAAAGTATAATGAATCAAGCTGACTCATCACTAGAAGAATTACTGGAATTGTTATAACAAAATGTTTTTAGAAATAATTATCGTAATAATTCTTGGCTGCTTAGCTGGAGTCGTAACGGGCATTACCCCCGGAATACACATAAATATGGTAAGCTTGCTTGTAGTAAGCTCATCCGCATATCTTCTAAACATATTTTCTTTGCCTTCTTTAGGGGTTTTTATAATATCAATGGCAATAACGCACACTTTTCTTGACATAATTCCTGCTATATTTTTAGGCGCGCCTAACGCGGAAACTGCATTGGGAGTATTGCCTGGACATAGGCTTTTGCTGCGTGGAATGGGCTACGAAGCTGTAAAATTAACAGTGACAGGAAGCTTATTGGGCTTAATTTTGGCGTTAATGCTGTTTCCATTATTTATTTTTCTTGTCCCAAAAATTTATGAAAGCCTGCAAATTTATATGGGATGGATTTTATTGGCTGTGGTAATATACATGATTTTAGATGAAAGGGGCTTAAATGCAAAATTCTGGGCTTTTCTTGTATTTGCGCTTTCCGGCATTTTAGGCATAATAACTCTTACGATGCCAAATCTAAACCAGCCATTGTTTCCTTTGCTGTCAGGATTATTTGGACTGGGCATGTTAATTGTCAGCTTGACAAAAAATGTCGAGATTCCAAAACAAAACATTACCGATTCAATTTCTGTAGGAAAATGGGAGACAGCCAAATCTTTATTTTCAGGAGTTTTTTCAGGAAGCCTTGTCAGTTTTTTTCCAGGGTTGGGACCGGCGCAAGCTACAATTTTAGGGAGCCAAATCGCAGGGAAACTGAAAACTTACTCTTTCTTGATTTTAGTAGGCAGCGTTAATACTGTTAATATGGCAGTAAGCTTGGTCAGCTTATACACCTTAAACAAGGCAAGAAATGGCGCAGTATTGGCAATAAAGGAAATAATAACGGCAATTGACACAAATATTTTAATCCTTTTTGTAGCCTCAATATTGCTTGCAAGCGGCATTGCTGCCTTTTTGGCTTTATATCTTGCGAAATTATTCGCAAAAATAATGGAAAAGGTAAATTACTCTTTTTTGTGCGTTTCTGTAATTATATTTGTGGCATTAATGGTTTTTTATTTCTCCTCGTGGATTGGGCTGTTGATATTAACAGCAGCAACATCCATAGGCATTATACCTAATTTAACAAATGTAAAAAGAAGCCACAGCATGGGCTGCCTAATGCTGCCGGTAATATTGTTTTTTATATTGTAGACATGCTATGCAAAGTTTTTAAGACAACTAATTTTTTAAATCAAACAAGATTACACGAGTAGCATCTGCACAATTACATGAAACTGAAACAAGTCTGCGAGGAAATATTGAATGAGGCAAAGCAGAAAAAAGTTAATGATTTGAAGTCATTTAATAAGCTTAAGCTGCAGGTTCTTAACAGATTAAAATATGATAAAATACCGAAAAATGCTGCAATAGCCTCAATAGCTTCTGAAGAAGATAAAAATCTGTTTAAGAAAATATTTGCGATGAAGCCTGTAAGGACAATTTCAGGAGTTGCGCCAATAGCCTTAATGACAGATCCTTATCCATGCCCGCATACTATTAAAGGAATAGGGCCATGCACTTATTGTCCCGGCGGTCCTGGAAGCCCCTTTGGAGATGTTCCTCAAAGTTATACTGGCAAGGAGCCAAGCACAAAAAGGGCAATAAGAAACTATTATGACTCTTACTTAGGGGTTTTTAACAGATTGGAGCATTACACTTTTATGAATTCAATCCAAGAAAAGGCAGAAGTGATTTTGCAAGGAGGGACTTTTCCTTTTATGCCTCATTCTTATCAAGAATATTTTGTTAAATACCTTTTAAAGGCAATGAATGACTTTTCAAGGCTTTTTTACAAAAAAGGTGAATTGGACTTGAATAAATTTAACATCTTTTTTGAGATGCCTTCCAACATAAAGGACAGCGAAAGAACGGAAAGAATACAAAAGAAGCTGCTTTTTATCAGGAATTTAAATTTAAGCAATAAAAAAGTATTGGAAGCAATAAACACTTTGTTTTTTAGCAATAATTCCGATAATTTAGATGCGGACTATGCAAATGCAAAAAATAATTTTTCAAGTGAGATAACAAAAAAATGGGCGAAATTCAGCAAATACAATAATAAGATTAATTGCCCACAGACAAATAATTTGAATAACGGGGGCAATGAAAGAAATAATAAAAATAATGCGAATATTGAAGCAATAAAAAAAGTGATAAAAAAGGTAAATGAGCTAAATGATGATAACATTTCTTTAGAACAAATGCAAATGGAAAACGAAAATGCAAAAATACGCTGCGTAGGGCTTACAATAGAGACAAAAAGCGATTATGGGAAACTTGTTCATGGAAACCAGCTGCTAAAGCTTGGATGCACAAGAATAGAATTAGGAGTTCAAAGCATATATGAAAATGTTTTGGAAAAAACCAATCGAGGCAACACTGTCAAAGACAATATAGAATCTATAAGAATATTGAAAGACCTTGGCTTCAAAATAAATATGCATTATATGCCCGGCTTGCCATACACAACAAAAGAGATGGACAGAAAAGGATTAAAAGATATCTTTCAAAATCCAGATTACAAGCCGGATATGCTAAAAATATATCCGTGCATGGTAATGCAGGGGACAAAACTTTATGAAGACTGGAAAGCAAAAAAATTTGTTCCTTTGGCAACAAAAGAAGCTGCTGAAATGATTGCAGGAATGAAGAGATATGTTCCAGAGTGGTGCAGAATCATGAGAGTGCAACGTGATATACCTACTTATGCAACATCTTCGGGAGTTGATAAAACCAATTTAAGGCAGTATGTAAAAAAAATTTGCAGTGAAAAAGGCATTAAATGCAGATGCATAAGATGCAGAGAAGCAGGAATTAATCAAATTAAAGACGATAATAATAAAAATATTAAATTGGAGAATATGCGAATAAAAGTTAATGAATATGAAGCGTCACAAGGCAGAGAATTTTTTATTTCAGCAGAAGATTTGGAAAATGATATAATCTTTGGCTATTGCAGATTGAGGTTTCCTTCCCAATTTCTTAGGCAGGAAATAACAGAAAGCTCTGCTTTAGTCCGCGAGCTTCATGTGTATTCAACGGCAGTAAGCATAGGAAAAAAATCAGAAAACAGCTTCCAGCATAAAGGTATTGGAAAAATGCTGATGAAAAAAGCTGAAGAAATTGCAAAAAAATATAAAAAAAATAAAATAATTGTGCTTGCAGGAATTGGCGCAAGGCAGTATTTTGCTAAGTTAGGATACATCCATGATGGGCCTTATATGTCTGCAAAAATCAAATAAAAAACCAGTATCTACACAACTAAATCGAATAAAGCCAAAGGAGTGGAGAATGCTTCCGAAAATTCCACCGCTTTTAGTGGTGGAATTTTCGCAATGACGAAACCGATAAACCATACATTTGGCATCGTTTTGCCTTAACCACGGCTTGTCACTATCAAATTACGCACAAGCACTGAATTCGCAAAAACCCTTTATATTGTGTTAGCAGTTACCTTAATTTAAGCCTCGCTTCAATCCTTCCTAAAACATCGCCTTCTTTTGCATTAAATTCTTCTCCTGTTACCATTTCATAAGCTGTAATGTACCTTTTTGCAGCTTCAACCTTTACTTCATTAGGTATTTTGGGTATTTGCCCCTGCCCAATAAAATTTTTGCTTGCAAGCCACTGCCTTACATATTCCTTATCAAGTTTCTGAGGCTCTTTTCCTTCTGAAAATAATTCTTTATACGTATCTTTTATCCAATATCTTGAAGAATCCGGGGTATGCACTTCATCAATTAGCACAAGCTCGCCATTTAAGCTGCCGAATTCATATTTTGTGTCAACTAAAATCAAATTATTTTTTGCAACAAGCTTTGCTCCAAAGTCAAATAATGCCAATGCAGCCCTTTCCATCAATCTATAAGTTTTTTCTTCCATTAAGCCGCGCTTTATTATTTCCTCTCCTGAAATAGACTCATCATGAAGCCCATGCTCTGCTTTTGTTGAGGGTGTTATAATTGGCTTCTCAAATTTCTGGTTTTTTTTCATTCCTTCAGGCATTATATTGCCGCAAAAATTTCTGATGCCTTTTTCATAACTGTACCATGCAGATGTTGTTGTTACGCCAGTTATGTAGCCCCTTACAACCATTTCCACAGGATAAGGCTTGCATTCTTTCACAAGCATCATATTTTCATCAGGCACTTCTATAACGTGGTTTTTAACAACATCCTTCGTTTTTTCAAACCAGAAAGATGATGTTTGATTGAGAACCTGCCCTTTAAAGGGAATTGAGCACAAAACCCTGTCAAAAGCTGAAATCCTGTCTGTTGTTATTATCAGCCTTTTTCCGTCAAGAATATAGTTGTCCCTTACCTTGCCTTCATACTTTCTGCCAATTTTAAAGTCTGTTTTGTCCAAAGTGTGCTTTAATTGGCTTTTGATTATTGTGTCAGGAATCATCTTATTGACTTTTTACCTTTTTTGCTATATCTTTTCTGTATCTTATGAGTTTTTCTTCATATCTATTATCAATATTCAGTATTTCTATTGCTGCGAGTGCGGCATTTGTGCCATTATTCAAGCCAACCCATAATCCATGGTTGGAATGCTTCAAAAGGTTTAATGAAGATTCCGCTTTATCATCCTCTTCAAGCAGTAAAGGGCAGTAAATAGCAAGCTCTTTTTTCTTTTCTATTGGCTCATCAAAATAAACAAATGCTATATTTATTGCATTTTCTGATAATTGGTTTGAATGGACATGATTGATTTCAAACTGCTTAAGGATTTGCTCTGCATTTCTAAAAGCCTTAGTGTTATTATCGCCAATTAAAACTACCTTCTCATTTTTTTTAAGCATTTGCACAGCAGCATAAGCTGCTCCAGCCGCATTATTGACTCCAGTCGCTAAAACAGGAATTCCAGGAGGCATTTGCACAATAGAAAGCAGCGCATCAAGCCCCTCATAATTGCCTTTGCATGGAACTCCTATAACAGCCCTTATCGTTTTTGAAGCAATAAATCCAGGCAGTGCGGCAGACAAACCAGCTCCTGCAATCACAACTTTGTAATCATTTTTTAAAATAGCATCAACATCATCAGGAGTTTTATGCGCGCTTGCTATCCTGAAGTCATAGCTCGCTTTTTCCTTATCGAGCACATTAAGAACTTGCTTATAGCTATCTTCATCTGATTTTGACGCAAATAAAACCAAAATGTCTTTCATTTTAATACAACATATCTCTGAAAATTCTCATTCATTAATAAGTTTTTTGCTATATCTTCAGCAATTTTTTCTGCATCTCGGCTGTAAAAATTCCGCCGTTCATAGAACGGCGGAATTTTTATCAGCTCCGTTGATAAGCCCTGCACTTTGGCATCGTTTTGCTTTGTCCGTTGGTTGTCATTGCAAAATTTCCGCCAATCTTCGATTGGCGAAAATTTTGGTTCAAAATACATTGTCCATAAGACTCCTTTCTCAAGCTTTATTATGTTGCTGAAGCCAAGCCTTTCTTTTAAAGTAAGCAATAATCCTAAACTGTTATCCAAGTCCTGCACAAGCAAATTTATTTTTGCCATTTTTATTTTTATTGCTTTGCCATTATTCTTGCCATCATTTTTTTCGTTAATTGTGCCATTTAAATTAAAACTGTACTCGTGCTTGTTTGGATTAATTATAATATCTGTCTTGCATATTTTTTCCTTAAATTGCGCAATATTACCGGAAACATCAAACTTGTAATAATCAGCCCTTTCAAGCTTTTTTAAAGCAGTATAATTCATTCTTTTCAATGTGTTAAATGCTGTTATTGCAACATTATCTGGAACTTTCAATCTTACAATCATTTCGACATTTGCCATTTTAAATCATCCTTTCTTTAAATCATCCTTTCTTCGATATAATTTTTCATTGATTCAAATACCTTTATTGCTGAAGCCATGCCATTCCCTTTTTTTAGTTCAGGAATTTGCCACTGCCATGACGCCCTTTCAGGATGCGGCATTATAGCCATTACATTCCCTTCTTTATTCGATATAGCAGCTATATTATAAATTGAGCCATTTGGGTTTATTGGAAATTCATCTTTGATGTTTCCATTATTGCCGCAATACCTAAAAACAATTTGCTTGTTTTTTATTAGCTTTCCGGCAAGCTCTTTGTCTTTTGTAACAAATCTTCCTTCGCCATGCGCAATAGGCATGGCAATGACTTCATTTTCATCATAAAGATGGTTGTATGCGCATGTTTTTTTGTAAATGCTTTTTATGTTAATCCACGCACAATAATAGCCCGTTACCAAAGGATTTGTGTTTGGGGCAAGCGCCATTTCAACTTTATTGCTTAAGCCTGGAATCATGCCTGTTTCAACTAAAACTTGCGCGCCATTGCATATTCCTAATAAAAGTTTTCCGTTATTTGCTTCTTTTCTTATGCTTTCCATTATTTTCTCCTTTGCGGCAATAACTCCTGCGCGAATTCTGTCCTCATAAGAAAAACCGCCTGGAATAATAAAGCCATGATAATTGGATAGGTCTTCTTTGGAATTCCATCTGACAATATCAGCTTCCATTCCAACTTCTATGCACCTTTCCCTGGTTTCTTCCTCGCAGTTATTCCCCGGGAAATACATAACTGCTATTTTTGGTTTTTTCATGTTATTTAATCGCATCAGGAAAGCCGCTTGTCCATGCTTCCCTTAATTTATTGATTGGCAAATCTATTATTTTTTTATCTTTATTTTTGATTAACAAAAAGCCATTAGCTGAAGTAATTCCTAAACTTGTTATTTCCAAATTATATTTTTTAAAAACTGCTTTAATTTTGCCTGTGTTTTTTTCTTCTGCCTCAAAAACAAATCCAGGGCTTTCTGAAAAAAGCGTTTTATCGTCTCTTAAGTTAGAGAAGCATAAGTCTATTTCAGCGCCTATAATGCCGTCAGCATTTCCTCCCAAAATCATTTCAGCTATTGCTGTTAATAAGCCGCCATCGGATATGTCATGGCAGCTGAGCAATAGCCCATTTTCAATGCATTCAATCACAGCATAAATAATATTTCTTTGCTCTTCAAAATCAATTAATGGCGCATTTTTTCCAAGCTCCTTATTGATTTCATAATAAATGCTGCCTCCAAGCTCGTCTTTTCTTTTTCCAGCTAAAAATAATAAGCTGTTGGCTTTTTTTATTTTTATGGTAATAGCTTTTTCGTAATCCCTCATAACACCAATGCACGCTATTACAGGAGAGGGGTCTATAGCTTTGCCCTTTGAGCTTTCATTGTAAAGGCTTACATTTCCAGATATAACAGGCACGGGCTCTTTTGTTCCCCTTAAATAAATATTTTCTGCTGCATCCTTTATGCCTCTAACGCCTTCCGCAAAATCATAAAATTGCTCAGGCTTTTCAGGATTCCCATAATTCAAGCAATCAGTTAAAGCTGATGGAACTGCGCCAATTGCTGCAACATTCCTCATGCTTTCTGCAACAGCATTAACAGCCCCTAAATAAGGGTTTATCCTGCAATATCTTGGATTGGAGTCAACAGAAAGCGCGATTCCATATTTGCTGTTTGGCATTGCTCTTATTAAGCCTGCATCTGCAAATCCCGACTCAATTATAGTATTTCCCATGACATTCCTGTCATAGTGCTTGTAGCATTTTTGTTTTGACGCAACATTAGGATGGCTTAAAATTTTCAGCGCAATTTTATTGTAACTATAGTAATTATTGTAATTATCATGGTTTAATGGCTCTTTAAGCTGTGGCTCTTTAAAATCTCTTATAGGCTTTTTTAACTGCCTTTCATAGCTTATTCCGTTTGTTACTGCTTTGATAGGAACATTGCAAACTACTTTTCCTTGGTGTTTGACTACATAATCTTGTTTTTTTGTGACATTGCCAATTACTGTTGCGCGGGCATTTTCTGCTATAGTGGACAAAGCAAAATCCTCATTGTAAATTCTCAACAAAGTTGGAGTAAATTCTTTTGGGCTTATCCATGTAAACCTTTCTTGTGTTTCTGAGCAGAGTATTACAAATGGAAGCAGATTTTTCATGGAAACATGGACTTTGTCAAGATTGATTTCTGCTCCATAATCTGCATCAGAGCAAAGCTCGGAAGTAGAGCACATTATGCCGCCAGCGCCCATATCCTTAAAGCCTAAAGCAATTTTTTTCTTTTTTGCTTCTTCAAATACCTTATAAGTAGCCCTTATCAGCACATTTTTTAGAAAAGGGTCGGGAACTTGCACTGCTCCGCGATTATTTTCCTTTGCTTCCTCATCCAGAATTAATGAAGCAAATGCAGCTCCTCCAAAGCCTGAATTGTCTGTGGGCTTTCCCACAATAATAATATCATAGCCTTCAGCATTTTTTGGAGCATAGCTGTGGATTATATCCTTTTCCTTTAAAATCCCCAAGCAAACAACATTAACCAAGCAATTGTCATCAAAACTTTCATTGAAATAAATATCGCCTGCTAAATTCGGTATGCCGACTGCATTTCCATAGCCGGCAATGCCATTAATGACTTCATTTGCTATATACCTTGCCTTATTTTTATTTTCCCCATAAGGGTTTCCAAATCTTAAAGGATCAGCAGTTGCTATAACCTTTGCGCCCATGCACAATACATCCCTTATTATTCCTCCAACACCTGTTGCAGCTCCTTCATACGGAACAACTTGGCTTGGATGATTATGGCTTTCATGGCTCACAACAATGCCATACCTTTCTCCATCAATATAGCCAAGCTCTACTATTCCGGAATCTTCTATGGGCCCTAAAATAACATTTGAAGACTTTGTCGGCAGCATTTTTAATATATGCCTGCTGCTTTTGTAGCTTGAATGCTCTGACCATTGTATGTTAAACATATGAAGCTCTGTTAATGATGGGTTCCTTCCAATTAATTCAACTATTTTTTTTGCTTCTGATATTGTTAGAGAAATAGCATTTTTTCTTAAGAAAGCTGATAGATTTGCATCTTCCATGCCTTTAATGTCTATTAAATCTGTATCAACATCCCCCATCTTTTCACTATATTATGGCAAGATAACAGGTTTATATAGGTTTTGGATTGCAAACAAGGGTTGGTGCGAAAGTAAGTGCTTGTGCGTATTTGCCAATTCAGAAAATTTCTTAAAATTGTGATAAGCGACCTGAGCAATGCTACAGCATTGCGAGGTTGAGAGGTAAGTTAAGGCTCCACACAAGCACAGATTAGACTTTCGCACCAACCCCTTACAAACAGAAAACTATATAAACAAGTATCTAAATAAGTATCCATAAGAATAAATGAAAGAGGTGCTAGATTAATGCTTTTAAAAAATAAAAAGGCTTCTTTAGAATTGTCTATAAGCGCTATTGTTGTTGTTGTTCTTG
>JACPMQ010000074.1 GCA_016185955.1 Candidatus Woesearchaeota archaeon | reverse complement strand
TTCTATTAAAACAGGGATTATTTTTTTTTCATTGGTGCATAAAAAATATGTGCCGTTATAATTTACATAAAGCGCTTTTTCTTCTGCAAAGTTAATAGGCTCTCCTTCTGACAAAGAGTAATCATAGCATTTGGAAAATGCGAGTTTCTGCTTGATAAGTTTTGTCAGGGATTTATCTGTCCTCAAATAAATCTCCAGATTGTAATTTCCTTCTATGCTGCATTCGGAATTTACTAAAACGGAAAATTTTCCGTTTTGCCCTGCATTTAAAACAAGTTTTTCAGGCGTTATTTTAACCCATTTTGCTGCATTTCCCGCTGCTGAAACTGTATAAGAGCTTGCTTCAGTTCCTGTATTTTGCACATTAACTGCGTAAATTTGGTTAGAGCAGGGGCATAATTCTACTGATGAAAGAGAGCTTGCTGCATAATCCTCTTTTGCGCTCACAAAACTAGCTAAAATCAACAGCAGGACAAAAATAAAAAAAGTTTTTGCATTCATTTTGGCAATAGTGTACCTAACGTGAAAAAATTAAATGAAATTAAAAAAGAAATAAAGCAGGTTAATAATAAGTCTTCTCTTCTTCTTTGCCCTCTTCACCTTCTTCCCTGCGAAGCTTATTGAATCCTATAACGAGGGCAATTACCACAATTAATATAACCAATATGTATATGCCCACTTCCAAGCCTTTCTTCAGCTTTGAAATGCCGCTTTGCTGCTCTTGCTGCACATTCACGCTCAAAGGAAGCTGCTTAAGAATTTTATCATTGCTGCTTATTGTGGCTGAAAATGTTTGCTCGCCTAAAGGCGCATTTGCCTTTGCAGACACAAAAACAGTAGCTGCCTTGTTTTCTCCGCTGCCTATAACCATGACATTTGAAGGGCTTATCCTGAAATTTGCCCATGCTGCGCCATCCGCATTTATTGTGTAAGTTTTTGAAGCTGCCCCTGCATTTGTCAATGTGATAGGATAGGCTGATTCTGCTCCATTGCGCACAACATTTTGCTTTTCAGCAGCAACAGTAATTATCGTCTTATCCTCTGCTTTTGGCTTTGCTGCAATTTTCTCTTCACTTCCAAGGACATTTATTGCAGTCTCTTTTGAAGTTTTTTTGTCGCCATCGTCAAAAAAAACCTCTGTTCTTAGCTTATATTCGCCAGTCGCTGCATTATCAGGAATCCTTAAGAACATTTCCCCTGTTGTTGCCTGATCATTTTTATCTCCTTCTTTCTCAAGCTCGTCAATAAAATCAGCAGCTGAAATTCCAAGTTGAGGAATAGTAACAACAACCTTAACTCCTCTCTCATCTTTTTCCCCTCTGTTTCTTAGCCTTACAGTCGCAAGCAATGCCCTTCCTGCCTTTACTTCTTTGTCCGGAGACAAAACAATGTCTCTTATCTCTACATCATGCCTTTTTCACATTGCTTACAATTTGGCTGGCAGTTATCCTTACCCTTACATTAAGCTCTTCTCCTCTTTCAACGCCTAATATTTTATTTGTGGATGTTTCTTCAACAGTGTTGCCGT
Source organism: Candidatus Woesearchaeota archaeon (assembly GCA_016185955.1). Taxonomy (GTDB): domain Archaea; phylum Nanobdellota; class Nanobdellia; order Woesearchaeales; family GW2011-AR4; genus JACPJP01. Next base: position 8,434 of record JACPMQ010000074.1, on the reverse strand, counting down.
TTATCTTTACCTCATCAATTAATATATGGCTTGCATAAGCAAGATTGCTTGATAACAAAACTCCGACTAGAAATAAAGCCAAAAAGCTCAAGACAGTTTTCATCATTTTTAATATACCCCCTTAGTTTTACTTCAAAGAAATTAAAGTTAAGTCTACATGTATTTAAACCTTTCGCTGTTTTAGTATAGACTAGTAATTACATTATATAACTATTATTAAGTTATAATATAGGACTATACTGCTTGGCTGTAACTATAAAGCATGTTTGCTAAGCCAAAAGTTTCTTGGCAGTAAAATTTTTATGTTATTGCTCTTTTCAATTTTTTATAAAGATGATAACAATAATTGGAGCAGGTCCTGCAGGAAGCTATCTTGCTTATCTTCTTGCAAAAAACGGCAAAGAGGTTACATTAATTGAAGAGCATGAAAAAATAGGCATGCCTGTGCAATGCACCGGCATAGTAACTTCTTCTATTGAAAAATTCATAAAGCTTCCTGCAAAAGTTATTGCCAATAAGCTAAGCAATGTTATTGCCGTAAGCAAAAACAATAAAGTCCAGATAGAAACTGAAGAGATAGTGATGTGGCGCAACAGGTTTGACGAGTTTTTGGCAGAAATTGCCTGTGATGCGGGAGCAAAAATTTTGTTAAGCCACCAATTCTGTGATTTTAATGGAAAAAATTCAATTATTGTAAAGGACAAAAAAAACAGCCGCATTAAAAAAATAACATCTAATATTTTTGTTGGTGCAGACGGCCCTTCGTCAGCAGTCGCAAAAGCTTTTTCCCTGTGCTCAAACACAAACTTTTACATTGGCATGCAGGCTAAAGTCAGGCTTAAAATGGATATTAACTCCTTTGAAACATATTTTGGAAGTGATTTTCCAAATTTTTTTGGATGGGTTGTTCCTGAATCAGAAGATACTGCAAGGCTCGGCTTAGCCTCTCTTAAAAATGTTAAAAATGCAAAAGAATTTTTTTACAATTTTCTGGAAAAAAGAACGGGCAAGAAAGAAATTTTATGCTGGGAATCAGGCATAATACCTATTTATAATCCAGAACAGATTATACAAAAGGATAACATTTATCTTATTGGGGATGCTGCATCCCAAGTTAAAGCAACAACCGGCGGAGGGATTATCCCTTCTCTAAAAGCTGCACATACATTGTATGACTGCATCATCAACAATAAAAGCTACAGCAAGGAATTAAAAAAAAATGTTGGAAGGGAATTGCTGTTGCATCTTAAAATTAGGAATATGCTCAACAAATTCTCAGATGAGGACTATGACTATTTGCTTAGATTAATGAGCCAAGAAAAAATAAAAAAAATTCTGAAAAAATATGACAGAGACACTCCAATGCCTTTAGTCCTCAACTTATTATTAAAGGAGCCGAGATTTCTTTTATTTTCAAAATTTTTTTAAGAAAAAAGTATCTGCTAACATAGATTTGTCCGAGAAGCGGGGTTTTTGCGAATTCTTATTCGTGCTTGTGCGGAGCCTTAACTTACCTCTCAACTTCGCAACATTTCATGTTGCTCAGGTCGCTTATCACAATCCTGTGGAACTTTTCTGAATTGGCAAATTTCGCACAAGCACTGAATTCGCAAAAACCCTTTATGTGGTGTTAGCAGTTACAAAAAATCCAAAAGCTTTTAAAAAAATATAAATTTTCAGCTCATGTTAAGGCTATGGAAGAAAAAGATGATGAGATTTCTTTTGACTTAAGCAAAATAAAGGGCTTCTTCAAAAGAAAAGAGGACAAGGAAAAGGCATCAACAGAAACAAAAACAGATAATCAAGCCCCTAAAGAGCATCCGCAGCCTGCTCCTCCAACAAAAAAAAGTGAAGGAGAAACAAAAAACGAAGATGAAATCAGTATTGACTTCTCTAAGATAAAAAATTTATTCAAAAAAGAGCACTTCAAGCCAAGTGATGAAGACAAAGACATAGCAATTAACTGGCAGAAAACCGCTGGTTTTTTTAGAAAGTATGGTGTATTTTTTATTGTTCTTATCCCGATAATTCTTTCAGTTTACATAAGAATGCAAGCTGATTCTTTGTATGTAGCTGATCGTTGGGCTGAAGAGAGTGCAATAAACAATTTAAGATCACAGGTAAAAGCAGGCATTGACCAGCAATATCCCAATCTGCCAGAGCAAAATAAAAATGCGCTTGTTGACAAGCAGATGCAAAAGGTTATTGCTGACAACAAAGCTCAAATTGACCAAAACATAAGGGGCACTTCAAATTTTATTAAATCATATTTTCAGGATGAAAACGGCTACACTTACATGCCCGATATAGATCCTTATTATTGGTACAGATATGCAAAAAACATTGTCGAGCATGGCTACCCGGGTGATATATTAAAAGACGGCAAATCTTGGGACACTTACCAAATAGCGCCAGTAGGAAGGCCTGTAACAGAAGACATGTTCCATGGCTATTTTTTGGCATATTTCTATAAATCCCTTCGTTTATTTGCGCTTAACATTACACTTATGCGCGCTATTTCTTATTACCCTGTTTTTATATCTGCCCTTTCAGTGCTTCTCGTATTTTTAATAGCAAGAAAGATTGCAGGCAACATGGCTGCATTTTTTGCAGCCCTTATGATTGCAGTCGGCTCTACTCAATTCTTAGGCAGAACTTTGTTTGGCCATGCTGACAGCGACGCATGGGTAGTCTTCTTTCCCTTATTAATAACATGGCTCTTTATGGAGGCTATAGAATCAAAAGGTGCCTTAAAAATCATATTTATTTCAACGCTTGCCGGATTTTTTACTGGTTTGTACACATTTGCTTGGAGCGGCTGGTGGTATATATTTGACTTTTTGATTATAACAGTAATAGCAACTTTAGGATATTTAATTTTAGTAAATTTTAAGGATGCAATAAATAATCCAAAAACGCTTTTTTCCAACTTAAGCATCAGGAATGAAGCAATTGTGCTTGTTATTTATTTTATCTCCACTGCATTTTTTGTAACAATAATTTCAGGCTGGGATATTTTCACAGGAAGCTTTACAGGCCCATTAAGTTTTCCTTCAATCAAAGCGCCGGTTAATCCTTCATTATGGCCCAATGTCCTGACAACAGTTGCTGAGCTGAATGAAGGCGCTATCAAACAAGTTGTAGAGTCTGTTGGAGGCGCTTCATTTTTTTTCATAAGCTTGATTGGATTAGTTTTAGCAATATCAAGAAAGCAAGGGCTAAAGCTCTTTGACTTTTTTTACATAATTGGAGCTGCCATTTTTTATGGACTCTTATTTGCAAAATTTGGCAATAATAAACCACTCTACCAGTCAATAAGCATTTTCAGCTTATTAATTTGGATAATGCTGCCAATAATAATAAGCATCATTATTTCTATTTACAAAAAAGATTCTTCTTACGATTTCAGGCTTTCCATACTGTTATCACTTTGGATGTCCTCAACTATTTTCGCGAGCATAAAGGGCATAAGGTTCACATTATTATTAGCGCCTGCTTTTAGTGTTGCATTTGGTGTTGCATTTGGAAGGCTATACACTTACCTATCTGAACTGTTGACTAAAGAACTCAAAATATACAAGCCTATAGTCAGCACTGTTTTGATTGTATTGCTGCTGCCAGTATATATAAATCCAACTCAAGCAGCTATAAATGGTGCAAGAAGCGACTTGCCAATAATTAATGATGCGTGGTATAATTCCTTAAATAAAATTAAGACAAACTCAAGCAAAGATGCTATAATAACTTCATGGTGGGATTTTGGCCATCATTTTAAGGCATTGGCTGATAGAAAAGTTACATTTGACGGAACAACACAAACTACTGTGCCTGCGCATTGGGTTGGAAAGTTTTTTTTGACAAGTGACGAGCAGCAGGCATTGGGCATTTTAAGAATGCTTGACTGCGGAAGCAGCTCTGCTTTCCACACATTAAACAAAGCAGTTAATGACACGCATCTAGCATTAAAGATTCTAAATGAGATTATATTATTAGACAAAGAATCAGCGGAAAAAAGGCTGAAAGATTATAACCTTAACAAAGAAAAAATTGAAAATGTAACATCTTTTACTCATTGCAATCCTCCTGACGCTTATGTAATTGCATCAGAAGACATGATAGGCAAAAGCGGAGTCTGGTCGCATTTTGGCAGCTGGAATTTTGAAAGGGCAGATATATGGCAGAATGCAAGAAAAATGCCATTAGAAGAAGCTACTTCTTATTTAATAAAAAAGTTTAATTACACAAAAGAGCAGGCTGAAAGTGTTTACTTTGAAGTGCAGGGCATAACAAGTGATAGTGAAGCAAACTCATGGGTTGCACCATGGCCCGGATATGCAGGAACAACAACTTGCAAAAAAAGCAACAATGAACATGAATATGTATGCCCGCCTATAGGCATCGGAAAAGACAATAATGGAAAAGATGTAGCTGCAACATTCTACATTAATCTGAGCAGTTATAATGTATTTGGAATAATTCAGGGAACATCTAACATTGTAAATGCAAGTGCAGTTGCCTTCACAACAGAAAATGGCATTTTAAAAAAGCAATTTAAAGGCAATACAATTGGCTATGGCTTTACCCTAATCCCAAAAAATGAGAATGAATTGCTTGCTGTCATATCAAGCAAAGAATTGACAGGCAGCATATTCACAAGACTGTTTTTCATGCAGGGGCATGGCTTAAGGTATTTTAAGCTGCTTACTCGTGAAAAAGGATTAACAGGAACGGATATTTATGTCTATAAGGTTGATTGGGAAGGCAGGGAAAAAACAATTGCAGATTCCATAAAAGAGGCAATAGAGAAAGAAAAATTAATATCATTGCCAAAACTAAATATTACAACAACTTCTAACGAAATCTTGATTGTTAATGGGACTACTAATAAAACATAAACCTTTAAATTATACCTTTTCTTCCTGTTTTGGTTATGGAAAAAAGAATTTTTGCAGTTATACCTGCATACAATGAAGAAAAATACATTGGCAGAATAATTAAAGAAACTAAAAAATATGCAAATAACATTATTGTGGTGGACGATGGCAGCAAAGACAAAACAAATGAAATAGCAAAAAAGTCAAATGCTATTGTCTTAACGCATGTAGTGAACCTTGGAAAAGGCGCTGCATTAAAAACTGGCTGTGATTACGCGGTAAAAAAGAAAGCTGATATTTTAATAGCGATGGATGCCGATGCGCAGCATGAGCCTTCTGAAATACCGAAATTCCTTGAAAAAATAAAAAAATATGAGGTGGTGCTTGCATACAGAAAGCTAAATAAGGATATGCCTTCAATATTAAAGTTTGGGAATTGGTTTATCAACAAAACAATAAGATTTTTATATGGAATTGAAGTTAAGGACAGCCAATGTGGCTATAGGGCTTTTACATCAAAAGCCTACAAAAAAATAAGATGGAAAGCTTCTGACTACAGTATGGAAAGCGAAATGATAGCTAAGATTGGAAAACACAAGCTATCTTACACGGAAATTCCAATAGAAACAATTTACTCTGACAATTACAAAGGCACAACAGTGCTTGACGGCATTAAAATTGTTTTTAATTTAGTGATATGGAAAATTAATGAGTTATAGAGATATAAGATTATGGCAAAAATACTCGGAATTCAGATTTTGGGCATTTTATTTGTATTCTTTATGATGTACTATACATTTTTGCAGTACAAAAGAAAAGAATTCACAATAAAAGAATACAGTTTCTGGTTTGCATTCTGGAGCATATTTGCAATAGTTACCTTATTTCCCCAGATACTTGACCCAATTCTTACTACTTTAAGCCTTGTAAGGGCATTGGACTTTTTCATAATCGCAGGATTCCTTTTTTTGATATTTGTCATTTTCTATACTTATACAGTAGTCAGAAAAACCCAAAAAAAGGTTGAAGAAGTGGTTAGAAATATTGCTATAAACCAAAATTTCCGCCAATCGAAGATTGGGGAAAATTTTGGCAATGACGGACAACGACCAAAGAAAAACAATGCCCGATTGTAAAATTATTTTTGTCCGTAAATATAGTCATTAATGGTCACTGCGAAACACTAAAAAATTTACAAAAAATAATGGCATCTATCAAGGCAGTAAAATTTCTGGACAAGTATGTTGGATTTTTATTGTGCTTATTCTTGTCAATATTCAATTTTTTCAGTAAAAAAGTTAGCAAAAAAGAGTATAAAAACATCTTGCTAATACAATTATGGGGCATAGGAGAAACAATTTTAGCTTTGCCAACTATAGAAGCTTTAAGAAACAGCAAAAAAAAAGCCGATATAGACATTTTAGTTACTTCCCGAGTAAAAGAAGTCTTTTACAAAAATAAAAATATAGATGGCATTTTTTCAATAAAACTAAACCCTTTCTCAATTTTAATGTTTATTCTTAAAAATTTCAGAAAGTATGAGCTTGTTATAGACATGGAAGAATACCTTAACATTTCTGCATTAATTGCGTTTTTTGCAGGGAAGGAAAGAATAGGTTATTCCCACGGCATAAGGTCAAAATTATACACTCAAACAGCAAGGTATAATGACAATCGGCATGTTGTCTATACTTTCATTGAGCTTTTAAAGCCTTTGGGCATTGGAAATAAGATAAAAGTGCAAAAATTGCCAAAACTAAAATATTCTGATTATGATAAAGACAAAATAGGCAAACTGCTGAAAATTAAAGGCATATCAAAAAAGGATTTTATTGTTGGCTTGGGAATAGGCTCTGCAGAATCGGCAAAATCAAGAATGTGGCCTAAAGAAAGATTTGCAGAATTAGCAAATAGAATTATAAAAAAATACAATGCAAAAATAATTTTGCTTGGCAGCAAAGAGGAAGAAAAATTAGCAAATGAAATAATTGAATTAATGAAATACAAAGAATATAAAGAAAAAGCTTTTAGCGTCGCAGGAAAAACAAATATGGGGGAAATGTTTTATCTTGTAAGCTTATGCAATCTTTTCATTGGAAATGATTCTGGACCTATGCACGTAGCAGCAGCCCAAGGAGTAAGAACAATTGGATTATTTGGCTGCAACCTTCCAATAAGATTTGGGCCATTTGGAAAAGGAAACATTTCCATCTACAAAAAATCAAATTATGATGCGTGCATAAACGTCCATAAAGGAGAAGTCAATGAATGCAAATTTGGAATTAAAAATGCATGCGTAAAAAAAATACAGGTTTCTGATGTGATGGATGCGGTTATGAGTGTTATGGGACAGGGTTAACTTCACCCAAAATGCTCATATTCCCCGTAAGTAAAAAATCCTGTAAGCTGCTTTAGCCTTGCTAATCTCGGAAATAATTCTTTTTCCAATGAGTTTGCGTTTTCAAACAGCTCGAAAATTTCTGGCTTGAAAATATAAATTCCTGCATTCACTATATTTGTGGAATACTGCTTTGGCTTTTCCCTAAAATCAATTATTAAGTCTCCATCAAGTATAGCAATCCCATAATCAGCTGGATTTTCTCTTGTCATCAATCCCATTGCAGCTAATTTATCCATCTCAATATGTTTTTTTATCATCTTCAGCAAGTCAAAATTATTATATGTGTCTCCGGACATAACTACAAAGTTATTTTTTAGTTTGTCTTTCAAAGCTGCAAGTGCATTTGCATTTCCCTTGGATTCTTTTTCAATAATCTCAACATTAATATCCGCATTAGAAATCTCATTCAGCAAAAAATTAATATTTTTGCTGTGCTGCGTTAGTATATAAAGATTTTTTATTCCGTATTTGGAAAAAAATTCTATTTGTTTTTTCAGCAAGGATTTTCCTTTGAATTTTTTCAAAAGATTTTGCTGATGCTCGCCTTTTATTAGCAGGACAGCTGTATTTATAGACTGCCCTTGCAGCCCTTTTCTCAAAAAAAACTCTATAGCCTGGCTTCTTGACCTTATTACACTGCCATCAACTTTGCTGTCAACCATCTCAAGCAGGCTTTTATCCACACTTATCGCTATTTTTGGCTTTCTCGAAAATTCATGCAATTTTCCAGACACAGAAGATTCCTGATTTTTGCGTGTTTTCATAGTTTTTCAAGCATAGAAGATAGTATTATAAAGTCATACTTTTTATATTTTTCTATTATAAAACACTAAAACAATAAAATTTTACAATCAGAATTTTTCTGGCATTTCTGCCAGTCATGGACTGGCGGAAAGTTTGTGGCGGCTCAGTAGAAATCCTAAAAGTCAAAAACTAAAGTGGCTGCTCCAGAGCCGCGCTGTAGGCAAAATGGCGCATCTTGATTCTTTTTTTAACTAAATTATTTTTGCACATACACGCCATTTTGATAGCACAATTAACATTCTTCTGCTTGCCTACCGCCCCTTATTTTGGAGCAGCCACTTATATTTGTTAAGAATTTCTACTGAGCCTTTGTGGCGAAAAGTTTAAATACTTGATAGTATGAACAGTTCATACC
>JACPMQ010000066.1 GCA_016185955.1 Candidatus Woesearchaeota archaeon | reverse complement strand
ATACGCACAAGCACTTACTTTCGCAAAAACCCTTTATGATATGTTAGCAGTTACTAAAATAGTAAAGTTTTAAATAGTAACTGATATACTAAACAGCACCATGAAGCTTTCAAAGCTGAAAGTAATTGGAAGCGCAATATTTTTGGTTCTTGTAGCATGAGAAATAAAAGAAATTTTTTAAGCAAAAAAGATTATCTTTCAATAAAAAAACGCACAGTTTTTTTAGGTTTTTTAGGAAATGTTTCTCTGTTCCTCCTAAAGATTTTAATAGGATTTGTATCTAATAGCCTTGCCGTAATGTCAGATGCATTTAATTCTTTGTCAGATATAGTAACTTCAATAATACTATTTGTCAGCATTCTTGTTGGAGGCAAGTCTGCTGATAATGAGCATCCATTTGGCCATTACCGCTCAGAGCCAATCGGCAGCTTAATAGTCGCAGTCCTTACAGTAGTTTTAGGATTTGAAATTTTAAGAATCTCTGTTTCAAGATTTATAACAAATTCATTTCCTAAATTCAGCCAATTAGCGCTTTTTTTGCTTATAGGGACGATAATTGCCAAATCTTTAATGTACTTATATACAAAATTTTCATGGAACAAAACACAAAGCCCTGCCATTTTTGCATTGGCTATTGACCACAGAAATGATATTTTAATATCCATATTCGCAATAATCGGATTTTTGGGCTCAAGCTTTAATCTTTTTTTCCTTGACTCATTAGTTGCATTTTTTATAGGTGCTTGGATTATCAAAGTAGGAATATCTATCGGCATAAAAAGCATTAAATACCTTATTGGAGAAACTGCCGAGCCTGAACTTATAAAAAAAATATCCAAAGCGGTTTTAAAGATAAGCGGAGTAAGCAGCATACAAAAAATAAAAGCCCATTATGTAGGAATATTGCTGCAGGTTGAAGTCCATATAAGGGTTAACAGAAACATTTCCGTTTACAGATCCCACACAATAGAAACAAATGCAAGAAGAATAATAGAGCGTTTTAAAGAAGTTGATCGCGCATTCGTCCATATTGACCCCATCATTAAGTCAAGGCCGCATTAGTATCTGCTAACACTCCCTAAAAGGTTTTTGCGAAAGTAAGTGCTTGTGCGTATAGTGGCGCAACTAAATAATGGAACAATAATTATTGCGCCACTATGCTAGAGAACACAAACTATTTTAATAAATTATTTGTGTTCTCCGCTGTAATTGCCAATTAAGAAAATTTCTTAAGATTGTGATAAACGACCTGAGCAATGCAGCAGCATTGCGAAGTTGAGAGGAGTATAAGGCTCCGCACAAGCACGAATAAGAATTCGCAAAAACCCTGCTTCTCGGACAAATCTATGTTAGCAGATACATTTTTTAGTGACTGCTAACAATATAAGTGGCTGCTCCAGAGCCGCGCTACAGGCAAAATGGCGCATCTTGATTGTTATTACAGCAAAAATTTTTTGCACATACACGCCATTTTGATAACACAATTAACATTCTTCTGCCCGCCCACCGCCCCTTATATAGGAGCAGCCACTTATATTTGTTAAGGATTTCTACTGAGCCTAAATTCCGAAAGCTTTAAATAAAACAAATACATGCTTCTTATATGGCACTACTTAAAAATCATAAGAAGTATAAAATTGCAACAATAGGCTCTCATTCTGCATTGCAAATATTGAAAGGAGCGCATGACGAAGGCTTTTCCACAATAGCGATATGCAAGAAAGGGATGGAGAAGCCCTATAAAAGCTTTAAAGTTGCTGACAAAATAATTATAGTAGATGAATATAAGGATATCTTTAAACTGCAAAATGAACTTCTAAAGGAAAATGCAATTTTAATACCGCACGCTTCTTTTATAACGTATATCGGCTATGAAAAAATTGAAACGCTTAAAGTGCCTTATTATGGCAATAAGAAAATTTTAAAGTGGGAATCTGACAGAAACCTTGAAAGAATGTGGCTAGGCAATGCCGGATTAAAAGTGCCTTTAATATTTGACGAGCCTAAAAAAATAGACAGGCCCGTTATTGTCAAATTTCATGGAGCGCAAGGAGGAAAGGGCTACTTCATTGCGAAGCATGAAAAAGACTTCAGGGAAAAAATAAAGCCGCACAAAACAAAAAAATATGTTATACAGGAATATATTCTCGGAGTTCCTTTGTTTATACATTATTTTTATTCTTCATTAACAAATGAGCTTGAAATAATGGGATTTGACAAGAGATATGAGAGCAATGTTGACAGCTTAGGCAGAATTTCTGCAAGAGACCAGCTTGCTCTGGAGAAAGTGGATCCTAGCTATGTCATTGTTGGAAATATGCCCATCGTAGTCAGGGAATCTTATCTTCCAAGATTAATTGAAATGGGAGAAGCAGTTGTAAACCAGTCAAAAAAAATTGTGCCTCGAGGCTTATTTGGCCCTTTCTGCCTTGAAACAATTCTAACTCCGGAAGAAGAAATTTATGTTTTTGAAATATCCGCAAGGATTGTTGCAGGCACAAACCCTTACATCGAGGGAAGCCCATATACATGGCTAAAATATAATGAGCCAATGAGCAGTGGAAGAAGGATTGCAAGGGAAATTAAAATTGCAATTAATAAAAACCAATTGAGTAAGGTGTTAAGTTAAAGCTAGAGATGCAAATGATAACTCAACAAAACATAAAAAAGATACTTGAAGGTTATGACAGCAGAAACTTAGCTATTGCCTCTCTTGGGGGCCATTCTGCTTTGGATGTATGCAGAGGCGCTAAATTATATGGCTTTAAGACAGTTGTTGTCTGCCAGAAAGGAAGGGAAAAAACTTATGAAAAATATTACAAAACAAATGAAAGCAAGGGCATAGTGGATGAGGTTATTCTGGTTGACAAGTTTAATGATATTACAAAAAAGGAAGTGCAGCTGCAATTGAGGCAGTTAAATTCAATTTTTGTGCATAACAGGTATTTCTGGGTTTACTGCAACTTTAATGAGATTGAGAACAGGTTTTTAGTGCCTATATTTGGCACAAGGGACATGCTAAAGCTGGAAGAAAGAGACACAAAAAAAAATCAGTATTACGTTTTGCAGAAAGCGGGAATAAGGATTCCAAAAATTTTTAAAAATGCCAAGGACATTAATACAGCAGTTATTGTAAAGGTTTCAGAAGCCAAAAGAAGCTATGAAAGGGCATTTTTCTTTGCAAACAGCTATGAAAGCTACAAGCGTAAATCAGAAGAGCTGCTGAAAAAAAAATCTATAACTCAAGAAGGCTTGAAGAAAGCTGTGATTGAGGAATATGTGCTTGGAGCGCAAGTAAACTTTAATTATTTTTATAGCCTGTTAAGCGATGAATTGGAGTTAATTGGCACTGACACAAGAAGGCAGACTAATTTAGATGGATTAATAAGGATGCCCGCAACCGATCAGCTTGATATTCTAAAATATGTCAAGCCCAAGATTATAGAGACGGGGCATATTGCAGTTACAGTAAAGGAATCCCTGCTCGAAAAAGTTTTTGACATTGGTGAAAAATTTGTTGCAGCAGCAAAAAAACTGCACAAACCAGGAATTATAGGCCCGTTTGCACTGCAAGGTGCAATAGTTGCTGAAGAAAATAAAGAAGACATTGTGATTTTTGATGTGTCTATGAGAATTCCAGGGAGCCCGGGCACAATGTTCACTCCTTATTCAGCTTACCTCTACCACAACACAATTTCATACGGCGAAAGAATTGCTATGGAAATCAAAAAAGCTTCTGATGAAGAAAAGCTCGACTTAATATGCACATGAAATGGCGCAAATAATAGTCATTAATTTTGGCTCACAAGTAGCACATCTTATTGCAAGAAGAATTCGTGAGCTTGGCATATTTACGGAAATAAAGCCCTATGGTATAAGCGCGAATGAAATCAAAAAATTAAAGCCCAAAGGGATTATTTTGTCGGGAGGACCTTCTTCAGTTTATGAAAAAAATTCTCCCTTGGTTGATAAGAAAATTCTAGAGCTTAACATACCTGTTTTAGGGATATGCTATGGCTTGCAGCTAATTGGAAAATATTACGGCAAAGTCATCCCTGGAAAACTGAAGGAATACGGCAAAAAGCGCATCAGAATCAGAAAAAATGGAAATCTTCTTTATGGATTAAAGAGAGAGGAGGAGGTATGGATGTCTCATGGCGACTTAGTTACATACCTTCCAAAAAATTTTGAAATTTTAGCAAAGACGGATACATGCCCGATAGCGGCTGTTGAAAATAATGATAAAAAAATTTATGGCGTGCAATTTCATCCAGAGGTTGCGCATACCCCTAAAGGCGTTGATATACTTAAAAATTTTGTTTTTAGAATATGCAATGCTAAAAAGGACTGGAGCATTAGTCTTGCGCCAAAGCTTATAAGGGAAATTAAAGAAATTGTTAAAAATGATTCTGTTATAATGGGAACCTCTGGAGGAGTTGACAGCACTGTTGCTGCTGCTTTAATTCACAAGGCTATTGGCAAAAAAATGCATTGCGTCTTTATCGATCACGGGCTTTTGAGAAAAAATGAGGCAGAGGCAGTTATGGACAGCTTTAAGAGCATGGACTTTGAAAATCTGTATTTAGTTAACGCAGAAAAAATATTTTTGGAAAGGCTAAGGGGAATTGCAGAGCCTGAAGAAAAAAGAAGGATTATAGGCCATACATTTATTGAGGTTTTTGAAAAAAAAGTAGAGGAGCTTGAAAAAAAATACTATGGCATAAAGTTTTTAGGGCAGGGAACAATTTATCCTGACAGGATTGAGTCTGCTCAGCCAACAAAGGAAGCATCCAAGATAAAAAGCCACCATAATGTGACACTGCCTGAAAAAATGAAGCTGAAGGTAATTGAGCCATTAAAGGAGCTTTATAAGGACGAGGTTAGAAAGCTTGGGAAAGAATTAAGCCTTCCAAAAGAAATAGTGTATAGGCATCCATTTCCAGGGCCTGGATTTGCAATAAGGATTTTAGGGGAAATTACAAATGAAAGGCTTGAAATTTTAAGGAACGCTGATTATATTTTTATTGAAGAGCTCAAGAAAGCAAAGCACTATGACAAGGTATGGCAGGCATTTGCAGCTTTATTCCCAATAAAAACAGTGGGAGTAAAGGGAGATGCAAGAACATATGAGTATGTAATAAGCTTAAGGGCAGTTACAAGTTTTGATGCAATGACAGCAGACTGGGCAAAGCTTCCTTATGGCTTTCTTGAAAAAGTTTCATCAAGAATTATAAATGAGGTTAAAGGCGTCAACAGAGTGGTTTATGATATAAGCCAGAAGCCTCCAGCGACTATTGAGTATGAGTGAGGCTAAAAGCCTTTACATTTGGAAATTCTGCAAATATGGAACAGGGTTGTTGAGGGTTGTTGCGATGCTCGAAGCAAAAATTGGTGAAGAGTAAATTTTGAGAGCCGTCATTATCGAGACTTCAGAATATCATCTAGAATTGGTTTTAGCTCAGGACAATTAGTTCTGCCTTGGATATAAGAAAAAAACTCATCTAGCCCTGCATAATTCATTCGCTCGTATAGATTCGCTTGTAAAACCATTTCTAACCTATCAATCTGACTTACAAACTTTGCTTCTGGGGATGCGTGTTTTTCAAATTCTAACCAAATATTAACATATTTGTGAGGATTAGGTAATCTTGAAAAAACCCTCTTAACTGCCTCATATTCTCTTTGAGATTTGTCTTCTAAACTTACACCATCTTTGGGAGTAATATCTCCAGCATAAATTTCACTTACATCATGAAATAAGCCTAATCTCATAACCCTTGATGAATCTAAATCCGGCCTATATTCTTCTGCAATTATATAACTAAGTAAAGCAACCCCAAAAGAATGTTCTGCAACTGTCTCACAATCTTTTTCTGAAACGCCTCTTTCTAACCATCCTTGACGATATAAGTTTTTTAACTGAGCATATTCAAAAAATAGTTCAGTTATTGGATGAATTTCTTGTGGTAATAATCTAGTTGTATGTTCATTCTTAGTTTTCATTATGTTATAATAATAATGTGATATTTATAAAGTATTCTGAAAGGCGGTTTATGCTTATGAACGGACAACAATTGGCTAATTATCTTTGTCCGTCAATAATAGTCATTAGCGCTCATTACGAATTTTTCCACCGCTCATAGAGCAGAGGAAAATTCGCTTTTATTCCTATAACCATCCAAATACTCATCATATACCCTTGCAATGTTTCTTACAATTTCCGGAATAGCTATTTCTTTGCTGTCTATTTTTGATATTGGAAGAACCTTTGCAGAAGTGCTTGTAAGAAAAAAACCTTTATAGTTATCAATTTCCTTTAAGGAAATATTTTTTTCCATTACTTGAATTCCATTTTTGCTTAAAGCGTCTATTAAAGTTATTCTTGTCACTCCGTTCAGCACTTTATTTTCTGCTGTTGTATATATGTTTTTTCCGTCTGTAAAGAAAAAGTTTGTTCTTGTCCCTTCCCTTATGTTTCCTTCCTTGTCAACCAAAAGCGCGTCATGGGCATTTTCTGCGCGAGCTTTGCTGTAAGCAAGATAGCTCATAAGCATGTTTAGCGTTTTTGCCTGTTGCAATTGCCTTTCTCCATGGTAAGTTATCACTTTAACTCCCTTTGAATAAGCCTTTTTAGGCAAATATAAAGGAGCATTAGCAAAAATATACAAATCGCTGCTTTCTGTTTGCCTTTCTTTTTTTCCGATAAGCATCATCTTTATGTTAAATGAGTCTTCCTTAACGCTATTGACAAAATTTTTTATATTGTTATGGATTTGCTCAGCACTCAAAGAAGTCTTAAGCCCTATTATTTTTGCAGAATATAGCATTCTTTCACAATGCATTTCTGGAAAATAAATAAATCTGTTT
Organism: Candidatus Woesearchaeota archaeon; assembly: GCA_016185955.1. Lineage (GTDB taxonomy): Archaea > Nanobdellota > Nanobdellia > Woesearchaeales > GW2011-AR4 > JACPJP01. The sequence goes on along the minus strand of JACPMQ010000066.1, from coordinate 5,550 downwards.
CTTACTTTTAAGTTTTCATAGACTCCAAAGCCATATGAAAATTCTATATTGTCAATTGAAATAACGGCTTTTTTTAGAGGCAACAACTTGCCATTCAATGAGAAAAATTTTCCTATCATTTTAAATGCATACTTACAACGGACTGCTAACATGGCTTTGTCCGAATTTTAATTCGGTGCTTGTGCGGAGCCGTAAAAATTCCATCGTTCTTCGAACGATGGAATTTTTACCAGTTACGTTGGTAATCTTGCAATTCGGCATTGTTTTGCTTTGGTCGTTGCTCGTCATTGACAAAAATTCCACCAATCCGAGATTGGTGGAATTTTTGATTATATGCCTCTCAGCTTCGCAACATTTCATGTTGCTCAGGTCGCTTATCACAATCCTGTGGAACTTTCTGAATTGGCAAATTGCGCACAAGCACCGAATTTTGCACCACTCATTTATATGGCGTTAGCATATACCTTATAACTAGATTTGCAACTAGATTTCAAATCCATATTTTCCATACAGTGGGCTGAATAAGAAATGCCCCAAGAAGTCTAATTGCAGCTTGCTATCTTTGCCTTTAATGCCCCGCACCATTTCCTGCTCGTCCCTATTTCCTACAGGGCCTACTATCATTCCTCCTGTTTTAAGCTGCTCAAGCAAGGGCTTTGGAAATTCCCTGCATGCAGCAGTTATTATAATTTTGTCAAATGGCGCTTGGCTTTGCACTCCTTGTGAGCCATCATCCTCATAAACCTCAACATTTTTTATATTGGCTTTTGCAAGATTTTGCTTTGCAAAGCTCACTAGCTCCGGAATCACTTCTGTTGTTATTACCATTCCCTTTGCGCCAATTATTTTGGCTATTATAGCTGCCTGATAGCCAGAGCCTGTGCCAACTTCAAAAACCTTTTCATTGGGCTTTAGCTCAAGCGCATGCGTCATAAGCATTACTGTTGTAGGCTGAGAAATGGTTTTCCCTCTTAATAATGGCAGGGGCATATCTTCATAGACTCTGCCCTTAACATCTTCTGGAACAAAATCTTCCCTGTTAACTTCCTTAAATGCATTTAATTCTGCATCACTAAAGCCAAGATTTTTCTTCCAAAATTCCATCAACTCAATTTTCTGCTGCATTTTATAGTGGTTAAAGAGTTAAAGATGAAGATGCTTAAATATTTTTCCTCAGTAAAATTCCGCCGTTCTGCGAACAGCAAAGTTTTTACCAGTTATGTTGGTAAGCCTTACACTACAAAACACTAAAAATCTGCCTTGCAGATTTTTTAGTATGCCGAAACCCATAGTTTGTCATTGCAAAATTTCCACCGCTCCTTGAGCGGTGGAAATTTTGATTTTTATCAGCGCAGTTTACGTGGTTTTCGTCATTGCGAAAATTCCATCGCCTTTAGCGGTGGAATTTTCGGAGGCATTCGCCACCGCTTTGGCTTAATTTGATTAAGTTGCGCAGATGATATTTATACCCCATTGTACTATAAAAAGAAAAATCAAATTATCATTATTTCCTTTTTGGCAACTGTGATAAATCCTGTCTTAGTGTCATTTAATGTTACCCTTATGGTTTTTGTGAAATTTATGTTTCTGAAAGTTTTTGGAGTCAAATCAAGGCTTACAGTGTATTCATCTCCTGATTTAATTCCTGTTCCATAAATATGGTTGACTCTGCTTTTTGTCTGCCAGCTTTCATCCATTTTGCTGTCATAAGCATACACATCCACAACAGGCACTAAAACCTTGTCTTTGCCATTATTTATCGTGATAGTTACGCTGTTTATGCGTCCTGTGTCATCATCCCTATTAACTATTTCTGTGTCAATTTTATCTATTGCTAATGCTATAACTCCAGATAATTTTTTTTCTTCCTGCAAAGTGCCATTGTCTTTTGTTTCTTTCTTCTCGGTTATAGCTATAGTTTCATTTGGCTCTTCTTTGGCTGCAATGCTTTTGTTAATGCTCTTGTTGATTGTGCTGAGTGTGTCATTAATCAGCTTGACTGCTGCACTTGTGTCTTTTACCTTTAGAGTATCATTCATTTTTGAAGCAACAATTGCAGATGCAGCATTTTCTTTCATATCAGCATTCTTGCTGCCGTGGTAGAATGACAAATCAATAATGATGTAAGCTGCTAAAACAAGGATAATGGCTATATACCCTAATCTTTCAATGTTTACAGGCTTGGAATTAAATGGCTTAGAACTAAAATTTTTTTTTATCAATGCCCTTTTTAGCTCTTCTTCCTGCAAGGCTTTTTGCTCTTTCCTTTGCTTTTCTTCAAGAGCTTTTTTCTGGGCATCATACGTTTGCTCTAAAATCTTCTTTTTGTCAAGAATAGACCCTTCGCTTTTATAAGCTCCCTTTTTCTCTTCAACTTTGTCTTCAAAGTCTTTGAAAATGTCATCAATGTCTTCATTAACCATTTTTTTAAGGCAAGTAAGATGATTAATATTTAAATATATCGCAAACAAGCCGCAAATTAAAAAAGTTTATTATACTCAAAAATTCCTCCAATCTACGATTGGCGGAATTTTTGTCAATGACGAGCAACGGACAAAGAAAAATAATGCCAAATTGTAAAAATTCCGCCGTTTTGTAGTTTAACCTTTTTTGGCTTGACTTTTGATTAGCCATTGACAAAACACTAAAAAATATACCTTACATATTTTATACCTTACATATTTTTTAGTGTTTTGTATTATAGCACGGGCTCGTAGCTCAGCTTGGATTAGAGCGACTGTACGCAATGTTTTTTGCTTATCCGCTAAAGCCTCCTAAGCTGTAGGCCCTGGGTTCGAATCCCAGCGGGCCCGCTTTTACTTAATAAAATCCCAGTAAAATCCAAATTTTTACTTGATGATTTGATAATTATTGCCAAAAGCAGGCTCAGTAGAAATCTTAAAAGTCAAAAACTAAAGTGGCTGCTCCAGAGCCGCGCTACAGGCAAAATGGCGCATCTCGATTCTTTTTTATAATAAAAATTTTGCACATACACGCCATTTTGATAGCACAATTAACACTCTTCTGCCCGCCCACCGCCCCTTATTTTGGAGCAGCCACTTATATTTGTTAAGGATTTCTACTGAGCCCAAAAGCAATAAACTTTTTAAATAAATGCCTTTTACCTCTGCTGATGGCAATTGGTTTGTTAAGCATTGTTATTTTAATAAGCATCTTATCATTGATTTTTGCCGGCTGGCTTACAAGAAATGTCCTTAAGAGGGATGCAGGAACAGAATCAATGAGAGAAATTTCTAATGCCATCAAGATTGGCGCAGAAGCCTTTATCAAAAGGCAGTACACTACCATAGCCATTCTTTCTATAGCACTATCTGTAATTATCTTTATAGCATATTCAGTTTTTGCAAAAAACGCAGAATTAGGCTGGAGAACAGCATTTTCATTTCTTTTCGGCGCAATAAGCTCTGCATTTGCAGGAATTATCAGCATGTGGATTTCAATAAGGGCTAACGTAAGGACAGCAAGCGCTGCAAGAAAAAGCCTTAATGAAGCTTTTGTTGTTGCATTTAGGGGAGGAGCAGTCTCCGGAATTGTAATTGTTGCAATGTCATTGCTTGGCGTATCTGTCATCTATTACTTGTTTAGTATAGGCATTAATACAAAAGAAGTACCTTTCTTGATTGTAGGCTATGGCTTCGGCGCATCTTTTGTTGCGCTGTTTGCACAATTAGGAGGAGGAATTTATACAAAAGCTGCTGATGTTGGCTCTGACCTTGTTGGAAAAGTTGAAAAGGGAATCCCAGAAGATGACCCAAGAAATCCTGCTGTGATTGCTGACTTAGTAGGTGATAATGTTGGTGATTGTGCTGGCAGGGGCGCAGACTTATTTGAAAGCACAGCAGCCGAAAACATTGGAGCAATGATACTCGGTGTTGCCCTGTTCCCAATATTCGGAATTAAAGGAGTATTGTTTCCATTAATAGTGAGGGCATTCTGCCTTATTACAACAATTATAGGGATAATGACTGTTAAGCTTAAAAATGAAAATGAGAATCCCATGAGGGCATTAAACAGAGGCTATTATATAACAAGTTTTTTGGCAGCAGCTGTATTTTATTTCACAACAAAAATATTACTTCAAAACAGCAAGCATCCAAATGCAGGCTTATGGTTTTTCTATGCTGGGTTGGTTGGCATTATAACAAGCATCTTAATTGTTTGGATTACAGTTTATTATACAGAATCAACTTATAGGCCGGTTAAAAGCATTGCAAAGGCTTCTTTGACAGGGCATGCCACAAACATAATATCTGGCTTTGCTGTTGCCATGGAAGCGACTGTGCTTCCAGTAGTTGTTTTATCAATTGCGTTGCTTGCCTCATTTTATTTCGGTAATATGAGCGGTATAGCTAATGGAGGCTTGTATGGAACTGCTATAGCAACAATGGGCATGCTTGCAACTGCTGCCTATATATTAGCGATGGATAATTTTGGACCTATAACAGATAATGCTGGCGGGGTAGCTGTGATGAGCAATTCTGGAAATGATGTAAGAAAAAGAACAGATAAGTTAGACGCTGTTGGCAATACTACCAAGGCATTGACAAAAGGCTATGCAATCGGCTCTGCTGCGCTAGCAGCATTCTTATTGTTTACTGCTTATCTTGATGATGTGGCAAAGCACTTAAATGTGAAAATTGTTACTGTTGATATTGCAAAAATTCATGTTTTTGTAGGAGCTTTAATTGGCGCAATGCTAATCTTTTTATTTAGCGCCTTTGCTATACGTGCTGTAGGAGACGCTGCCTATTCAATTGTTAATGAGGTTAGAAGGCAGTGGAAATCAAAAAAGGGAATTATGACCGGCAAGGAAAAGCCCGATTACGCAAAAATTGTTGATATCTGTGTTAAAGCATCATTGAAGGAAATGATATTGCCCGGCATATTAGTTGTTGTTGTAACAGTTATTGTAGGGGTTGTTTTAGGCTACGAGTCTGCTGCAGCATATTTAATGGTGGCAACTATAAGCGGGATTTTGATGGCTTTGCTTTTGAATACTGGAGGAGGAGCGTGGGACAATGCAAAAAAGCTCATTGAAGAAGGGCTTCATGGCGGCAAAGGCTCTGATGCGCATAAAGCAGCAGTTACAGGCGACACTATTGGTGATCCATTTAAAGACACAGCAGGACCATCTTTGCATGTTCTTATTAAATTATTAAGCACTATTACCTTAGTTCTAGTGCCTCTTTTTGTTTAACAAAATTTAAATATTTGTTAATCTTAAGAGATTGTGGTGGAGCAACCTGGGGAGGTGATGGACTCAGTTCACTCCTTTTCTGAATACTTCTTCGGAAGAATTCAATCCCAGGCTCGCACACCTTTTCTTCTAAAAAAAGAGCTCAGTAGAAATCCTAAAAGTCAAAAACTAAAGTGGCTGCTCCAGAGCCCCGCTACAGGCAAAATGGCGCATCTTTCTTCTTACTATACGAGCGGACTTTGATTTCCGTAATAATTGTCAAAGTCCGCAGTATATAGGCACGGATAATTTATTTACGGAAATTAATGTCCGTGCCTATATAACAAAATTAT
>JACPMQ010000069.1 GCA_016185955.1 Candidatus Woesearchaeota archaeon | reverse complement strand
CGGGGGTGCAAATCCCCTTGAGGGCTTTTTCTCCGTAACTGCTAACATAGCATAAAGGGTTTTTGCGAAAGTCGGTGCTTGTGCGCAATTGCCAATTCAGAAAAGTTCCACAGGATTGTGATAAGCGACCTGAGCAATGCCGCAGCATTGCGAAGTTGAGAGGTAAGTTAAGGCTCCGCACAAGCACGGATTAGACTTTCGCAAAAACCCTTTATGCTATGTTAGCAGTTACGGAGAAAAAGCCCTCAAGGGGATTTGCACCCCCGACCTGTAGCTTAAGAGGTTCGGCTTAAAAATTCTACCGTTCCAGCTACTGAGCTATGAGGGCGGAAAATAAATCTATACTCACGGACAAAAATTTTTATACAATAGTTGTCCGTTCGTAACAGCGGAAAATCCAAAAAAGGATTTTCTAGGTTTGCTAGCGCAAACTAAGCAAATGACAAATCTATGTATAAAAATTTGTGTCATTTGCTATACTTAATATTCTCTAAAATCTTTTTTTTGTTATTGCCCAAATTTTTCTGGCACTCTTGGCAAACTGCATGCTTTTTTCCATTGCTGTCTTTTATATATGTGCCTAATATTTTTTCCATAAAGGTTGTTTTTATGTGCTTGCCGCATATTTCGCATTTCATAGAATCCTGTTAATGTTTCAGTTATTTAAATGTATTCTATAAAAATAAACAATATTTATAAAATATCATCCTTTACTTTGGGTTATGAAGCGAATAGCAGTTGTTGACAATGAAAAGCTTAAGGATAAGGAAAAAAATCTCTATATACAAGGCATTTGCCCTGTCAATAGGGCAGGGATAGAATGCATAGCTGTAGAAGACTATGGCCTCAAAATAGATGAGCTTACATGCATTGGCTGCGGCTTATGCGTAAAGGCAGCTCCAAATGCAATAAAGATTGTGAATCTTCCTGAAATTCTCGACAAAAAGCCAATTCATAGATATGGCATTAACAAATTTGCCTTATTCACCTTGCCTACTCCGCTATTTGGAAAAGTTGTAGGCATTTTGGGAGTCAATGGAATAGGCAAATCAACTGCAATAAACATTCTTGCAGGATTATTTAAGCCGAATTTTGGCAACTTGGAAAAAAAAGAAACAAATTTTAAAGACATCATAGATTTCTTTAAAGGAACAGAAACGCAGCTATTTTTTGAAAATGTAAGGGAAGGAAAAATCAAAGTAAGCTATAAGCCTCAGCATGTTGACTTGATTCCTAAAACAAAAAAGGGCAAAGTAAAAGACTTGCTAAAAAAAGTTGATGAAAAAAATATGCTGCAGGAAATTGCAGAAGAGCTTGAAATTTCCGATATTCTTGGTAATGACATTGATAAGATTTCCGGCGGCGAGCTTCAGAGGGTTGCTATTGCAGCTACAGCATTAAAAAAGGCTAATTTCTACATTTTTGATGAGCCTACAAGCTACCTTGACATAAAGCAGCGCATAAATACCAGCAAGTTCATAAGAAGCCTTTCAGATGAAAATACTGCTGTTATGGTTGTAGAGCATGACTTGATAATTTTTGATTATCTTTCTGATTTAGCGCATATTATGTACGGCTCTGAAGATGTGTATGGGAATATTTCTGGATTAAAATCAACAAAAAACGCCATAAATGTTTATTTGGATGGTTATCTAAAAGAGGAAAATTTAAGATTTAGAAACAAAACAATAAAATTTGAGCCAAGAAAGATATTTGCCAAAAAGAAAGAGGAAGCGCTTATTTCATGGGAAAATATCACAAAAAATTTGGGAAATTTTACATTGATTGCGGAAAAGGGCAGCATCAGCAAAGGCGAAGTTATAGGGATTTTGGGTGAAAACGGCATTGGAAAAACAACTTTTGTGAAAATACTTGCAAATGTCATAAAAAAAGATGCAGGAATATTAAATGAAAACATTAAAGTAAGCTACAAGCCGCAGTATCTTGCATCAAATAACGAGCTTGTGATTAATGTTTTAAGAGAAACCATAGAAAAATATACTGCTCAAATAATAAATCCATTGGACATAAAGCCGTTGCTTGACAAAAGGCTTGACGAGCTTTCTGGCGGCGAACTTCAGAAAGTGGCTATTGCATTGTGCTTAAGCAAAGATGCTGGATTGTATTTGCTGGACGAGCCTTCCGCTTATCTTGATATTGAGCAGCGCTTAATTGTATCGAAAGTAATAAGAGATTTTATGGAGCTTAAAAATACTTCAGCATTAATTGTTGAGCATGACTTGTTATTTTTGGACTATCTGTCAGACAAGCTGATGGTTTTTGATGGAATTCCTGCAAAAGAGGGCATTGTTAAAGGCCCTTTTAGCATGGAAGAGGGCATGAACCTATTTCTAAAAAAATTAGGCATAACGCTAAGAAGAGACAAAGAAAGCCTGATGCCGAGAATCAATAAATTAGATTCAAAGCTTGACAGGGAGCAGAAAGAGAAAGGAAAGTTTTATTATGCGTGAAAAACGCAACACTTAAATGTTCACACATATTTTCACGTATAAACACGAGGTGCATACTATGGTAAATGTAACTTTGTCAATACCGAATGAGCTGAAGCAAAAGATGGACACATTTGCAGAAATTAATTGGAGCGCTGTAGCTAGAGAAGCATTTGATGAAAAAATTAGAGATATGGAATTCATTAAAAACTTTAAGGCAAAAAGCAAAATAACAGAAGAAGACGCTTTAAAGTGGGGCAAGGAAGTAAGCAAAGCATTAAGCAATAGATTAAGGGCAATGAAGTAAAATGGATTTGGTAGTTGACGCAAATGAAATCTTTGCTGCCCTTATAAAAGAAAGCAAAGCTTATGAACTTATTTTTGACGAAAGGCTTCGCCTTTTTACTACTAAATTTTTCTTTATAGAGTTTAAGAAACATTTAAAAGAAATACAGAAAAAAACAGAGAAAACCGAAGAAGAACTTAATCATTTATTTGATGTTCTGAGAAAGAAAATTACACTTATTCCTTTGGAAGAACTTTTGCATTATACAGATGAAGCAGAAAAAATCAGTCCTGATCCTGACGATGTTGCCTATATCGCTTTGGCTTTGAAATTAAAATGTGCTATTTGGAGTCAAGACAAAAAATTAAAGGAAAAACAGAACAAAGTGCAGGTTTATTCTACTGAAGATTTGATGAGGATGTTTTAAGATATCACTGCTTGCTTTGTTCTATTAACTCACTCATAACGCAAAGCATCCACAGGATTTAATTTAGAGGCTTGCAGTGCGGGCAATATCCCAGATATAGCACCAATAAAAAATGCAAAAAGCAGTGAAACTATAATCAAATACCACGGAAAAGATGCCTTTAAGAAAGTATTTCCAGTTAGCGCAACTATAATCTCAACAAGTTTGCTGAAGCCTACTCCCAAAACAACCCCTATCAAGCCTCCAACAATACCCAAAAGCCCGGACTCAATTAAAAAAATCTTTAAAATATCAGAATTTCTTGCGCCAATTGCTTTCATAATGCCTATTTCCCTTGTCCTTTCAAGAACAGCAGTGTACATTGTATTTGTTATTCCAACAGCGCCTACAAGCAGGGAAATTAAGGCTATGCCCACTAAAACTGCCTGTATAATTGTAAGTATATTGCCTATTGCCTTAACAAGATCTTCAGAGGTTTGCACAGTAAAATCTTCTTTTCCTTCCTCCAAATTTCTGAATTTCCTAAGCTCCTTTTCGATTCTAATAGAAACATCTTTCGGTTTTGAGCCTTTAGATGCTCTCGCAATTATAAAATCCGCTTTTTCATCTGCTTTAAAGATAGCTTTCATTGCATCTTCTGTGATAAAAAGAAGCCTGTCATCTGCGTTATTGCCAATTCTTTCATAGCTGCCTGCAACCTTAAATTCAATATCATTAATTTTTATTTTGTCTCCAACCTTGATGTTAGGGCTGAAAATATCATCTTCAGCAAAAGATGCTCCAACTAAAACCTTGAATTTGTCATTTTTGCCTAAATCACGCCCATTTTTTATCTTAAGATGGTAAGTTTCATCATATAATTTTTTGCCTTCATCAGTCGGGATGCTGATAAGCTGGTGAAACCTCACTTTATCATTAAATTCCACTTTAACATTTTGCAGGACAATAGAAATTGCCTCATTTACGCCATTTACTTTTTTTATTTGCTTAACATCATCCTCTGTCAAAATATTGGTTATAGAGCTGCTTCCTGGAGCCACAAAGCCTGTTTTTGGCTGGATAAAGATTTTGTCAGCCCCTAAAGCCGCGAATTGCTCATCAACAGATTTTTGGAGCCCTTGAGTCAGGCTTATTAATGAAACAACAGCAGCTATGCCGATAAATATTCCTATTAAAGTAAGCCAGCTTCTTAATTTCCTTTTTCTGAAGTTTTCAAGCGCGTATTTTACATAATCTTTTATCATTTTGCCTTTTACCTATAACGCAAAGCATCCACAGGATTTAATTTAGAGGCTTGCAGTGCGGGCAGCAATCCTGAAATAGTGCCTACAAGAAATGAAAATAATAATGCCCCGATTATAAGCGGCAATGGGAATATTGGAGTTAAAAGCTCTGTTCCTAAAACAGCCTTTCCTATATTCTCGGCTAATTTTGACAGAGCAAAACCTAAAATAATCCCTATTAATCCTCCGCTCATGCCTAAAAGCCCGGACTCAATAAAAAATATTGTGAATATGCTGCTGTTTTTCGCGCCAATTGCTTTCATAATGCCTATTTCCCTTGTCCTTTCAAGAACAGCAGTGTACATTGTATTTGTTATTCCAACAGCGCCTACAAGCAAAGAAATAAATGCAATGCCTACAATAACTGCCTGCACAATAAAAAAAACAGTGTCAAATGTCCTAATTATTTGCTGAGGTGTCTGAACTTCAAAATCTTCGTAGCCCCTTTTTAGCTTTCTGTCATTCCTTAAGTTTTTTGACAGCTCTTCAGCAGCCTTTAAAGCATCTTGCCCTTTTGCTGCCTTGGCAGCAATTATGTCTATTTCATCTCCTATGTTAAGAGATTTTTTCATAGCTTCTTCCATGATAATTACTACGCTGTCAAACTGAGGATTTCCTGTTTTCGCTAAAATGCCAACAACCTCAAAATCAAAGCCTTTGACATTCAATTTATCATTAACAGCTATCTTTTTTGAAAAAATGCTCTTTGTGCTGTAATCATTGCCCACAACAACTTTAAATTTATCTCCTGGCTTTAACAATCTTCCTTTTTCTGCTGAAAAAGAAAATGTGCTGAGTATAAAGTCCATTTCTTCCTTTTTTTCTGGCCAACTTGCTGCAAACTGCACTTTTGATTCATCTTTAAAATTTATTTGAGCTGTCCTTAGCAATCTGGAAACTGCTATCTCAATGCCTTTGGTTTTTTCTATAATCTCCTTGTCGTGCTTTGTAAGAGCCCTTATGTCAGTGCTTCCCGGCGGACCAAATCCAGTATTCGCATTTTGTATTAATATCCTATCAGAGCCGATAGAAGCAAACTGCCCTATAACAGCTTCCTTTAATCCCTGAGCCAAGCTTATTAATGAAACAACAGCAGCTATTCCAATAAATATGCCTATCAGAGTGAGCCAGCTTCTCAATCTTCTTTGTCTTATTCCCTTGAGGGCATGAAGAAAATAATCTTTGAGCATTGTAGTATAGCTAACTACCAATACTTACACAAGTAATTTTTTTGATACAAAAGCCAAAGCGGTGGCTTCGGCTCAGATCGGAAAAATCTATACTTCATATAGATTTTTCCGCCCTTCGCCATGCCGCCGCTGGCATTTGATGTTTTATCGTGCAGTATCGGTCAAGCTCCGAAGGAGCCAACCCTCTGACCTCTGTGATTTTGTAACTTAATAATGCCAGCAAAAAGGCGGCATTCGCCACCGCTTTGGCTTGATTTGATTTACTTATGTAAATACTAATTTTACCTCTCCTTAGAGCGATGAAGCTTTGGTTTAACATACCTTTTATAATAAAGCAATCCAAACGCAACAATAATTATGATAATAAGAATTCCTAAATAGCCATTGCCTTTTTTAAATCCAAATTTTTTTGCTTCCGAAGAAGTATAGAGGCTTAAGATTATTTCCTTATTTTCCTTGTAATCATTATTATTTGCATCTTTGTATTCAATCAATATAGGCAGCTTTACCTCTTTTTTATTGTGTTTCTTGACAAACACCTTAAATGCGGCATTTTCAAAATCATCAGAGTCTATGTTGCCAAGATAAGCATCATTAGAAGATAAAATCAAGTAATTGTTGCTTGGCATTAACTTTACATTCACAAATTTTATATCTGTAACGCCCTTATTTACAATCTTTATTACAACTTCTCCTGCTTTATCGCTTTGAAAAATTTCAGAGCTTTCAAGAGCAATGCTTAAATCCGGTTTTGAGCCGATAATAAGACCTATAGTGCTATTTTTGAAGTAACCTTTGCCTAACTCATCCGAATAGCTTATCTTCAATGGCGCTTGATAAACTCCGGATTTTGATTCGGGATTTGCAAGCAGCTCAAAATCAATATTGCTGCTTTCCTTCGCATTAATTTGGTATATGCTTTTTTCATTTGTAGATCCTATTGGGATAAAAGGCATATTGCCAAGCTCTATTTTTGCCGTTATATCTTTTAACAATGAATCCGCGTTATTTGTAATCTTAATTTTGACAATGCTGCTTGAGCCCTGCTCAAAGGCCTTTTTGTCGATGGAAACGGAATCAACCGAAAGGATTGCGTCATGCGTCTGTATATCAATAAAAAACTCCTTTGGCGTAATCCAAACCCCTTTGTTGATTCTATACCTAATCTTTAATTCATTTTTGCCTTCAACTGCATTTTTATCAACTCTTAGCTTGTATTTTGCTATTACCCCAACATCACCTTTTTGTGTGCTTTGCAATGTGCCTAATTTTTTTATTGCAGAAGTGCTTTCATCAAGGAAAAGGGGGTATTGTGGCAGTATTTCAGCTTCTACATCTATTGCTTCTCCTGTGCCGTTATTGTCAAACTTAAATCTTACATCAACATATTTTCCAGGCTCTGCAGGATCCGGCTCTTGGCTAATTAAATTTAGTGCAATGTCATAAATGCCTACAGGCTGTTGGGTGGTTTGCGCTGCTGCATTTGCATAGCTGCCCATAACTAAAAAAAATGCAAAGATACTGAAAATTATAAGCAATAATTTCTTCACAATTTATCACCTTATTTACTCCCCATAATCCTTCCATCCATTAAGTATACTATCCTTTGCGCATGCTTTGCAACATCAGCATCGTGAGTCACTAACACTATAGTTTTGCCTTCTTTATTAAGCTTTTCCAGAAAGTTTATTACAATGCTTCCTGTCTTTGAGTCGAGATTTCCTGTGGGCTCATCTGCCAAAATAACATCTGGATTATTTGCAAGGCTTCTTGCTATTGCAACCCTTTGTTGCTCGCCGCCGCTAAGCTCTGTTGGCTTATGGTTTATTCTGTCGCTTAATTCAATCAGCTCCAGAAGTTTTTTTGCTGTTTCTGCCCTTTCATTGCTGCTTGTGCCTTGGAATATCATCGGCAACGTTACATTTTCCAGCGCAGTTAAAGTGTTTATCAAATTAAACTGCTGGAAAATAAAGCCTATTTTTCTGCCCCTTATCTGAGCCAAATCCGATTCAGAAAGCCTTGAAATGTCCCTGTCTTCTAAAAAAAGTTTGCCTTTTGTAGGCACATCCAAGCAGCCAATCATATTAACTGCAGTGCTTTTTCCAGAGCCTGAAGGGCCCATTATAGCTACAAACTCTCTTTTTTTTATTTCGAGATTTAAGCCGCGCAACGCATTTACCTCTATGTTGCCCATTTTATATGTTTTCCACACATTCTCAAGCTTTATTATTGTCTGGCTCATAGTCAAAGATTATTAGAACTTTTGAATATTTAAATAATTACCTCATTAATCTAATGGGGAATTTCTGCGAAACTCAAAAATTAAAATTTTGTCTCTTTTTTGGGACTAATATTTAACAATCCCGACGAAAATTTTATAAATAATCCCACTGCTCATTTAGATAAGGTAATAAAATGTCAATACCCAACACAATAAGATTAGTTGAACCACTTCCATGCCTTAATTGCGGGCGTACAATGGAAGAGAAATTAGTTATAGAAGGTGTATATCAAATTGATTTCGATCCGTTAAGTAACATTATAAAGAAACCATTCGATCATTGTGGGCTGGAAGAATTTCAAACACATGATCTCCCCTATCATTTTGGGAGTGGGTCTGGGGAATATCATTTTCCAGGTTTTGTCAAAGAAAGAGATTTTCCCAGTAGTAATTTAAGAAAAGAAACCCCATTTGTGATTGTCACTATGTATTGCAGGGCTGATAGAGAGCTAAGATACGCTAGACTTTACTTTGAGCGTGAAACAGAAATTTTTGTGACTCGTGGTTTAGAGACTATTTCGATGGAAGGGCAATCAGGCACAAAATTTCAAGGGCACGAACAAACTGCCTTTTATGATTTATCCTCCCTTCCAAATGGTCAAGTAAGAGTTGTGCCTAATGTCGAGGCTTGCATTGCCCATTATCAAGCAAGAGCAGGCGAAATACAAAAAAAAGCGTTAGATTATAGATGTAGAGAATTTTTGGGTGGAATGAATCAACCTGAAGTGCCTACAAAGGAAATTGTTTCTTTTCTTGAAGAAAAATTGAAGGCATTAGATTCACAAGGATACTCTAATAAGCTTGCAGAAGCTACAAGGCAATATCAGAAAGCTGAAGCAGAATTGCGTCACTCTAGACAATGTTTCGAAGCAGCTTTAGCGGTTTTGTATCATTATAATCCAGAGCAAGCGTTAAACCTAATTGATGCTTCTGGAGTCACAACATATGTAGATTTTCTTGATGACCAACCAAGGCATGAATGGTTCTTTTTGGAAGACATTCCTCAATCACCAGAGGAGTTAGGAGAGTATATAAGACTTGGAGTTAAAGGATTACACGGTGCATGGGGAGGTTCAAATGAAGTCTTGCATTACCTACACGATTTAAGACCGCCTACTAAATGGGATATTATGTATGGTATCTTAAGACCACACCTCGAAGCTTATAGAGACGAAGAAGGTAGTATTGACGATTTTTGCAAAATTTGGTTAAGTACTTATAAAAATCTAGCCCAATAAAAAAAACTTCATTAATCCTTTAAATTTTTGATTTATCTTTTGCAGCCATCTCCTTATAAATCCTCAATATTTTTTTTACTGAATTTGTGACGCTGAATTGAGAAGCTCTTTTTAATAAATCCTTTTTATTCCATTTCCTGTTTAAGGCTTCGTATATTTTTTCAGCTAAACTATTGGAATCCTTTGGAGCTACAAGATAGCCTACCTTTTCATTTACAATTTCAGGATTTCCGGCAACATTAGTGGCAACAACAGGCTTTCCAGAAGCAAAAGTCTCGCTTATCACATTTGGAAGCCCCTCATTAAGGCTTGGAAGAACTAAAATATCTGATGCGCTCATCCAAATTGCAACCTCGTCAGGATCTCTTTGCCCTTTAAAGATTATCTTATCGGAAATTTTAAGTTTAATTGCAAGCTCCTCTAATTTTTTTTGCAAGGAGCCTGCGCCTATAACATAGCACATAAAAGGCTGCATTTTTTTATTTTTATTCAGCAAAGATAAAGCCTGAATGAGATAAAATACCCCCTTTCTCTCTTCTAAGCCGCCTACAAACAGTATAACTTTTTTGTTGATTGGCACATTAAGCACTTTTCTGCATTTTTTTGTGTCGCGCACCTTAAATCTGCTTACATGATAGCCGCTTGGAATGACTTCTATGCTTTTATTGCTTAAGCAAGTTTCGTAGATTTCTTTTTTCATGGAATTGCTTACTGCTATTATCCTGTCGCATATCTTAAGGGAAAATTTTGATAGGGCATGCAAAAGCTTCATTTTTGAATACTTTGTTATGTCTTCTCCATGCAGCGTTATCACAACAGGCTTATTATATTTTTTTTTGCAGTAATTTGCAATAAGGAAGCCAGAAATAATCTCATGCGTATGCACTATATCAAAATCCCATTTTTTTGCAATTTCATCCACAATCTTTTTTGATTTCCTGAATATAAAGTAGGATTCAATGAGCAAAAGCAGGTTTATGAATTTTAAAGTGATTTTATTTCTTGGAAACATGAAATATTTTGGCCTGTAAACTTTCATTCCGCCAATGGAATCTATAATTGGAACAGAAGAATACTTAGAATAGCGATTAAGAAATTTGGTTTTTGGAGCAAAAGGATAGGGGCATAAAATCCTTATATCGCATTTATTCTTCAAATACTCAAGCTGGTTTAGTATAAAAATTCCAGAGCGCGTATGGAATTTAGTCGGCGCTGACAAAGTTAGAGCTAAAATTTTTATTTTTTTCATTAGTATTCGGGATTTACAAAAATTTAAATAGTTTGTGGTGCTCTGGAGTTTGTCGATTAAATGAGCAAAGCCAAAGCGGTGGCGAATGCCGCCTTTTTGCTGGCATTATCCACTAAACAAATTTAATCGACAAATTCAGTGCTCGGAGTGAATAAAAATGTGCGGGATTGCAGGATTTAACTGGAGCGACAAAAGCCTGATAAAGTCTATGACAGATTCATTAATACTTAGAGGGCCAAATGACTCTGGCTTTTACGTGGATAAGGAAGTAAGCATCGGCAGCAGAAGGCTAAGCATCATAGACTTAAGCAAAAAGGGCAAGCAGCCAATATCAAATGAAGACGGCACTAAATGGATTGTTTTTAACGGCGAAATTTATAATTTTCTTGAATTAAAAAATGAGCTTCAGAAAAAGGGGCATAGGTTTAGAAGCGATACCGATACTGAGGTAATAGTCCATTCCTATGAAGAATACGGTGAAAAATGTGTAGAAAAATTTAATGGCATGTTTGCCTTTGCGATATGGGATTCCAAGAAAAAAGAGCTTTTTATTGCAAGAGACAGGCTTGGAGTAAAGCCTCTTTTTTATTGCAAAAATGAAAAAAAATTTATATTTGCGTCGGAAATAAAAGCCATATTTCGCGCAAATATAAAAAAAACCATAGATGAGGAAGCGCTTTATTTTTACTTAAAATATGGATACACCCCAAAAGACAAGTCTATTTTTAAAGATATATTCAAACTAGAGCCCGGATGCACTTTAACCTTAAGCAAAGCCATAAAAATAAAAAGATACTGGAAAGCAGATTTTTCCCAAAAAATTGCGAAAAATGAGGAATTTTTTGTTAGCAAGATTAGAGAATACTTGGACTCGTCAGTAAAAAAGAGGCTGATAGCAGATGTTCCTGTGGGAGCTTTTTTATCTGGAGGGTTAGACAGCAGCGCAATAGTAGCCTATATAAGCAAATACAAGAAAGACTTAAAGACTTTTTCAGTAGGCTTTGACTACGAGCAGTATAATGAATCAAAATATGCTAAAATCGTTTCTGAAAAATTTGAAACAGAGCATCATGAAGTTTATTTTTCTTCTAATGATGCTATAAAACAGATACCCTTCCTTGTAAGATATTATGACGAGCCTTTTGCTGACCCATCCATGATACCAACCTACATGGTTTCTAAAGTAGCGCGCAAATATGTGACAGTTTCCTTGTCAGGAGATGGCGGTGATGAATCTTTTCTGGGATATAACCGATACCTATATTACAAGTATATATCCTTACAGGATAAAATTCCAAAAGCAATAAGCAAATATATGCTTAAGCCGCTTTTTTCTTCACTATCTCATCTATCTGATAAAGGCGTGTTCCACAAGGCAAAGCAGTATTTGCATTTCAATGAATTGCCGGATTATGAAAGATATTCCAGATTAAGGTCAACTTTTAGCCAAGAAAATGAAAAAAATCTTTTTAATGGAAATTATGATTTTTCGCTTTATTATAAGCCCTACTTTGTTTATAGGAATTATTTAGACAATCTTAGCAATGCAGATATAAACACTTATCTTGCAGACGACATATTAACTAAGCTTGACAGGGCATCAATGTCCGTAAGCTTAGAGGCAAGAGTGCCGTTTCTTGACTATAAGTTTATTGAATTTTCCTCAAAAATACCTGCAAGCCTTAAATTAAGGGGCAAAGAAACAAAATACATACTGAAGAAATCGCTTATGGGCATACTTCCAAAAAATATAATTTATAGGAAGAAGCAAGGTTTTGCATTCCCTCTTGATATATACCTAAGAAATGAATTGAAGGACTCTATTAAAAGCAGCCTAACTGAAAAAAGCGAGCTTCTTGAGCAGCATTACAAAAAAGAAAAAAACCATGCTAACGGCTTGTGGGCAATTTACATTTTAAAGCTGTGGTTGGATGAATTTTGTAAATGCTGACACCACATGAAGGGTTTTTGCGAATTCAGTGCTTGTGCGTAATTTGCCAATTCAGAAAAGTTTCACAGAATTGTGATAAGCGACCTGAGCAATGCCGCAGCATTGCGAAGTTGAGAGGCATTTACGGCTCCGCACAAGCACAAATAAGAATTCGCAAAAACCCTTTATATTGTTTTAGCAGTTACTGTGTTGGAATTTTTATATAAGACTTTATAACTTTACTTTACACTGCCCAATATTAGCTCCAGCTTATTAGCAAGAACGTCCCATCTTAATTTTTTTAATTCATTGCTGTAATCAATTTTTTTGCTTTCTTTCAATTTCAAAATCACTTTCTCTGCTAGATCTTTGCAGTCATCGGGCTTGCAAAGGCTTCCTTCATATTTTTTTAAAAGCAAAGAAACATCTCCAACAGCAGTGGCAACAATTGGCACATTGCACGCCATATATTCCACAATTTTGTATGGAAAGCAGTATTTTGTGAAATCGTTGGAAGGATTGGGCAATACTGCAACATCAGCAGCATTAATTGCTGAAACAACATCCTGCCTTTTTGGCAATTTTCTGTAAATGATATTCTTTTTGTTTATATCGACAGATTTATCAACCTTTCCGCTTATTAAAAGGCAGGCATCAGGATATTTTTCCCTTATCTTTTCAAATGATTTAAGGAGTATTTCTGCCCCCTTAATCTTTTCAAGATGCCCTACATAAACAATTATTTTTGATTTTAGCGGCAGCCTTAATTTTTTTCTTGCTATGCTTCTATCTATCTCTTTAAAAAGCCTTAAATCTATTCCATTCTCTATGACATAAATATTGTCTTTTCTTATTTTTCTTATTCTTGAAATGTATTCCTTTAGGCTGTTGCTTACTGTTATGACTGCATCAGCTTCCTTGACAGCTTTCTTATCAAAATAGCTCACAAAAGGCAGCTTGTATGTGTCATAAGTCTCAAAATTGTCTTGCAAGTCATAGACAAAGGGAATTTTATATTTTTTTGAATAATAATGCCCCAATATTCCTATTAAAGGCTCTGTGGATACTATTATTGCGTCATATTTTCCGTTTTTTATTATTTTGCCTACAGCCTTAAAAAATTTTCTTATCGAGAATAATGAAAAGGGGATTACAAAAAAATCCATTCCATCCATTTTTATGATTTTAGACTCTTTTTTAACATGGTCAGGGCAAAGAAAATCAATTTTATGCCTATCTGCAAGTTTCTCAAAAAGCCTTATCTGCCTTCCAAAATTCTCAAGAACCATATCCTTATTGGCGCCAAAGCGCTTCATTATAACGAGAATTTTCATTTTTTTAACGGTGGAACTTCCGATACCATTCAATAGTTTCCTTTAATCCTGAATCAATATCATATTCTGCTTCCCAGCCAAGAACATTTTTTGCCTTTGTAGAATCTAAATATTGCCTGTCAATCTCATTTTTAGCTTCTCCCAAAATTTTCGGCTTTACATTTTTCCCCATGAGGTTTATTATTTTATTGTAAAGCTCTAAAACGCTTATTGGCTTTCCGGTGCCAAAATTAAATGCCTGCCCTATGGCTTCTTTTCTGTGCATGTTGTCCGCAAGAGCTAAATAAGCTGAAACAGCGTCTTTAATGTACAAATAATCTCTTTCAGGAGTGCCATCGCTTCTTATTACTGGAACTTCATTTTTTAAAAGCCTTGTTATAACATCAGGGATTATTCTGCTTAAATTCATGTCTGCATCTCCGTAAGTATTGGCATTTCTCGTAATTGCTATCGGAAGCCCGTAACTCATAAAATACGATTTTGCAATAATTTCTGCGCATGCTTTTGATGCGTCATAAGGAAAATATCCATTTAAGGGGGATTCTTCTGTATAGGGAAGCTTTTTTTGCTGCCCATATGCCTTATCAGAAGACGCTATAATAATTCCTTTCATCTTTTTAGATGCTCTGCACGCTTCCAATATGTTCCACGTGCCTTTTATGTTTGACTCAAATGTTGACAAGGGGCTTCTGTTAGCCGGGCCTACTATTGCCTGTGCCGCTATATGGAAGCAAAAATCAACGTCATATTCATTAATTGTTCTTTCGCAGTCTTGAAAATTAATAAGGTTGCCCTGGATTATAGTAAGTTTATTTTTCAATTCAAGTATATCGATGTTGCTGGATTTTTTAATGTCCCTGACTATAGTTATGACTTCCGCATTTCTTTCTATCAAAGCTTTGGCCACATGGCTTCCAATAAAACCATCAGCTCCTGTGACTAATACATTGGTGTTTTCCCAATTTATTTTATCCATGGTGTAATGCCTTTGCTATGCATTTCATTAAGCTCAACCACATCTTTTAATGTATTCATTGATTTCCAAAAGCCATTATGCTTAAATGCAGCAATCTGCTTTTTTTTTGCAAGCGTTTCAAAAACCTCTTTTTCCAGCTCATCTCCTTCCTTAATAAAATCAAAAATCTTTTTGTTTACGACGTAAAAGCCGCCGTTCATTAGGTAGCTAAGTTTCGGCTTCTCCTTGAAGCTTACAACCTCATTTTGCAGATTTAATTCAATAATGCCAAAAGGCGAGATTAGCGGAACTGCTGTGAGCGTCACTATCTTTTTTTGCGCATTATGAAACTTTATAACTTCATTAATATTAACATCGCTTAAGTCATCGCCATAAGACAAAAGGAAGATATCATTTACTTTTTGCTTTACTTTCATCAGCCTTTCTGCCTTATTTGCATTTTCTCCGGTATAAGAAAACTCAATGCCCCATTTTTTTTCATTTTTATTTTTGAAATATTCCTCTATTTTCTGCCCTTTATAGCCAAGGCATAATATAAAGTTAGTATAGCCAAAGTGTGCATACATTTCCATTAAGTGATGTAATATTGGCTTGTCTCCTACTTGCACCAAAGGTTTTGGTATTTCCTCTGTGTACCCACTCAATCTTGTGCCTTTCCCTCCGCATAATATAACTACTTGCATGGCTAAAGTTAATTCAGCGTGTTTAAAAAGCTTTTTACGGCTCAGTAGAAATCCTTAACAAATATAAGTGGCTGCTCCATCATTAGGGGCGGTGGGCGGGCAGAAGAATGTTAATTGTGCTATCAAAATGGCGTGTATCTGTAAGATATTTTTATAATAAAAAAGAATCAAGATGCGCCATTTTGCCTGTAGCGCGGCTCTGGAGCAGCCACTTTAGTTTTTGACTTTTAGGATTTCTACTGTGCCCTTTTTACAAAAGATTTAAATACATTCTTGAGCAGTTAAAAGAGTAAAAAGCGGTGATAGTATTGGATATAAAAAAAAAGTTTAACAGCCAGCTAAAAAATCTTGAGAATTACCTGGCTCTTGTCGAGGTAAATGCATCATCTTACCAAAAATCAACTCTTGGAGTATTAAAGCTGCTTGTTACTGAGCAAAAGACTCCTGGGGTTTATGTTACTTTGAATAAGCCTTTTGACATCATGCAGCGTCTTCTTCAGCAAAATAAAATAGATGAAAACCTCATAATATTTATTGATGGCATTACCAAAGTTTCTGAAAACACAAAAGTAAAAAACTGCCTTTTTGTAGGCTCTCCAGAGAAATTAAGCGATATTTCTGTTGCAATGGACCAAGCAATAAAGGCTTTGCCAACAAAGGAAAAGTTTGTATTTTTTGATTCCATAAACACATTGCAGATTTTCAATAAAGCAGGCACTGTGGTAAGGTTTGTTTATTTTCTGGCTAGCAAAATAAGGGAGTGGAAAGTCAAGGGAATTATCCTCTTAATAAAAAAAAGTCCTGATGATAACTTAGCAACTGAGCTGATGCAGTTTTGCGATGCAAAAATAGATTTTGGAGGTGCTTAAAATGGTGTCTATTGCAATTATAAGTACTACGACAGTAATATTTGGTATAGCTTCTTTGATTCTTGCGTCGAGGGCAAGAAACAAGCTGTCACAAGGCTCTTTAAGAAAGTATATAGACAATTATTCAGTATGCCTGGCTTTTATTGTAGTTTTTTCATTGTGGCAGACTATAAGGAGTATGACAAAGATTGACGCTTCTTTAACAGGCTTTTCTTCCTATCCCGAAATTATTTTTATAGCATTTGCTTACATCGGCTTTATAATTGCGTCTTACAGGGTGTCAAAAATAAGCGCGGAATTCGGCTTTAAGGAAGAAGGGAAAAGAATAGAAGAGCTGATTAAAAAGAAAAAATCGGAAAAATGAAATTGGAGCTAAAAAAAATAAAAAAGTCACAGGTAAGCGTTGAATACATGCTCCTAATAGGGTTTGTTACTGTTATAACTGTCCCATTAATTATTATCTACCATTCATTTATACAGGAATCCAATGATGACATAACCTCTGCGCAGCTCAATCAAATTGCCGGGAAGATAGTTGATGCTGCAGAATCTGTATATTACTTGGGAGAGCCTTCCCAAACAACCTTAAAAGCCAATATCCCGGACAATGTGGTTGCAGTTAACCTATCAGCAGGCTATGAGCTGGCTTTTAAAATTAGGACGAAGGCTGGAAATAATGATATAACCCGTAATTCTGCTGTCAATATAACAGGCTCATTGCCAAAAAATAAGGGGTTATACACAATAACAGTCAAGGCTAAATCCAATTATGTTGAAGTTTCTTACAGCTAAAATGAAATGCGCAAAGGCACAGTCATCTGCAGAATTTTTTATGCTGGTTGGATTAGCTTTCATATCAGTTATATTTTTTGTTGCAGCCTCAGCTAATGAGGCAAAAGAATTTAGGGCAGAAAAAGAATTTTTTTTGGTAAAGGACATGGCTTTAAAGCTGCAGAAGGAAATCAACATAGCAGCTTATGTTGAGAACGGCTATGAAAGAAAGTTTAATCTTCCGTCTAAGCTTGAAGGCATACTTGACTACTCTATAGTTCTGGGAAACAGCACTATAACAGTTAATTCTTCAAAGGTAGAATTTTCTGTTGCAATACCCCATATTACAGGCAACTTTACAAAAGGCAGCAATAGAATAGAAAAAATAAGCAATCAGGTTTATGTAAACCAATAAAGGCATGGGCAAAAGGACAAGCAAGATTAAAAAAAGGGCGCAAGTATGGTTTACAGACTTTATTATAGGTATGCTAATATTCTCATTTATGCTCATAAGCTATTACACTTACACAACAAACATATCAAAACAGGATTCGCTTCTATTAGAGGAGCTTATATCTGACGCAGAATCCATATCGTCATCCCTTTTGCTTGCTGGCTTTCCTGTTGACTGGAGTAATGAGACAGTAATGAGCATAGGAATAACAAACAACAATTATAAAATCAATGCGACTAAGTTAAGCGATTTTGCGGCTCTGCCTTACAACAGGACAAAAAAGCTGTTTGGAGCCATATATGACTACACTATTTTCTTTACAGATGAAAGCGGCGCATCAATAAATGTAGAGGGATTTTGCGGCATTGGTTCGTCAAAAGCCAACATTAGCTATGACGTAAATTCCGCATATTATTATGATGATGAGGACGATTCCTTTTTGAAGGACTTTATGAAAAATAATTTGAATGCTGACATCTATAGTGAGGAATCTGACAATGATTTTGATGATTTAATGGCTAACATTGCCAACTATGGATTTATCGTTATAGAGCATCCTTTGCTTTCTTCATCTGTATTTGAAGACAATAAGCAGAAAATTGAAAACTTTACCTCAAATAAGGGCATTTTAATGCTGAGCGGAGAAATTGTAAGCGCTCAAGGCAAAGAAATGGCAGGAGTAAAGTTTTACAAAAAGGCAGGGCAGTCTATAAGCGACAGAAACTCTACAGTAATTGCCAATGATAATTTCTTGTCTTTTGCTATAGGAGAAAATATTGTATTCAGGCAGGCTTATTATGTGGAAAATCAATCTGATGCAAAAAACTTTGTGGATATTGTAAAATTTAATGACGACAATGAAACTGCAGTGTCAAGATGGTCATATGGCAACGGCAGCGTTTTTTACTTTAGCGACTTTGATGTCAGCTACTTTAACGGCAACTTTATTGATGAGGTAACAAATGCAATAAAAAAATGGGGCAAGTTTAAATGCAATCCAATAAGCCTGAATAACACTAAATACAAAAATTTAGTGAAGCTTGAAAGGCTTTTAGTGTACAATTCAAATCCAATCAAGATGGTGGTATATGTTTGGCAATAATCCCAAAATGATGAAAAAAGGCATATTTTACACATTTGCTGCAATAGCTTTGTCAATGATAATTCTGCTTTCATTTAGCGTTTACAAGACATATGAAATGAAGGAAAAGGCAGAGCTTATAGGAACAAGAATAGACACAATGAACGATTTTATTAAGGACATCGAGCAGGATTTAGAAAAGGGATTGTATATAGCAAGCTTCAGGGCATTTGCCAGCATTAGCGACTATATTACTTCTAACGGCAGCTTTATTGGAAATGTAGACGCAGCTTTTAGCGAGCTTGCGCTTCAAGGAACATTAAACAATCAGCAGCAAGGGCTTATGAAAGACAGCACATTTACAGACTGGACTAAAAGAATACAGCTTCAGGCAGACAAAATAGGCATAATATCAAATTTTACAGTTATTAACCTTACAATAAACCAGACAGATTCTTGGTCTGTTTTAATAGGCGCAAAAATAAACCTTACAGTGAAGGACAAAAAAAATACATCTTCATGGAAAAGAACAAAGGAAATTCTGGCTAAAGTAAGCATAGAAAACTTTGAAGATCCATTGTATGTTGTGAACAGCAAAGGCAGGGTAACAAATGATATAGCAAGAAGCCCAATAACCAACTTTGTCAATGGGGATGATGTGAGTAACTTAATGCTGCATCTTAATAATTCTTATTATATAGCATCTAATACCTCTCCAAACTTCCTTATGAGGCTGCAGGGCATCTTATCTAACTCATCTACTGGCATAGAAAGCCTTGTTAACTTGCAGAAATTTCAGGAGCAAAGCCTTGGAATAAAAGACAGAAGCGCAGTTGATTACATATATTTTGGGACTGTAAGCACTGTAAACTACAGAATTAATCAAACGCCGTCATGGTTCAAGCTTGATAGCAGTCATTTAAAAGTTTATCAAGTTGAAAATATGACAATATAAAATCAGAATGAACAAAAAAAAGGGGGTTTTTTTCACATTAGACGCAATTTTAGCAGCAGGCATCTTCCTGATAGTCATATTAGCTGTGTCCACCTCTTATGTATCACAGCCAGAAACTGCCCCCTCAAACTTTTTTTCGCATGACATTACACGGATATTTGCAAACCTTAAGGTGAATGATCTGGACAACAATTATGTTAAGAGTTTAATAAATTCAAATAAAATAACAAGAGCAAATAACACTATTCTTGAGCAGATAGGCGAATTCTGGGCAGAAGAGCAAACAGAGCTTGCAAAAAACTTATCAAAAAATGTAAGTGATGCTTTAATTCCTGCAAGATTTGGGATTGGAATTTATGTTGACGGTGAAGAAATTTACGCAAGAAAAAACAATATGACAAGAAATTTGGTTTCCTCAAGAAAAATAATAAGTGGCATAGCAAAGCAGAAGCCGACAGAAGGCTTTACTTCCAGGGCTATTTTAGGCAGGATAACTGCAAAAACAAACACTAAGTTTTACCCTTTTGATGTTACAGCGCCATGCTACAACAGCTGGTATGATAACTCAAACGCAGACAAAATATCGATTGAAAAAACAATTGAGCTGCCTAATGACGCAAATGTCACAAATGCCACTTGGATTATTATGCCGGCAATAGCAGATACATCTGTCAAAGCGTATATCAACGGAAATCTTGTTTTTAATGGAATTCCTGATTTAAATGGAATTAAAAATGCGCAGGGCAATTTTACATCTGGAATTAATAAAGTAAAGTATGAGCAAACTGTAACATCTTATGGCGGCTGCGCAGGTGATGACGGGACAAGCCATGTGATATTAACCTATAAAACCCAGCAATTTCAGACAATTGACAATAAAACTAATTTTCCATTTGCAGTTGTATACGCAGACGGAAGAATAAGTGATTATGAAAAGCCGATTTTTGTGCCTAATACTGACATAACTAAAATCAATATAAGCCTAAAGGTAAAGGCTGATAATGTAAACCTTAACTTCAGGTTTAAAGGCACTGAATTTAATATTGGCAGAAAGCAAGTTTTTAACAATCTTGTTGAATGGAAAAACAGCGAAATTCTGGGAAATTTAACACAAAATGGAATCTCTTACAGTAATTTAAAGGACAATTACTTTTATTTTGTTTTTGATTTTATTCCAGTAAATAATAATGTAACAGTATTTCCAAATTCAACTGTGACTGTAGAAGGCTTAAAAGAAGATATTCCTTTTGGCTCAATAGATATAAGCCAAGCAATTAATTTAGCTTCCCAAAGCAATCCAACTGGCTGGAGTTGGTGCCCAAGTTCATATTATAATGCAAATTGGAACTTTAATCTGCCAAATAGCGCAACGCATGCATATTCGGATTGGCTTATAGGATGGTGCATGCAGGATGATGCTGATCAGATAGCGCGAGCAAATGGAATAAATCTTTATAGGCACATTGAAAATAATCCTGCAACAGACCCTTTTATTAACTCATTCGCAAGATTTGGCTATACTAAAAATGTTGCTGCTGGCAGTGTTATAACGGGGCAAAATACATTTTCCTTGCAATTTGGCTCTGATTACTCAACAAAACCTGTTATTTCATACGGAGAAAATGTTTTTTACATACCACACGGCGTAAGTTATACTACTGTCTTAAAGGAAGCAAAAGGCTGTGTATGGAAGGTAGATACTAATGCAGGCATAAAAACAATAAAAGTTCCAAAGGGCTATAGCGGCAATAATAACTGCGCATACAACAAAAGCGCTGTGGTTTACGCTGGAAATGATTCTTTGCAGATAGCAGCATTAGGAATATTTCAGCTGCTTGATTTTGATGATGATGGCATGGTTGATGTTCTTGTAAGCGATACTGATATTGAAATAGAAACTAATGTGATTTCCAAAGTGCCAAGCTTATGGGGACCTTCTATAGTTGAAATAAGGGTTTGGGAGTAGTTTTAGAAACATTTTTAAATTATATGGCTACAAATTAAAGTTAAAATGGGATTAGCAAGTTCTATAATTGAAACAGGCGTTGACAAGCTAGTTAATTTAGTCAATGAAAAAGGGAAAATTTCCTCTTATGATGCTGCCAGTTCATTGGGAGTCAGCAATGATGTGATTATGGAATGGGCAGACTTTCTTGAGGAGGAAGGAATTATAAGCATAGAGTATAAGCTTACAAAGCCTTTTTTAATTGCAAGAAAGCTTGGAAAGAAGGATTTGCAGGAAAAAAGCAAGGAATTTTCCGGAAAAAAGGATGTTTTCGTAAGAAAGGCAGAGGTCTCATTAAGCTTCCTTGACAAAGAATCAAAAAGATTGGAAGCAATAAAAGGAGAGTTTAACAAAATCAAAAATGAAATAGGCATTGATATAGGCAGCATAAAAAGGGAGTTGGAAGAGCTACAGAGGTATGAGCGGCTAAAGATAGATTTGGATAAGCAGATAGGCAGCCAGAAAGCGCTTTCTTTGGATAGGCTTCAAGCCATAACAAAGCAGATAATTAGGGAGAAAAAAAGTTATGAAGAAGTGCTTGGAAAGCTAAAAAAAGAGGAAGAAGAGCTTGGAAGGGAAAAAGTTGACGCAAAGTCCTTGGAAGAAACCGAGAAATTAATTAAGGAAAAGCTAGAAAGCTTAAAGGCATTGATAAGCAGTGTTGAAAATCGCGCAAAAATAGAAGAGGAGCATGCCAAAGCCTCTGAAAGCCGCATGGAAAGGTTAAGCGCGATTGCCAAAACTCTGAAAATTGCAGTTGAGAAGGAAAAAAGCCTTATTGAGCCTTTAGTCAATAAAAGCAAAGAACAAACGGATAAGATGAGGCAACTGCAAAAAAGGATAATAGAAAAAATAAAATCAAAGGAAAACAAATTTAGTAATGTAAAAAAGGCGTCTGCAAAACTAAAGGAGCTTTTTGAGAAAAAAATGGATGTGATGAATCTTATCGAAAAGCTGAACAGCGACAGAAATGAGCTGCAAAATGAGCTAATAGGGCTTATTAAAAAAGCCCGCTCATTTGATTTGGCATCAAAAGATGCTAATGTGGAAGAGCAGATACTTGGCATAGAAAAAAAATTTGAGGAAGTTGATAAAAAGAAAAAAGCCTTTGAGGAAGAATTTAAAAAATTAAGCGACTTTGTAAAGTAAAAGAGGTGTAAATTTGGGTAGTGATGCTGTAAATGCCACAAATAAGGCGCAAGCTAAAAAGAAGCCTTTAGTTGCAATCCCGGCAACAGAAGCTAAAAAAGAAGTAGCTGCATATAATTTTAATTCTGCAAATATACCTATTGCAATAAAAATTTACACCAAAAAAGGGGAATTTGTGCCTATATACGACGTTTCTATATCAGGCATAAGCAAGAATACCGAAGTAGTTTTACAAAAAATAATTGATGAGTTAACTGCACAGGTAAGTTTAGGCATGGTTGACATATTGGAAACTAAAGAAACAGGAATTGTAGAAAAAAAATTTGCAGAAGCTATAGAAATTTTGCTTAACAAGCATTTTCCTGATGCAGATGCAAAAACAATAGGATTCTTAAAATCTTACCTACTGCAAAAAAGCCTTGGTTTAGGCGCTATAGAAATCCTTATGGATGACATAAACCTAGAGGAAATTGCAATAAATTGCGAGGAAGAGCCTGTTTGGGTTTATCATGTGAAGTATGGCTGGCTAAAAACGACAATAATGATGCAAAGCGAAGAGCAGATAAGGCATTACGCTTCCATGATAGGAAGAAAAATAGGAAGGCAGATAACTATTCTTGAGCCTTTGATGGATGCTCATCTTGCAGCAGGAGACAGAGTGAATGCTACATTGCAGCCAATTTCCATAAAAGGGAATACCATGACATTAAGAAAATTTGCGGCAAAGCCTTGGACTATAACCGACTTCATAAAATCTGATACCATCTCAACAGCTGCCGCAGCTTTAACATGGTTAGGAGTTCAATTTGAGCTCTCAGCATTGATAGCAGGAGGAACTGCAACTGGA
>JACPMQ010000070.1 GCA_016185955.1 Candidatus Woesearchaeota archaeon | reverse complement strand
TTCTTGCACAATAAAATCCAATTTAATCACCTCATTTTATATTTGTATTTAATATTTTTTGCTTAATTTAATGTTTAATTTACTTAATTTACTGGTTAGAAACAAGCTAGTATATAAATGTTATGTTTTTGTATACTGATATACTATTGTAGTAAAACATATATTTTTTGGTGGTACCATTCAAGCATTTCCGCCAATCGCAGATTGTGAAAATTTTGATTACAGCAACAGCCCCTGCCTAATAAGCTCTGTTGCCATTGCTGTTAATATTAAAGCCATAATCTTGGCTATTACATCACTGCCTTGCCTTCCAAATGCATTGAAAAGCAGTTTTGTTTGGCGCAACACAATCCATGTTATTAAAAGGTTAAGCAAAGAAGCCAATAAAGTCACTAAGTAGCCTACTTCATTTACAAGTATTATGATCATAGTAATGACTGCAGGCCCTACAATTAAAGGAGTCGCTAAAGGAACTGCCGCAATTCCATATTTTTTTGCTCTTTCTTCCCTTAACCTCAATCCCAAAACAATCTTTAAGCCAATAATTAATAGAATTACACCGCCGGCTATTTTAAAGCTTTCAATAGTTATTCCAAAATATTTCAATATGTTTGTCCCAAAAAACAGGAAAATCAGCAATAAAATAGCTGCTACAACAACTGCATTGTTGACATTTTTGTGTCTTTCTTTTTCTGACAGCTTTTCTGTAAGAGTTAAGAGTATAGGCAAATTTCCAAGCGCGTCCATTGCAATAAATATAGCGAAAAATGCCTTTACAAAATCCAGATTAACAAAATTTAAAGCCATTTTTATTACTCTATGCAAGCTCCTTTTTATTTCTTTGTAAAAATTGTAACTGCTAACACTACATAAATGGTTGTTGCGAAATCGGTGCTTGTGCGTATTTGCCAATTCAGGCTCAGTAGAAATCCTTAACAAATATAAGTGGCTGCTCCAAAATAAGGGGCGGTAGGCAAGCAGAAGAATGTTAATTGTGCTATCAAAATGGCGTGTATGTGCAAAATAATTTTTTGCTGTAATAACAATCAAGATGCGCCATTTTGCCTGTAGCGCGGCTCTGGAGCAGCCACTTATGTTGTTAGCAGTTACGTTGGTAAGCGTTGCACTACGAAATTTCCGCCGTTTTGCGGTGGAATTTTTGGTTTGTACAAACCGCGCTGCATAAACACGCTTTCTGTTTTGGCTGCAAAGCCTCTTTCCAGCCTAATTATCTCTTCAGAAGATAATTTTGCAATGCCCAGCGCGATAAGCTCCTCTTTTAAAGTCATTATTGCAACTACATCATTAACTTCTATAGCATCATTTAATTTGCTTATTCCGGGAACATTTAAAGCTGCTCCATGGCATAAAGAATCAACAGTTGTGTCAAAAACCCATATTTTTGGAAGATGCGCAACAGCATTCTCCACAGGCTGTATTATTTTCCTCAAAAATTTATCGTTGCTTTCATTTTTATAAAAATAGTGCGCATCTGTAAGATCCTGCAATGTAAATAATGTATTCTCATCAAAAGGTCCTGCTTTGGTTCTTCTTAGCTCAAGCATATGCGCGCCTGTTGTTAGCTTTTGCCCAAGATCATGTATTAATTTTCTGATGTAAGTTCCAGCTTGGCATCCGACCAAAAATAAAACATCCTGTCCATCTTTTTCAAGAATTTCAAAGTAATAAATGTCTCTTGTCCTTTCCTGTCTTTTGACAGCACTCTTCAAAGGAGGAATTTGCTTTATTTTGCCTAAAAAATATTTTTTTATGGTTTCATTTATTTTGGTTTCATCCACATCTTTGTGAAGGTGCATAATGCCAACATATTCCTTGCCTGATGTAAGCAATGCCTGCACAATTCTTGTTGCTTTGTCCAATGCAATTGGCAGCACGCCGTGCACGTTAGGATCTAAAGTCCCGCTATGCCCTGATTTTTTTATATTGAGAATTTTTTGCACGTAATCACTTACTTGATGGCTAGTGGGGCCCTGAGGCTTATTTATGTTAACAATGCCATAATGTATAATCTCTTCCGTAGCTCTATTTTCTGGCTTGCATCCAAGTTTTTCATCAGTTTCTGCTTCCTTTTTTATAAGGATTTTTCTTGTGATTTTTTCAAAAGGCAATAAGTGCTTATCCATGTGATTTAGAAAAAATATGCAGTTTAATAAGGTTGTTGTCAAATCGAGTTTTGTGTTATACCAAAACTATTTCCCTACGATAAGTTTCTTTACAGTATGAAACTTACTAAGGGGAAATTAATAGAAACAATAAGGAAGAAAAATCAAGGATGGACAACATATCAGGCAAGGAAAATAGCTGGAATCTCTATAAGAAGAGTAAACCAAGTATACAAACAGTATCTGCTTACAGAGCAGATTCCAGAGATAGGCAAGAATAATGGAAGGCCTGCAAAGCCAATCGAAGGTTGGAATATTGACCGGTATTATTACGCAAGAGAACAGCTTTGGGTATTTGCTGTGTTAGATGACGCAAGCAGAAAATTGCTTGCCCTTGCGGAGTGCAAGAATGCCACAACAGAACAATCAATTTACGGTATGAAGCTTGCAATGAAACATGGCAAAATAAAGCAATGCATCTGCGATCATGGAACGCAGTTCATCAAGCAGGAAGGAATGGAATCCACGTTTAAGGATATGATATAACACATTTTTCTGAAATCTTGCACCGAAAGATTTATCTATATCAAATTTACACCTCGGTAAAAAGGGGTGATAGTGACATTAGCAGCAATACCCGTGACCAAAACAGAACGGCGGACAAATTGCGAGACTCGTAAACTGCACTTGTAAAAATTTGCAGTTTGCGAACTGCAAATTTTTACAAAATGGCAAAAAAAACCCCAAAAAATTCTATTGAAACTAGAACCAAAACAAAAAAAAAGCAAATTATATTGTTATTAGGACTTTTTCTTTTATTTGCAGTTGTAGAAACTTATCTTTTTATCAGAGTCAATAAGCCGTTAAATCAGGATATAGCTGCTTCTGTAAATGGCAAGAGCATAACTAAAGAACAGTTAGATTGGTGGTACAAGATTTCTGTGATTCCTGAATACAAAGAAATAATTTCCAAGCAAGATTTTTTGGTAACGTCCTTAATTTCACAGGAAATTCTGCTTCAGGAAGCCAAAAAGAATAATGTGCAGGCAACAAAAGACGAAGTTGAGAAGCTTGTGGGTATTTTTATAATAGAGCAGGGATTGACTCCAAGTGAATTTGAAAAAAGTTTAAAGGAAAGGGGCCTTAATCTTGATGATGCAAAAAAGTCCTTTGAAACAAGAGTTATTATAACAAAACTGCTTGCAAATAAAAATATTTATCCTGAAAAGGAAAACGATTTTTTCGGTGAAAAAAACAAAGCCTTTCAGGATTACATAAGCAATTTAACAAATAACTCTGAAATAAAAATATTTTATGAAAATATTAACCCAGTTATTTTAAAAAGTTTTGAGAAAACTAGTGATAAAGTATGCAACGAGAATATGCCAATTATGAGGCTTTATACTGCAAGCTGGTGCGATAAGTGCAATGAAACACAAGCTATTTTTATAAACTCCACAAAAGAACTGCTTAAAGAGGGAAAAATAGAAGCGTATGTATGGAATCTTGACACAGGCGATAACTTCCTGACATTAGAAAAGGAAAATGGAGTGCCTGATGAGGAATTGCAGCTATTTAAAAAATATAGCCCGGATAGTTTTGCACCGCTAACTCTTTTAGGATGCAAATATAAGAAAGTAGGATTTATTGGTGACAATGAGGAAGAGGAATTTAAGGCTATAATAAAAAAATTCGGCGGTGAATAAATGCTCTCAGAAAAAGAAAAGCTGGAAGAGGAACTTAAGCTGCTTAAAGAAAGCTTTGAGCTTGATGTTTTAACAAAAGAGGAATTTGAAACTGCAAAATCAAGAATTGAGTCAAAACTTAAGGAACTTGCTGCATCAGAGCAGAAAGAAGAGGCAAAAAGCGAATTAAAGCAGGAGGAGTTGAAGGATACGGCAGTCGAAGATACCACCGTTAAAGAAAAGGAGAATATAATAAAAAGCGATAAAGAATCTCATACAATAAGTGAAGAAGAGCCCGACACAGAAAGAGATGAAGGCTCTTGGGAAGATTATATTGACAGGCTCGAAGGATACGAGGAGAACATAAAAAAAGATGAAAAAACTGTTATAAAAGAAACTGTTATAGAAGAGGATGAAACAGATGATGAAACAGATGATGAAACAACCGAAAGAATAAAAAGCGTCGAAGAAATTAAGAATGAAAAAAAGCCATTTAAGGCTTTTGAAAAAAGTGAAAAAAACAGCAAAAAAATATTTGCGTATATTGCAATTTTATTAATAATCGGCATTGGCTTGTTTTATTTCCTTTCTTTTAAAGGTTCTGGCGGTAATAGCACTCAAAACGAAAAAAATGCTGAGCAATTGAGCTTGATAGCATGCAAATCAAACGAGAACTGTTACAAAGAAAATAAAGTGGGCATTTGCAAAAATCCCGGCAAGCAGGATGCAAAATGCGAATATATTGATGATGCCAGAACAAAGCTTATTATACTGAACAGCGGCAAGTGCTTCAACTGCGACACTGAAAGAGTGCTTTCCATAATTAAAGGATTTTTCCCAAATATGGAAGTTGAATATATATCCTATGAATCAGAAGATGGCAAAAATGTTGCGGAAAAATTTGGAATAAAAACAATTCCTGCATACATAATAAATTCCAGCTTGAAAGAAGCCTATAATTTCAATAAGTTTTCTAATGCCTTTGTGGAAAAAGAAAACAGCTTTGTTGTGAAAAATAAGGTTTCTAACGCAAATTATTACATTGCTGCTGAAGAAATGCCTAAAAAACTCGATTTGTTTTTGGAGGATGGAAAAACAGCAAGCATGAGGGCAGAACAGAACTTAAAGGAATTTTTAGATGCCTTTGATGGCAAGGTTAATTTTGAAAAGCATAATGCTGATTCTGAAATTGCAAAGAAGCTGGAAATAAACACCTTCCCGACATTTTTAATAAACAACAAAATAAAATTTAGCGGCGTGCAGCCCGCTAATGTCATAAAGAAAAATTTTTGCGAGCTGAACAAAATAGAAAACTGCAATATCGAGCTTTCTAAAAGTCTCGTATAAGAAGTATAAAAACAAAATTTTCACCGCTCTTAAGAGAGGTGAAAATTTGCAATTTACGTCCTCTCAGGCTTCCATAATCTTGCAATTCTGTCTCTTTCGCGCCATGTCTTTATGAAGTTTTTAACCCTTAAAGGCAACACTGTTTCCAGCATTTCGGTCTTTTCAGTGAGCTTGTAAAGCTCTGTTTTCAGCTTAATGCTCAAATCTTTATATAAACTTGGATCAGAATATACCAAGCTTTCTTCGATTCGGTAATAAGCAGTTGTTCCTTCAGGCGCAAAAACAATATAGCCCCTTTTGCCCTTAATAAGCTCTGAGTAAGTGTCCATTCCCCTGTAAACTTTTTCAGCATCAGCAAGATAAACACCGCCTTTTTTGCCGCTTGGGTCTAAAATTACAAGCTCATCGCCTTCAACTGCCACACAAACTGAATAATGCGCTGTTTTTGAGTCAGGAAACAAAATCTTTTTCTTGTAGTCAATTATAATTAATGCTCCTTCATTCAGCCAGAGCCTTGCTTCATTCTTGAGGTCTGTTATATGGTTAATGTCAATCCATGCGCCTTTGACCTTATTTTTTGTAAGCTCCTGCACAACCTTTATCAGCACATCAGGATGAGTGCCAACTCCTATTTTTGTATTGCTTAGCTCGCCTATTTTTGATTGAGGCTCATTGTAGCCAAAAATTTTTAGTATCATGGAAGCGCTTGCAGGCCCGCAATAGCTTGGGCTTTGCTCAATATAATAGCTTTTTATTTTTTCCAATGTATCCAAGTCCGTTTCTATGTCTTTAAAGGAAACCTTCTTTTTTATGAATTCCTTATTGGGTATAGACGTTAAGTACCCATAGTCAGCCTTTATTGTGACATACTGATTGGATATTGACTTTATTGTGCCTTCTATTTCCCCTATTCTTATTTTCTGCCCAAGCTTAAATACGCTTGAGATTTTTATATATAAGCCCGCAATAAAATTTTCTACAAATTCCCTTGTTCCAAAAAACAGATATACAAAAAACAAAGCCAACAGGCTATAAAAAATCCATCCTATTGCTGTAGTGATTTTGCTTATATCTATATTAAATAAGCTGAGCAAGAACAAAGCGCTTGATAAATATAAGGAAAACCTTACAACTGCAATTATTCCGTTAAGAAAATGCTCTTTTTTTTGCTCAAGCATGAATTCAGTTATTCCGGATGCGTCAAATACCCTTCTGAGGACAAATGTTGTGAGGTTTACTACAGCTATAAGCAGGACAACTAGAAGCACCACTAAAAGTATGTTTGGCAGCAATTTATAGGTGTTTAAAAAAAAATTTTTTATTATGCTGCTGTCTATAGATAAATCAACGCGAAGATAAAGCAGCGCAGCTAAAATTGTAGAAATCAATATTAAATAGCGAAAAATTTTTACAAGCTGCACATGCCTCATACTTATTACTTCTTTTCTTTTGGATACCATGAGGATAATGCCGCTTCCAATTCTTGCTGTGAGGTAGCCTGTTACAATTATAAGAAAAGTTATTGCAAGTTTTGTTGTTGTTGAATTAAACTGCATTATGAAGTTCATCTTCAACAGTCAACAACAATTGCTTAAATAAATAGTTATTGTTTTTACTGGGGTTGGTGCGAAATTCTAATTCGTGCTTGTGCGGAGCCTTAACTTACCTCTCAACTTCGCAATGCTGCGGCATTGCTCAGGTCGTTTATCACAATACTATGGAGTTTTCTGAATTGGCAATTGCGCACAAGCACTGAATTTCGCACTAACCCCGTTTTTACTAGAAACAAGAACAATAGAAAATTCAACCGGCAGTTACTTAAGCAGGGTTTAATGCAGGTTGATATTCTGGTTTTTTGAGTCTGTCTCCTGCTACCTTTTGCACGCGTCCATACACTTGTTCAGGAAGAGAATACCCTTTTGTATAAAGCTCCAATCCCTTCAAAAAGTTTTTAGTGCCTTGTCGTATAGCATTTTTGTGAATTATTCTTGTAGCTACATTATAATCTAATCCAGGACCAAAAATTGGCACAAGCCAAGCCAATGCCTTTGAGCCAAGCC
This sequence comes from Candidatus Woesearchaeota archaeon, assembly GCA_016185955.1. GTDB lineage: Archaea > Nanobdellota > Nanobdellia > Woesearchaeales > GW2011-AR4 > JACPJP01. The sequence continues at coordinate 2,808 of JACPMQ010000070.1, read as the reverse complement.
ATTCCAACATTCCGTAAACATCTCCGGTTTGAGTTAAATGCTTATACATTGCAGGAAGCTCAAGCACGGCTTTTGCGCCCACTAAAGCAGCTTGCAATAAACCAAAATCACTGAATGGCGTTCCAGCATACATATGATAAGCATCGTTTGCCAATGCAGCTATTCCAGTGCCTTTTGCCGCTTTAAGAGATACTCTATTAAGATTATCTTGCTGGTAGTTTAATTCCCGCTGTATATAGCCCCTTAGGTTCTGATATAAAGTTTCCTTTTTCTTTTCATCCTTTCCTTGGAAAAGGCGTTCCTTTGCTTCTTTTGGAATGTAATTTCTGATTGCATACTCCACCATATCGTCTATTTTTTTAGGAGGGGAAAAATAGTCATACACCTTCCTTGAAACAGTCTTGATAGAGTTAACAATACCTTCAAGCCCCATTATTTTCACCTGTTATCTTCTTTACTATTCTTTCCATAACGCTCTTATAATCAACAACCCCTTTTATCTTTCCGTTATCAGTTACTAAACAAGAATAAGTTTTGCGTCTCATCATAACTGCCATTGCAAATTCAACCTCATCCTTTATATCTATAGATTCAACAGGAGCATTCATAACATCCTTTGCTTTAAGCAACTCGGGATTTTTGCCTTCAGCTATTACCTTATTAGTAAAATCTGTCCCTGAAATTATGCCTATGGCATGGTTTTGGGAATCTGCAACAAAAATATGCCTTGCTGAATTTTTCATCATTTTTTTAGCCACATCAACAATTGTATCTTCCAGATGGCAGATAATAGCCGGATACACTTTAAGTTCTTTAATCATTTTTGGTTGCCTCCATTTCTATTTGATAAATACTTCCTTAAGTTATTTATGCCTGTAAAATCGCGTCTGCTCATTAACCTTTGAGCATTATATTGGTCAGCAGCTCCTGCCACATAAGCAACAGCTTTGCCTAAAGTATTGTTTAAAGTATTAGCTGCAGCCGAAGCTGCTCCAACTACTGCAATTAAACCAACCCATGGCATCCATCTTTCAAGGTTGAGTCCCATTTCTTTGCCTTTATTAGCGTAACCTATAAATCTATTAGCTGTTCCGCTTTGAAGCTGTGATTCAAACTTCTTAAAATAATCGTCTGCAAGCTTTAAAAGATTTTCTGGCTTTACTCTCTTTAGATATTCTTTTCTTTCCTTGGTTATATAAACATAGTCCCTCATTACTGCTTCAGCTTTTTCTTTATTGCCTTCATTTAACGCTGTTTTAAGGCTTTCTTCCATTGCCTTTATAGCTTCCTGCAGTTTAATATTTGTATCTCGTGCAGTGCCAAATCTCTTTATATAATCAGGATTTGCAATATCCCTTCCGAATAATTTTTGTAACTCTTCCTGAATTCTTTCTCGCAAGCCGTAAGCTCCGCTTTTTTCAAATTCCTTTAATGGCGTTTTTTCCAATATACTATTCCATGCTTTGCTGAAAGCAGCATATTGCTCATCCACTTTCCTCGCGCTTTGAGCTAATTCATGCTGAGTTTTATAAGAATCAATAAATGCCTTATAGAGCTGATTAGTTTGGTTGTCTTGGGATTCCAAAGAATGTACTAACCCCTCTAATTCAAGCTGTCCGGTTACTGCTCTAAAAGCATCACGTGCAGTTTTACCAGTTTCCAATATAGGATTTATTCCCGCATTTAACATTTTTCCCAAGCCTTTCATGTAGCCCCATCCGCTACCAAGAGAATACCATAAACCTACTGAAGCAGGAATACCTACAATAAATGTACGCCTACTTATTTCGACTCTATTAGAATAAGTTTTTGGAATTGGTGTAATTTCTTCAAACAGTAAACCACCTTCTGGTGTTTCCTTAAAAGTCAGAATGTGCCCTTCAAGTTTTACAGAATACTGCCTACCTTTTGTGTTTGCGCCATCTTCAGCATTATCCTTTTTTTCTTGCACCATTTTTTGTTGACCTGTAAAAATTTCTCTGTTCGTAGAACAGCGAAATTTTTACCACTTACGCTGGTAAGCGTTGCACTACAAAATTTCCACCAATCTAAGATTGATGGAAATTTTGATTATCCATACTACTTATCCATAGTATAACTACTATATAAACTTTTCTATTTTGTTATTACTACTAAGTAAATATTTTTGGATTTTCGGAGCGCTCAAAAAACAATCCCGCACTAAAACACAATGATTTTCAAGATAACAAAAAGCCGAAAGGTTTATATATAAAATATGTTTTAATATTAAAATGTATAGTAGGTGATAAAAATGGAAGTTGCTATAACTAAAATATCAAAGAATGGACAGGTTGTTATTCCTTCAGAAATTAGGAAGGATGCAGGCATAAAGCCATCAACAAAGTTTATCGTATTTAATGAAGGTGGGAGTATCATACTGAAACAAATTAAGAAAGAATCTCTAGGAAAAGATATGCTACTAATTGAAAAAATTAGAAGAAGCGAAGAACAAATAAAAGAAGGCAAATTTATCAAGGCAGATACTTCTATGCATGATGAAGAAATTGATGACTTGTTGATGAATTAAAATGCAAATAATCTTCTCAGAAGAGTTTAAGAAAGATTTTAAGAAAATTAAAGATAAATCCATACGAATAAGAGTCATTAATCATCTTAAGAAGCTAGAACAACTTCCTGAATCTGGAAAGCCATTACAGTATAATTTGAAGGGTCATCGCAGTATAAGAGTTCCACCGTTTAGGATAATTTATAGACTAGAACAGGACAAGATTATTATAAACTGCTTTGATTCATAGGAAAGATGTTTACAAATGATAATAAAAAGGC
>JACPMQ010000078.1 GCA_016185955.1 Candidatus Woesearchaeota archaeon | reverse complement strand
GCTCATTTTTTTTCATTTCCTCAATCCAGCCTATTGCCGTAGGGTAAAAAATAATTTTTGCCCCATTAACGGCATTGACTCTTGCAGCTTCTGGAAACCATTGGTCATAGCATATCAGTGGGGCTATTTTAACTCCCTTTGCGGTGCATTGCACAAAACCAAGATTTCCATTTGAAAAATAAAATTGCTCGTAATAACAAGGATCATAAGGAACATGTATCTTTCTGTATTTGCAAATTATTTTTCCGTTTTCATCAAAAATCAGGCACGTATTATAATATTTGCCGCCTATATTTTTTTCAAACAAGGAGCCAATCAAAACAATCTTATTGCGTTTGGCAGTTTCAGATAAAAAATTTGTAATTCTCCCCGGGGTATGCTCTGCAAATTTGAAAAATCCTTTGTTTTTAGTCTGGGCAAAATACTTCATTGCAAATAATTCCTGCAAGCAAACAATATCAGCGCCTTTAGATGAAGCCTCTTTGGCAAGCCTCTCGGTTTTTTCTAGATTTCTGTCTATGCCCTTTTCAACTTCAGACTGTATCAGCCCAATTTTAATTTTGTTTTTGCCCATCCTCAAAGCTTTAATTTAGATTTTATAGCATGCCTCGCGCCGCATGCCATGCATTTTAGAAAGCTAAAGTTGCCATCTTTCTCTATTTTGGTATCAGGCTTGCTGCATTCATAACAAAATACATAAGTATTGGCATACTGCCTTATCTTTTCATTAATCCTAGATGCCGGAACTTTTGTCCCGATTATCACGCTGCCGCTTTTTTTGATTTCTCCAGGAGTAGCCAGCTCCCTCAGAATAAATTTTAACATGTTTTCTGGCTCCCTTCTAAGCGTATTTGCTATCTGTAAAAAATTGTTTATAATTGTCCTGTTGCCTTGAATGTGTCCCTTTACTTTAGGAATCTCAAATCTTTCTTTTTGGAAAACATGCTCTGGCAGCTCCTTTCTAACTCCTTCTAAAAGCTTTTCGTATTCTTCCATGTATTTTAGTATTCCCCACGAATATTTAAACTTAATTGTTAGCCGGCTCAGTAGAAATCCTCAACAAATATAAGTGGCTGCTCCAGAGCCGCGCTTCAGGCAAAATGGCGCATCCTGATTGTTATTACAGCAAAAAATTATTTTGCGCATACACGCCATTTTGATAGTACGATTAACACTCTTCTGCTTGCCTACCGCCCCTTATTTTGGAGCAGCCACTTTAGTTTTTACTTTTAGGATTTCTACTGTGCCTGTTAGCCGCGAAAACAACAACTTTTTAAAAGATATTCCACTGCTGTTTTGAAAAATGGCAAAAACCGAAAATATTGAAAAAGAACAAAAAGCAGAGGAAAAATCACAGAAAATAAGGGCAGATTTTGTAGGCAATAAAATATTAACTGAAAATTCTGATGCTGCAAGGGAATTATACAATCAAAGCAGATACGGCACTCTCCTGGAAAATGGAAAGCTGCAGCTCTCTTTGATTGAATCACTGCACTTATTAGAAAAAAATACCCTAGGGATATATAGAACTAAAAGCAAGCAATTAAGTTTTGATGAATTCTCAAAAAAAGCAGAAAAGCTCGAGCCAAATTTTTGGGTGAGGTTTTGTGTTTATAGGGATATAAGAAATCGCGGCTACATAATAAAAACAGCATTAAAGTTTGGCGCGGATTTTCGAGTCTATGACCGCGGAGTAAAGCCAGGAGAAGATCACGCAAAATGGATCGTGTACCCAGTATATGAAGGCTCGACATTAACGTGGTATGAGTTTGCCGCTAAAAACAGAGTTGCGCATTCCACGAGAAAAAGGCTGCTTATTGGGGTTGTAGATGATGAAAATTGTGTTTCCTATTGGGAAGTAAGATGGATGCGGCCGTGAGAACCAAAAATATATAAAAAATAAGTAATTCTTCTTTTCTTATGGGAGTTAATGAAAGAATAATATCCCTTATCAAGGAAAAAGGCCCTATACTGCCGGTGCAGGCAGCAAAAGAAATAAATGAAAATATTTTGATGGCATCTGCTAGGCTTTCTGAATTAATAGCCTCTAAGCATCTGAAAATATCCAGCTTAAAAGTCGGAGGCTCCCCTCTATATTACCTGCCCGGGCAGGAAGAAAAGCTGCAAAACTTTGTGAATTCGCTGCGCGAAATAGAAAAAAAGGCATTTTTGTTGTTGAGGCAAGAAAAGCTTTTAGAAGATTCCTTGCAAGAGCCAGCTATAAGGGTAGCCCTAAGGAATATACAGGATTTTTCAGTTCCATTGCAGGTTACATACAACAACAAAAACGATATTTTTTGGAAGTGGTATCTTTTAGGCAATAAGGAAGCAGAAACCTTAATCAATAATCTCCTTTCAAAGAAAGAGCAAAGACCGCAGGAAGAAACAAAAACAGACGAGCTTCAACTAAAAGACACACAAAAGGATAAGGCAATAAAAGAAGAATCCAAGAAAGATGCCTCTAAAAAATACGCCAAGACCGCTGACAAAACCCAATTTTTAAGAGAAATCATCTCTTTTTTTAATAAGAATAATATACAGACAATAGAAACGATTCCAACAAAAAAGAATTTTGAAGCAGATTTTATAATAGAGCTAAGCACGCCTATAGGCAACATAAAATACTTTTGCAAATCAAAAAATAAGAAAATTGTAAATGATGCAGATTTAAGCTCTGCCGCAATACAAGCACAATCAAAAAACCTTCCACTGTTTTTTTTAACCAATGGCAATTTAACAAAACAGGCAAAAGAAATGCTTAATAATGAATTAAAAAATATAGCCTTCAAAACGCTTTAAGCCAAAACGAAATGGCAAATACCAAACCAATAAAAGCACTGGTAAAAATTCCAGCGTTCTACGAACGCTGGAATTTTTAATAAAATGGGAGTAGCCTTTAAAGATATTATAATCTCAAAAGAAATTAATTTTGATTCTTTAAAAAACAAAACAATAGTTTTAGATGCATATAACACTTTATACCAGTTTTTAACTACCATAAGGGGCGCTGATGGCACGCCTCTTAAAGATTCAAAAGGAAATACAACCTCTCATCTTGTGGGTTTATTCACAAGAACAACTAACTTAATGCTAAAGGGCATTAAGCCAGTATTTGTATTTGACGGAATCGCACCGGAATTAAAGCAAAAAACAGCAGAAAAAAGAAAAGCTCTAAAATTAGAAGCTGAAAAAAAATTTATAGAGGCTAAAGAGCAAGGAAATATTGAGGACATGAAGAAATATGCATCAAGGACTTCCAGGCTAAGCAAAGATATGGTGGAAGACTCAAAAAAACTGGTTTCATTATTGGGCTTGCCTGTTGTCCAAGCTCCTTCTGAAGGAGAAGCGCAAGCAGCATATATAGTAAGACAAAATAACGGATTTGCAGTAGGCAGCCAAGATTTTGATTCTTTGCTGCATGGAGCAACAAGGCTTATAAGAAACCTTTCCATAACAGGCAGAAGAAAAAAAGGAAGCTCTATGGTATATGAAACAATCAACCCTGAAATTATTGAGCTGTCGGAAAACCTAATTATTTTGAATATAAACCAGGAGCAATTAATTATAGCAGCAATAATAATCGGGACAGATTATAATCCTGGAGGCATAAAAGGGATTGGGCCTAAAAATGCATTGAAGCTTGCCAAGGAATATGAGGGAGATTTTAATTCTCTATTCCAAAAAATAAAATGGAAAGATTTTTTTGATGTTTCATGGGAAGAAATATACGCTCTAATAAAAAATATTCCTGTGACAGATGACTACGCTTTAAATTTTGATAGCGCGGATGCACCTCAAATCTATAAATTTCTCGTTGAGGAACGCGATTTTTCTGCAGAAAGGGTTTCACCAATTTTAGAAAAGCTAAACAAGGAAAACTCAGGAAAACAGCAAAAATCCCTTGCAGACTTCTAAAATGAAAAACAAGCTAAAAAATCTTTTAAATAAAAAATTAACTGAAAAGGAGCTAAAATCAGTGCCAGCATCTTTTGATGTAGTTGGAGACTTGCTAGTTTTTTCTGATTTTCCAGAAGAGCTAGCAAAAAAAGAAAAAATAATCGGAAGAGCTATTCTTAAAAATTATCCCCATATTAAGGCAATACTAAAAAAAACTAAAAAGCATTCAGGAAAATTCAGGCTGCCAAAGCTTAAAGTTATTGCAGGCGAAAAAAGAAAGGAAACCCTGCACAAGGAAAACAACGTTCTTGCAAAGCTTAATGCCGAAAAGGCTTATTTTTCTCCAAGAATGTCAAGCGAGAGAAAAAGGATTGCATGCTTAATAAAGCCAAATGAAACTATTTTAGTGATGTTTTCCGGGATTGGCATTTACCCGTTAGTAATCTCAAAAAATACGAAAGCTAAAAGAATAATTGGCATAGAAATTAATCCAATCGCGCACAAGTATGCAACTGAAAATATAAAAATAAATAAAACTGCAAATGTTGAATTGATACTGGGGGATGCCAGAAAAATAATGCCAAAACTTAAGACTCAATTTGACAGAATAATTATGCCTTTGCCAAAAGATGCTGGGAATTTTTTGGATTTGGCGTTGAGCAAAGCAAAAAAAAATAGTACGCTCCATTTTTATTGCTTTTCTGAAGAAAATAATTATCAAGATTTAAAAGAACTAATAAACAAGGAATGCGAGAAAGCAAAAAAACAGTGCGAAATTATTGGTATAGTTAAATGCGGGCAGTTTTCTCCGAGGGTTTATAGGGTTTGTGTTGATTTTATGGTCAGCTAAAACAAAATATTTAAAAAAGACAAAGCCTTAATAACAATTGTGCGATGATTAAGTGAACACCCTTTGAGGCTAAACCAATGAAATGCGGAAAGTAACTGATGAGCACACTTTACTTAAGCTTCATCCAAACATCTCCAAATACTCCTGATTTTCTTCTGCGTCTTGCCTTATTTTTTCTATTGCCATAACCATATCGTTTTTTGTTACTTGAGTCCTGTTTTCGCGTATGGCAAAATATCCCGCTTCAGTGCATACTGCCTTTATCTCCGCTCCAGATAATTCTTCCATAGAATCAGACAAAACCTTTAAGTCAGCATCTTTACTAAAGTTCATATTTTTGCAGTGAATTTTTAATATTTCAAATCTAGCCTCAGTTTTAGGCAATGGTATGTATAAAAGCCTGTCAAGCCTTCCGGGCCTTATTATTGCAGGATCAAGTATGTCTTTTCTGTTTGTGGCACCTATAATCTTTACATTATCTAACGGATTAAATCCATCTATTTCTGCAAGTAGCTGCATAAATGTTCTATTTACTTCCCTTTCTCCGCTTGTGCCAATCTCAACTCTTTTTGCAGCTAAAGCATCCAATTCATCAATAAACACAATTGAAGGGGCCCTTTTTCTCGCTAACTCAAATATTTCTTTTACCATTTTAGCTCCTTCACCTATAAACTTTTGCACAAGCTCTGAGCTCACTATTTGTATAAATGTAGAGTTTGTAGAGGATGCAACAGCTTTTGCTAGTAGCGTCTTGCCGGTTCCAGGCTTTCCATAAAGAAGAATGCCTTTGGGAGGCGTAATTCCAACTTTTTTGAATAATTCCGGTTTTTTCAAAGGAAGCTCTACAACTTCTTTTATCTCTTGTACCTGCATATCAAGCCCGCCTACATTGTGCCAAGGCACATTTGGTTTTTCTATTATAACAAAACTTTCAATGTCAAATTTTTTGGTAATTGGAATTTTCTTTACTATCACAAGATTTTTTTGGTCTGCCAAAACAACATCGCCTGCTGCAAGCTTTTCGCATTCCTTAGAAACCTGAACATAAAACTGATTGCTGTTGGGAAGCCTTATTATAGCTTCTTTACCAAAGGTATTTCTTACTTCAGCAACCATTAATGGAAGTGCTTTGAACTTGTCAAGCTCCTCTTTAAGCTTGCTTACAGTCTCCTTCAGAATCCTGTTTTCTTCATTTATCTGTATTGTGCTAATGCTGTAATTATACACAACATTGTCCAAAATGTCTTTTTCCTTTGTGGTCATCTTCTTATCTGCACAAGGTAAGGTTTTTGCATTTAAATAATTTTCGTAGTAAAAATTCCAGTGTTTATATAACGCTGGAATTTTTACCGGCACGATTTACGTGGTTTTATCATTGTGAATCTTCCAAATTCCATAATCTTTTTTCCATCAACTGTTATGCTCGGGCTTTTAATAATTCCGTCAATATGCAGCGGCACATTTATTTTTCCTCCAAAGCCAAAATTATTCCCAAGCGCAATGTGGCACGTTCCTATAGCCTTTTCATCTTCCAGAACAATACCGGAAACTTTAGCTTTTTTGTTTGTGCCAATTCCAAATTCAGCAATATTTCTTGCGTTTTTTCCAGCAGAATCAAGCAGCATTTCCAGCTTTTTTGCTTTGTTTCCAATAATTTCATAAGCATAGCCATCTTTAACATGCACACTTATCGGTTTTGTTAATTTTCCTATTCCTGCAAAAGAAGCATCAGCTACAAAAATGCCATTAGCAGTGCCTTCTACAGGCGCAATAAAAACTTCTCCTGAAGGAAGATTTCCAAAAGAGCCTTTTCTATTATATATTCCTGAATTGGTTCCGTAAGCCTTTCTGCCTTTAATGCTAAAATTTATATCTGTCCCAACTTTTGTTTTTATGCTAACTTTTTTGCCTCTATTTAATATACCAGCAAGCTTCATGTTAAACTTTTTTAATTTAGCATAATTAATTTTTATAGCGCGTTTTAGTATTCCTTTGTTAATTCCGGGCATAGTGGCTATTCTAGCTCCATGTTCGCAAGCATTTTTTCTTGCTTGAGTATGAGTTAGAGATTTTGCAGTTATAAAAAGCCCAGCATCACATTTCATCATCTCTTCTGCAACATCTTTAGGAGGCTCAACGCCATTTACTTTTGCTATCGGAATCTTAATTAGCTTAACTTTGTCTGTAATTTTCTTGGCTTGGTTTAAAAAATCCATGCTTATCCTACAAAGCTTAGAATCAGTAATTATGAGGAATCTTTCATTCCTCTTTAAGCATAAGCATTTTTTTAAGACAATTTTAGCATATAACATTTCTATATGACAAATTCCCCCTTTTTTATAATCCAGTGTTGTTTGCCATTTTCATCTATTCCATAGACATCCATTTTCTGCCTTGGGGCATTTATAACAATATCGGTATGGTATTCTGTTGCCCTGTCAGGCTCGAATCCAGAGCCTAATGCAATATGCATCATCTTTGCTATTTTTTCATTAACTATGAGGTATTCACACAGCTTTGCATTTGGATTTGTATTTATCGCAAACTCATTTATCATGTTGAAGTTCTTTTTCTTAAGCTCAATAATGTCATGAGGCAAGCTCTTAAATTTTTCTTGGTTTAAGATCATCTGCCAACATTCTTTCTTCTTTTCCTCAAGTTTTTTTATTATCTCCTCAGGGCCAGATATTACCTTATACTCTTTCCCATCAGACTCTATAACCAGAGGCTCTTTTTCTGATAGCATGTAGCTTTGGTCAATGCTTATAACCACATCTCCTACAATAGTGCCTTTGACATATTCAGGAGTTGTAAAAGCTTCTCCTCCCGGGAGATTAGCCATTGTTCCTGCCATTATTCCTGTTCTCTTAAAATATTCAGAGTTAATTTTTTCCCTTACATCTGTATCAGAAGTTCTTACCCATCTATGCGTTTTGTCAGGCTTTACAAGCCCAACTTCAAACTCAGTTTTCAAGCCATTAATATTTTCACCGGAAACTTTAATAACGCTGCATTTGTCAGCCACTTCCTTGGTTTTTTGATTTCTCTCTCTCATTTTTTTCCAGTCAATATTGCACGTTTCAATAAATATATCTATAGGCAAGGTCTCTGTAAAACCGACTCTTGCTGCAGGTTGCCTGTCATCTAAAGCAGTTTGCGGGAAAAAATCCAGCTTGTAGATCATCTGGCTAGGACTCTGCCATCTTGTCTTTTTATTTAATGATGGATACCCTATTACTTCTCCAAAAATATGCTTGCCAGAGTAACCTTTACCAGCGATGAAAAAAGAGGCATCAATAGGCTTAACTCTATTTAATTTTAATATTTCTGACGCTTTTTTGTATTCTATGAAAATTTTTTCGTCTGCATCTTTGCACAGCTCGCAGCCTAATAAGACAGCCCTTAATTCAGAAACAGGCTCGCCCTTTTCCAGCATTGACTTTTTTTGTGTGTAAGCATTCATAGAAACTTTTGCGTAGTTTTTGCAGCTAAAATTCATGTTCCATATAATAGCATAAGAATCGAGATAATCTTCCAATGGATGGCCAAGCATCTCTTTCTTAGGTATTAAAGCAAAGCCTATAGAAACATTTTCATTTTCTTTTAAATTATAAACTTCTTTCCATATCTTTTTGCATGTATCTCCCAATTCCTTCTCTCTGTAATCTTTAAACCACTCATGCCTGAAAGGCAGTGTAAACGCGCCTTCAAAACAAGAATCATTCGCTTGCAATATATGCGGCATGTTAAATAATTTTTCAAAATTTCCTTCGCTTTTTTTCTCAACTTCGCTTATAAATTTGATTAATGCCGTTGCTTTATCGCTATTCTCATTTTTTCTTTTGTAAGCATTCCATACTTCATAAAGCGCATCCAAATTTTCAGATTTCTTGTCTATGCCAATAGCGCAAACTTCTAAATTAAGCTCGTGCATAGCCCCTGACAAAGGCGCTATTGACAAAAAAGCCTCTTTATTGCTTATGTCAAACACTATTAAAAAAGAGCCTTTGGAATTAATTAGCATTTCCTTGTATTCCTCTACAGAAGAATTAAAGATTCTCTCGTCATATTTCATAAAAAAATGAACTTTTAGATTCTTAATAAATCTTTCGTAACTTTTGTAAGAATTAGTGGCTTCTTTTCCATAAAAATAGTGTCTTCTATCCTAATCCCAAATTTTTTCGGGGTATATATTCCTGGCTCTATAGTAAAAGCCATGTTTTCTTCAATAGAATCTTTAGAGTTAAGCGTTATATTTGGAGATTCGTGAATCTCTATTCCAATGCCATGCCCAAGCCCGTGAATAAAATATTTTGAGCAGTCTCCTAAATTTTTTATGCATTTATCATATATAGCGCCGCAGCAATCTCCTATTTTTAGGTTTTCAATAATTTGTTTCTGTGTATTAAGCATAAAATCATAAATCCTTTTTTCTTTTTTAGTTGCGTTCCCAAGATATATTGTCCTGCTGATATCGGAGCAATACCCTTTATACTTAACTCCGAAATCTATAACGCAAAAGCCTTTTTTCAGTTTTATATTTTTTGGCATGTAATGAGGCATGCTTGCATTGTTTCCTGAAGCGACAATAGGCTTGAATGCCATATTCAATCCCAGCTTTTTTGATTCATGCTCCAAAAAAGCTGCAACTTCAGATTCTGTATTAAATTCTTTTATGTTTTTTATAGCATTTTCCAGTATCTTGCTTGCGTGACTGCAAGATTTTTTTAATGTGGCCTTTTCATTTTTAGTTTTAATTTCCCTTAACCTAAAGCAGTCTGAAGATATATCCTTAATTTTTACATTCTTAAACTGTTTTCTAAAATTCCTGTAAAAATTTAATGTAGAGCTATTATAGTCTATTCCAATCCTCTTTGCCTTAATGCCTTTACTTTTTAATTTGCCATAAACAGATTCAAAAAATCTCTTTTTTTCCAAGGCATAAGCATGTTTAATTTTGGAATATTTAGCCCGCTCTAGCTCCATTTTAGGCACTAACAGAAAAGGCATATCTTTTTTAGGGATTATTAAAGCTCCTAATCCATTGTAAGAAGAAAAATAAGACATATTTGCGTTGCACTCCATAGAATCAAAATTAAAAAACAACGCAAAATCCAGATTCTTTTTTTCCAAAATGTTTTTTAACCCATTGATTTTCATCTGATAAGGAAAAATAATTAAACAGTTTAAATCTTTTGCTAAAAATGATAAAACAAAAATTAGAAAATGGAATAACCGTGATTTTTGAAAAAAAACCCTCAAAATCCGTAGCTGTTGAAATAACTTTCATGGTGGGCTCTAACTATGAAAGCGCAAATGTTAGGGGGATTTCCCATTTTCTGGAACACATGCTTTTTGAAGGGACTAAAAAAAGAAAGAACAGCAGAATTATAGCTAATGAAATTGAAAAATACGGCGCTGAATTTAATGCTTACACTTGCGGAGACAGGACATCATTCTTTATTAAGATTATCAACAAGCATTTTGACATAGCTTTGGAAATACTCTCTGATATGATAATGAACTCTGTTTTTGATGAAAAGATGATTGAAAAGGAAAAAAGTGTAATATTCAAGGAAATAAATATGGTCAATGATGACGCAAAGCAATACCAATGGATACTTTTCCAGAAAAACTTGTTTGAGAGGCATCCTGCAAAAAACCCCACTTACGGAACTAAAGAAACTATAAAAGGTCTAAGCAAGAAAACTATTATTGATTATTACTTTAGGCATTATGCCCCCAATAATATGGTGGTGTCTGTTGCTGGCAATGTCAGCAATGTTCAGGAAAAAGTTAAAAAATATTTTGGCTCCATGAGGCCTAAAAAGCCCTTTCGCAGGAAAGTTATCAACGAGCCTTTACAATTAAGGCTTAAGAAGTTTGTGGAGAAAAGAAAGACTTTCAATTCTTATATTGTTCTGGGTTACAAGTCAGTTCCAAGATTGCATAAAGACAGCTATACTTTGGATGTGATAACTGCTATTCTTGGAAAAGGACAGTCAGGCTGGATTTTTGATGAGGTTAGGAACAAACTCGGCTTAGCTTACCAAGTGGGAGTTCAAAATGAGCATGAAAAAGACTACGGCTTTTTCGCAGTTTTTGCAAATTTAGATAAAAAAAACATAGATAAATCAAAAAAAATAATTTTGCAGCAATTTAAGAGGCTGGAAAACATAAATAACAATGATATAGAAGATGCAAAAAATTACATTGAAGGCAGCCACGCTTTGAATATGGAAGATACTTTCCAAGTGACAGACAATCTTGCCTTTTGGGAAACTATAAAGAATGCAGCCTTAGCAAATGATTACATTAAAAATATAAAAAAAGTCAAAGCTGATGATGTAAAAAAGGCTGCAAAGAAATATTTAAATAACAAATATACTTTGATTGTTATCGAGCAGGGATAGTATTTTGGGCATTAATTCCGTTTTAAAATAACTTTATCGCTTCGCGGAAAATATAAGGTTATATAGCATTTATTCATTCTATTCATTGGCAATAATGAATAAATTGGCGAGGCAAAATTCAATGGCAGAAGAATTTTGCCGAGCAGTGTAATTTGCTGAAGGCAGTATTAAAAATAGTAAACATACTCAAATTCAGAATGTTTTTTATGCCATTAACTAAGAATCGAAAATTCCACCAATCGAATTGATTTACCTCGTTACTTCAAAACTTTTTATCTCTTCAGATAGCTTACTGGCAACCTGATTTTTTTCCAGCTTGTTTCTTACAGGCTTTATTAGCATATTTAAGTGCTCTGCAACACCCTTCTTTAAATCTGTTGGATGCAATTTTTTTTGTAAAAATGCCATTTCAAGCTCGGCATAAGATGCAAATTCAACATTACCTCCGAATTTTTCAGCCCTTTCTATCTTTATTGAATTAAATTTTTCAAAGAGTATACACTTGCAATACTCCAAAATCGGATTTTCTGCTATAATGCCTTCAGGACAGTAAGCCTTTGCAATCTTTCTTTTAACTTCTTCTTCATTGTCATCCATAAATATAGCATTATCCGGCTTGCTTTTAGACATTTTCATTTCAATAATCCTTTCTTCTGTATTGCTATGTTTTGGAGGCTCTCCCAATCCCATGAGCATATGATGGCTCACTATAACTGGCTTCCAAAAATCGAGTTTATGGGCAATCTCTCTTGCAAGCACATTAACCTTTCTTTGGTCCATGCCAAGCTGAGTAATATCGGCTTTTAGATGGAATATATCCGCGCATTGCATGCATGGATAAAATATTTGAGAGGCTTGCAAAGCCTCGTCCTCTTTCCTCCCCATAATTTGCGAGCATCTGACAATTCTTTTAACAGTGCTGTTTCTTGCTATTTGCATTACTGTTTTTAAGTATTCCTGCTCTTTCATAAGCTCATTAGCCCAAATAAATTCCACATTTTTTAAGTCCATATCGCAGGCTTTCCATACTTCTATAAGGTATTTGCCAACCTTCTGTATTTTTTCTAAATCACCTCCAAGTTTATTGTTTGCCCACGCATGCCAATCTGCCACAAGAAAAATAAATTTACAGCCAGCTTTAGTCATCTTATTGACATTTATAGCTCTTAGAAGCCCTTGCGCTATATGCACGCTTCTTCCAGAAGGCTCAAAGCCGTCATAGGCAATAGGATTTTTTTTTGTTTCGAGTAAATGCTTTAGCCCTTCTTCTGTTACTATTTCCTCACCAACTTCTTTAATTAGGCTCAGCCTTTCTACAATCTCCATATCCTTATTGTTTTAAGTTTGCATTTAAATATTTTGGCATGCAGTGGACATTTGCGCATAAACTATTTAAATTTAAAACGCTTCATCTATAAAATGAAAATTCATGTGTCAATGCTGAGTTCTTATCTTTATTGCCCAAGAAAGCTATTTCTGCAGCAAGTGCTTGCCCTTGAAGAGCTCCCTAAGGAAAGCATTCTTCTGGGGACATTAAGGCACGAAGTTTATAACTCTATAAACAAGCAGGAAGAAAAAATAGCAGTTTCAATAGCAGAAAACAGCGACTATAACAAAATCCTATCTTCATATATAAAAAAATATTCAAAAACATTAAGAGAAAAAATAATCAAAAATAGCATAAAGTTAAAAGCATTTAACCTTAAGCTGGCAGATATCTTCAAGGATGTATGGGGCACTCTTTCTTTAGAAGCAGAAAGCAGAGCAAAGAATATTTTTAATTTTGTGCAGCAGCATAATATCTATGGCAAGGAATTGTGGGAAAAATTGACTCCTAAAATTGTATCAGAGCTAAGGATAGATTCAGAAACCTTGGAGCTGATTGGGATAATTGACCGCATAGAAATGCACGAAAATAATTATATTCCAATAGAGCTAAAAACCGGAAAGGCGCCAAAAGAAGGGATATGGCATAGCCATAGAATACAGCTAGCAGCTTATGCATTGCTTCTTGAAGAAAAATTTCAAAAGCCAATCAACAAAGCAATGGTATATTATCTCGATGCAAGAGAGATTAGGCAAATAACTATAAACCCATTTATGAAAGATGAAATTATGGATTTAATCAATAAAGTAAAGGAGCTATTAAAAAGCCATTATGTACCTGCTTACTGCGAAAATAGAAATAAATGCGCTGGCTGCAGCCTAAAGGAAACATGCTACAGCGATGAAACAATAACTGTTTTGCTTTCAGAAATTAATAAAAACTAAAACAAAACATTTAAATATAACTTAACTTACTAATTCCTTATTTACTGATGGGGGAATATTATGGCAGAAGAGGATAAAAAATTTTCAAGGCAGCTGATTGGAAAAACCATTGTCAGCAAAAATGG
>JACPMQ010000067.1 GCA_016185955.1 Candidatus Woesearchaeota archaeon | reverse complement strand
TTAAGAAATGCCTTTAAGCATGCTTATGCAGCATGGAAAAATCCAAATCTTGAAAGCAGGACTGGTATAGATGAAAGATTAGTTGCTGCAGAAAAAAATCTTTCATGGTGGCGTGAAAACGCTACGCATGTAACTTCATTGTGGGAAGAAAATAATATTGATCAAACTATATCAAGGGTATATGGACCCCTCTACCCAAAAAATCCTTTATTCCCAGACCAAAATGTATTTATTTATCTAAAGGAAATGACAAGCGGCACTTTATCACAAGTTTATGGTGTTTCTCTGCAATCTTTGGGGATACCTTATGAAAGAAGAGGTGCGCCACAATCGGGCGCAGGCGCTATGGGCTTTGTTATAGATGGTAAATGGTATTATTTGCATGGTGATTCTCCTATGAATCAGAACGAGAGAAAACTGCCGTCTCACATGCTTTTAGTAAACGACATAAATAAATTAAGAGCATGACTTACTAGCTAAATGTTTTAATGAAAAATTTAATATTCTTATTATATTCCCAAGGCACTAACTAAAATGAAAACATCTCAAGATACCCAGTGGGCAAAACAACAACGTGATAGAGCACTAAATGAAAGAGTAGAATTAGCTGCGCTCAGAAAGATGCATGATGGAGAATTAAACTATAAAAAACTGCTTAATCCAAATATTCTTTCAGATACCATTTCAAATAATCCCTCATATCAAACTTTAGACAGAATTGTTTTAAATACACCAATAAATCCTGCTGATAATGCAAATACTTCTCCTTCAACTCCTGAAATTTCTCAAATAGGTTATGCAAACCCCATAAAAACTTATTGGAAAAGATTTGCTTCATCAGCAAAAAGTTTTGCTTTGTTATCCGTTGCAGCAGCTATTTTTATTACAGGATGCGACACATCTGAAATGGTTAAGCTAGCTTATAATTTAAAGAATCCTGTAGAAGTTAAACAAGAAGGCTCAGTTCGAATAGAGAGGTACAAAGTCAGAGAAGATATGTAGTAAAACCAACAGTTTTATAAATAAAATATAATTCTTTATTCATGCGCTAACACAGTTAGCCATTCTATTGCCGCAAGGCAAAAAATAAAAAAGTAATAAAGAATGAGTAATAAATAATTTGAAGGAGTAATAAATAATTTTAAAATGGCAACAATATACGATTGCAACCAGTCTGAGCTTGTTGAAAAAGCCTCTGAAGAGCTTAAAAAAGTTGATTCAATAAAGCCTCCGGCATGGTCCCCATTCGTTAAAACAGGAGTGTTTAAAGAAAGGCCGCCTTTTAAGAATGACTGGTGGTATGCAAGAGCTGCTTCTGTTCTAAGGCAGGTTTACAGGTATAGTCCGATAGGCGTTTCAAAGCTAAGGACAAAATATGGCGGCAAAAAAAACAGGGGCTATAAGACTGAGCATTTTTACAAAGGCTCAGGAAGCATATTAAGGAAAATTCTGCAGCAGTTAGAGGCAGCAGGCTTTGTAAAAAAGGATGTAAGAAAAGGGCATAAAGGGCGCGCAATAACTGCTAAGGGAAAAAAATTTCTGGATGACATTGCAACAAAAATTTCAAAAATAATTCAAAAAAATGAATGAGCTGGAAGAAATAAGAAAGAGAAAGCTTATGGAATTAAGAAGGCAAGACATAGAAAAAGCCCAGCAGCAAGCTACAGAGCAGGAAAAGGTTCAGCAGCAGATACAGCAGCTTGAGATGTTTGTAAAGCAGGTTTTTACCAAAGAAGCTCTGCAAAGATACGGAAATCTAAAAGTAGCTTATCCTGAAAAGGCTGTACAGTTATTGGTTATATTGGCAAATGCAATACAATCCGGGCAAATAAGCAGGATTGATGATAGCACATTAAAAGAAATCCTAAAAAAAATAAGCGAGAAAAAAACCGACATTAAAATAAAACGCTCATAATGCAAAAATGACACGATACAAGCACCCGAACAAAAAGAAAAGATTAGTAAAGCTTCATAGGAAAACTAGATGGGCGCCTTTTTGGACAGTGCCAAAAATATATGGCAAAGGGAGAAAAGTGCATCCAGGGAGGCACACAGCAATTAAAAGAAGCTGGAGAAGGACAAAAACAAAAGCTTAATGGCGAAAATAAAAATGGCAAAAAAAGAAGAAGCATCTGTATTGGAAAGGGTTTATAATGTGCCCTTAAGAAAGGAATTCCAGAAAGCGCCTCCATGGAAAAGAACAAAAAAGGCTGTGAAGGCTTTAAGGCAGTTTATAATGAAGCACATGAAATCCAAAGAGGTGCTTATAGGAAAATACGCAAATAAGTTTTTGTGGGAGCGAGGAATTAAAAATCCGCCGCATCATGTTAAGGTTACTGCAACTAAAGACAAGAAAGGCAAGGTTATTGTCGAGCTTACAGAAATTCCGAATTACGCAAAAAGAGAGATTGAAAAGCAAAAAAAGCTCGCAGAGAAGAAAAAAGGCAGAGAGGAAAGCAAGAAAAAAGAACCTATAAAAGAAGAGCCCAAGCTTGAAGCAAAGATAGAAGAAAAAGTTGAAGAAGCGAAAAAAGAAAAAGAGGAAAAGGCTAAGGAAACAGAAAAGGAAGAAATAAAAGAGCTGAAAAAAGAGCATCCAAAACAGCACATTCCAAAGCAGGCTATAGCTCCAAAAAAAGTTGAGCAGAGGCCAACTGCTCCAAAGGGGCAGTAGATTGGTAACCACTAACACCTCTTATTCTAAAGATATATGAAACTTAAAGTGGCTGCTCCAAAATAAGGGGCGGTGGGCGGGCAGAAGAATGTTAATTGTGCCATCAAAATGGCGTGTATGTGCAAAAATAATTTTGTTATATAGGCACGGACATTAATTTCCGTAAATAAATTATC
>JACPMQ010000062.1 GCA_016185955.1 Candidatus Woesearchaeota archaeon | reverse complement strand
ATTATTGACTTCCGTTCCTATACTTTGTGTTCTCTAGCATAGTGGCGCAATAATTATTGTTCCATTATTTAGTTGCGCCACTATACGCACAAGCACTTAATTCGCAAAAACCCTTTATGGGGTGTTAGAAGTTACCAAAAAAATAAAAAAGGGATTTAGTATCCCATGTCGCCCATGCCTGCTCCTTGAGGCATTCTTGGCATTTTGTCTTCTTTTGAACCAGATGATGCTATGACATCATCTATTCTTAGCACCATAACTGCTACTTCTGCTGCACTTGCAACAGCTTGCGTCTTTATTTTTAAAGGCTCTATGACTCCCCTTTTCCATGCATCCATTACTTTTCCTGTAAAGACGTCAATGCCAGCCCATTTCTGTTTTTTTGAATGAGCAGCCCTTAGCATTGTCATTGTGTCTATTGGGTCCAATCCTGCATTCTCTACCAATGTTTTTGGAATAATCTCCATTGAATTTGCAAATGCCTGCACTGCAAGCTGCTCTCTGCCTGATAAGGAATCTGCAAATTTTTTTAATTCTAATGCAAGCTCAATTTCAGGCGCGCCTGCTCCAGCTACAACCATGCCTGTTTTTAATGCAGCAGCTACATCTCCAACAGCATCTGTCATAGCCCTTTCAATCTCACTTGTAACATGCTCTGTTCCACCTCTTATAAGCAAAGTAACTGCCTTTGGATTTTTGCAGTCCATTATATAGGTAAATTCTTCATCTCCTACTTTTCTGCCTTCGACAGTTCCTGCAGCCCCTAAATCTTCTTTGCTTAAGTCTTTAAGGTTTGTGACTATTTTTGCTCCCGTTGCCTTTGCAATCTTTTTCATATCGCTTTCTGTTACCCTTCTTACTGCATACACTCCTTTTTTTGCAAGGAAATGTATTGCGATGTCATCAACGCCTTTCTGGCATAAAACTGCATTCGCTCCTGTGGATGTTATCTGCTCGACCATTGCTTTCAGCATATTTTCTTCCTGATCTAAAAAGGCTTGTATCTGCTCTGGCGCCTTTATCTCGATGTTTGCGTCTATCTCTGTTTTCTTTATCTCAATTTCCCTGTCTATTAATGCGATTCTTGCATTTTTTATAACCCTCGGCATGTTTGAGCTTAATCTTTCTTTGTCTATAACAATGCCCTTTATTAGCTCAGAATCTTCTACACTGCCTCCTGTTCTCTTCTCAATCTTGATATTGTCTCTATCAACATAAGAATTGTCTTCTGCAACCATCTTAACAGCCTTTACCGCGAGAGTTGCCAAAGTCTCTTTGGCATATTCAGCGCCTTTTCCTGTCATTGCAGTCTGCGCAATTTGCACTAAAGCCTCTTCGTTGTTCGATGTTATTTTTTCAGCCATTTGATTTAATATTCCCTGCGCCTTGGATTCAGCTATTCTGTAGCCTCTTGCAATAACCGCAGGATGCACATCCTGATCGAGAAGCTCTTCGGCATTTTTTAATAATTCTCCGGCAAGAACAACAGCTGTTGTTGTTCCATCCCCAACTTCTTCTTCCTGTGTTTTTGCAACCTCCACAATCATTTTTGCAGACGGATGCTCTATATTCATTTCTTCAAGAATTGTAACGCCATCATTTGTAACAGTTATGTCTCCTAAAGAATCAACAATCATTTTGTCCATGCCCTTATGGCCTAAAGTTGTTCTGACAGTCTCAGCCACAAGCTTAGCTGCCATTATATTTGTTCTTTGCGCATCTCTTCCTATAGTCCTTTGCGCGCCTTCCGGCAAAATAAATATTGGCTGTACTTGCTGTACCATTTTAAATCATCCTCCATATTATTTTATTTTTTAGTAGCTTTTTACTTTTTGATAACTTATTCACTAAAAATAGCAAAAAAAGTAAATAAGCACTTCTATATAAATTTTGCTTTTTTTTCTTTTTTTCATCATGCAAATATTTTTATATATCTGCAAAAAATATAGTTGCATGGCTGAGATTTTAACAATATTTTTAATAGTAAGCTCAATAATTTTTTTTGGATTTTTCGCAGAGTTTTTGTTCAATAGATTCAAAGTTCCAGATGTTCTGCTCTTGATAATCTTTGGGTTTATACTAGGTCCTTATGCATTAAAATTAATTTTTCCATCTTCTCTTGTGCCTATTGCCCCATTTTTTACAACTTTTGCATTATTATTTCTATTATTTGATGGCGCATTCAATATAGACCTAGTATCTTTTGCAAAAGGGCTAGGCAAAGGCATGCTTATTACATTGTACAATTTTTTTATTTCTTTGATAGCTATCGCATTAATATCCATGCTTTTTGGATTTGATTTGCTGCATGCGCTATTAATTGGAGTTATTTTAAGCGGCATTTGCTCGGCTTTTGTGATACCCATAATTCAAAACCTAAGAATAAAAAAAGAGACTTATTCCATTCTTACCTTAGAATCTGCAATAACAGATGTGCTATGCATTGTTTTTGCTCTTACAATAATCCAGATAATAACATTGAACAATTTCAGCTTTAACTTTGTTGCAAGCAAATTAGCAGCGCTATTTGCTGTAGCTGGATTCTTTGGAGTGATAGCTGGAATCGTATGGATAGTGGTAATAAACAAAATTCTGAAAAAAAATAAATCTTACATGCTGACTATTGCTTATTTGCTTCTTTTGTATACGGTTACAGAATATTTGAATGGGAACGGCGCAATCGCGACATTATTTTTCGGCTTAGTTTTGAAAAACTCAAAAAAATTAACCTCCTTAACAGAAGGAGAAAATGCAATTTCAGTAACAACACCTACCGAACAGCTGTCTTTTTTGTGTACATTGGAATATTATTGGACTTTTCAAACTTAAAAGCTTTGATAATTGGCGCAATAATAGCAGTTGCAATAATGCTGTTAAGGAATACCGCCTCTTTTATAGCAAAAAATTTTATGCCGTATGACAAAAAAATAATGAATTCTATTTTTGCAAGGGGGCTTGCAGCAGCAGTGCTTGCGCAATTGGCAATGCAAAATAATCTTCAGAATGCGGAACTAATATCAAAAATAGCTTTCTCTGTTATTATGTTCACAATAATATTCAGCTCTGTTAGGATATTTTTGGTGAACAGAGAATATATGGGCAAAAAAGCAATCACTCAAAGTTAAAAGCTATGTTTGCTAAGCCAAAGCGGTGGCGTATACCGCCTACGAAAATTCCGCTGTTCGCAAACGGCGGAATTTTTATGACGAAGCCACCGCTTTGGCTTTTATTGACTAATCTTTATGATTAACTTTCCACACCCGGCTCAGTAGAAATCCTAAAAGTCAAAAACTAAAGTGGCTGCTCCAGAGCCGCGCTACAGGCAAAATGGCGCATCTTGATTGTTATTACAGCAAAAAACTATTTTGTACATACACGCCATTTTGATAGCACAATTAAC